>NZ_CAHJXL010000001.1:918750-1225000 GCF_903645315.1 Victivallis sp. Marseille-Q1083
CATGCGGGCACCACGGCGGCGGCTCCGACTGGCCGCAAAGCGTCTCATAACAGCGGGAACCGATCAACTCCTCCAGCGGCATCGGCACCGTCTCCGCCGCCGCCGCATTGGCGGTGACTACCCGGAAATCATGGTCGAAAATGGCGATCGGAATGCTGATGTTGTCGACCAACTGCTTGCGCAGCGAAACGCTGTCGGCGACCAATTCCACCTGCCGTTTGCGCTTCTCCGCCAGCAACACCAGGTTGCAGACATTGCGGAGCACTTCCCGGTCCATGCCGGAAATCGGATGCAGCGACCGCACGAAATCCATGCCGATAATCCCCCAGAGCCGGTCGCCGTCCCAGATGCCGCACAACAACAACGACTGGACATCCGGCGCTTCGTCCAGCTTCGCCTTCAGCAACTGCCGCCACTCCGCATTCCGGGCGACGTCGTCGATGGCGATCTCCTGCCGGGAGCAGATGATCTGCTGCAGTTTCCAATATTTATCGATTTCAAAATTCCGGAAAAACATCTTCTGCGACGCGATGCCGTCGCGCGTCCATTCATAACAATTGTCCAACCGCCGGTAATCGTCGGAATAACGGAAAACAAAACAGCGGTCGGCGCCGCGGTTGTCACAGACATTGGCCAGAATCGCTTCGATCGCCCGGTCGAAGTCGTTTTCAATGGTGATGATCTGCAGACAGCGGTTGAACATCTTCTCCTGCTGGATATGCGCATTCAACTGGGCGATCACCTCCCGCTGGTCACGCTCCAGCAGCCACTCTTTGGAAATATTGACGCACAGCCCGAGCAGATATCTCCGGCCGTCCTCGAATTCAAGCGGAATTTTATGGGTATGATAAACCACCTGGGAACCCAGGCAGGTCGGCAGCTCCTCGACGAACGTCAGCGCCGTCCCGTCCCGCAGCGCCGTCATATCCTCTTCGCGGAATTTCTGCGCGCATCCCCGGAAAGGATAAATGTCCGCTTCGAAATCGGTCTTGCCGATCACCTTCTCGGCCGGCACGCCGGAAATCCGGGCCAGCGCTTTGTTCCAGATGACATAACGGAACTCGCTGGCGGGATCTTTCAGCAGGATACCGACCGGCACATTGTCCAGAATCGCCTGCAGCAGCCGGCGGAATTCTTCCTCCCGCCGTTTGGCCTCCTCCATCTCGGTGATTTCGGCAGCTATGCCGCACAGCAGCAGCCGGCCATCCGGTTGGCGGACCACTTCTTTGACGCCATGCAGATAACGCACCCTGCCGTGGGAGTCGATGACGCGCTCAAGCGAATCGATCGGCCCGGAAGCGGCCATCGCCGCCGAATCATCCCGCCGGAAACGTTCCACCAGTTCCGGGTCGTTGAAAATTTCGCCATCGGTCTTGCCGACCATCTCCTCCGGCGTGCGCTGCAGGAATTCGGCGAAATAACGGTTGGCCACCAGATAGCGGCCCCGGTTGGACAAATCTTTGATGAACACCAGACACGGCAGCGCTTCGACCATTGTTTTCAACAGGGCGTCGGTATCCCGGCATTGCCGTTCCCGTTCGGCAGTGGCGGTGACATCCTGCAGGATGCCGAAAATCCGCGGCTTTTCGCCGGAGGGTTCCAACAGTTCGGCCGCGAGGCGGAAATAACGCAGCCCGCCATGAAAAGCGGAACGGTATTCAACCTGGACCTCCCGCCGACGGCCCGCCAGCAACGCTTCCTGCGCCTCCCGGAACCGCGGCAAATCCTCCGGCACAATCCAGCGTTCGGCGGCGATCGGCCGGCCATTTTCCCATTCCCAATTGCCCATCGCCGGACAACTGCCGTAAAACTCCGTCGCCTGCCGGTTGCAGCAGAAATAACTCAAGTTGGCCATCCTCGCCGCCGCCTGCAGCATTTTCAAGGCACCTTCGCAACGGTCGCGCCGCTCATATTCGCCGGAAACATCCCGGAAGACCACCACCACGCCGGACAACGCGCCGTCCGCTTCGTGAATCGGCGCCGCGCTGCCGGCAATCCGGCAACGGCCGCCGTCTCCGGAAGTCAGCTCGGTATGGCCGGCCAATTCGACGACCGTTCCGGTTTCCAGCACCCGTTCCACCGGAGAAACAACCAATTCATCGTCCGGTTCACTGACGATATGCCAAACCTCGGCGAATTTCCGGCCGAGTGCCGCCTCCACAGCGCAACCGGTCAGGCCTGCCGCCACCGGATTGATCAAAGTGATATTCATCTTCGCATCGGTGACAATCACCGCCTCGCCGATCGAATGCAGCGTCATCCGCAACTGCGCGGCAACCGTCTGCAGCTCGGCCAGTTGCTGCCGCTCTTCCTGCCGCCGCCGACGGGACAGCGCCCGGAGACGGACGGCGTAGACCGCCGCCGCCGCCAGCAATCCGATCAGCGCCGCCAGGCCCGCCGCCGCCGCAATCAAAGGCCGACGGTATTGTTCCCAGATCGTCGGCGGCCGGTTCACCACTACGACGTCATCCGGCAAACGGTCATCGGTCAACTGCTCCTGCCGCAGTTGCGGCCAATCGACGACCGCCTCCACGCCGCCGACGGCAAACGGCAACTCCGCCGCCGACGAACCGGCCAGAAGCCGGCCGACCAAGTCGGCCGCTTCGCGTCCATGCCGTTCCCCCCGGCACATGACGCCGCCCACCATCCCCCGGCCCAGCCAATTGTCCATCGTGGCGAACATCGCCCCGCGGTCCAGCGCCGCCAGTTGACTGCCCAGCCCGCGACAGGAGGCATAATCGCTCAATCCAGCCCGATACCAGCCGGTATAGACCGCCAGTGAATCCGCCGGCAATTGCTCCAGCGCGGTAAAAAGCTCCGCCGAACTGTAATCTTCGCCGCGCCAGAAGTCGACCGGCGGCAACGTCCGGCCCTTCAACCATTCGACCGTGTCACAGTAAATCCGTTCTCCGGCCGGTCCGCGATCGACGATCACGACGATGCGCGACGGCGGCGTATCGCAGCACTGCAAAGCCAGCTCGATCGTCCGGGCCACCGGCACCGGCTGGATCAGCCCGGTCGAATTGGGAAATTCCCGGCGGATTTCCGGATCGTACCCGACCCAGCCGAGAAACACCACCGGCACCTCAGCCGGAAGCCGGCGGGCATTCTGCCGGAACAGTTCAATGCCGTCGTCATCACAGACCGCGACGACATCGTAATCGCCGGCCTCAACCCGCCTGGCGATATTTTCAAACGTCGTCCGGGGGTCGGCGCCCGGACGGAAAAAATCCAGATAGGCGACCTCCACGCCGGCTTCGGGAACAAGCTCGGCCAGCCGGGCAAGAAACCCGCCGGTGACCTGATCGGTCCAGCGAAAACTGCTGGAATAAGAGTGCATCAGCAGGACCCGGCTTTCCGGCTCCCGGGCTTCCGAAGCCCGCCAGCCGCCGAAAACGATCACAACCGCCAACAGCCAGCTCTTTAACATCCATGCATTGAAGTTCATGCGTCTCCTCTTCCCAACCGTCGTCACGCTGTCACTTTCCCGTCCCGGAAGAGTCCCGCCGCGAATCGGCAATCGAAAAAGAAATGGCAACCGTCCATCCATCAACTTTATTGTTTATTGTCTTCGCCAAGCCCCCCACTGAAATCATCTCAGTCGCCGGGTTTTCAATAGTTTGGCAAAAAGCATTTTCGACATCGATAATTTATCCCGCCGAACCACCAATTGCAACCATCTGGTTTCCGGTTTGCTGAAAATATCTTTTCCCATCAATGCGCCGAATTTCTCCGGAGAACGCCGGGAGAGAAGATTTTAAATAATTTTTAACATTTTGTTATAAATACTATTGACTTTTGAAATTTTTTTTGATATAATAGTAACTATGATGAAAACGACGACCATTTTCAACAATTTCAAACCGGTCCTGCCGGCGACGGATCTGAGTCCGGCCCGCCAGAGAGAAATCCTGCGGCTGTTCTGGCGGCAGCCCGGCCTGTCCCGGAAGGAATTGGCCAAACAGTTGCACTGTTCGCTGGTCAGCGCCGGCCGCTATACCGACAGTCTGCTCGCCGCCGGCTGCCTGGAGGAACACAACCAGACGGTCACCGGCCCCGGCTGTCCGCCCGGTGCGCTTTATCTGCATTCCAGGCTGTTTTTGCTGGCCGGACTGCATTTTCACGACGGCGACAACATCACTGCGGTGCTGTTGAACACCAATGGCGCCACGCTGTTCCGCCGCACGCTGACCGTGCCGGCGTCGACCCCGGCCGAAGCCAAAGTCGACAGCGCCATCCGCCTGTTGGAAGAGCTGCTCGCCGCCGCCCGGGTTCCGCCGGAACGGCTGCCGGGCATCGGCGTCGCGCTCACCGGCATTTCCAATCCGGCCACCGGCGAAGTGGTCAACTCCTTCCAGTTCCGCGACCTGCGAGCGCCGCTGCCGCTGCGGGAACGGCTCAGCCGTCATTTTCACAAGCCCTGTGTTTTATGCAATATTTCCCATCTGCTCGCCTGGCTGGAAAAACGCCGCGGCGGCGCCGCCGGACTCGACGACTTCATCTATGTCCACGAAGGACTGGGCATCGGCCTTTACCTCAACGGCCGTCTTTATCAGGGGCATCAGGAGGGCGCCGGAGAATTCGGTTTAATCCAGATCGCCCGGGAAAGCGCACCACACCCTTATGACGGACGGCACGGCACGCTGGAAATTCTCGGCGGCATCAACCGGCTGCAGAAAATCTACCGGGCCATCCGCGGTCCCGGCTGGCAATTTACCGATTTTCTCCGGGAAGTCCGCCAGGGCGACCGGCAGGCAATCGAGCTGTTGCGCGACTGTTACGGCTATATTGCCCGGGGGGTGGTCAATCTGGCTTACCTGCTCAACCCGGAAGCTATTTTCCTGCCGCCGTGGACCGCTGAATTCCCGGAATACACGCTGCAGGTCGTGCAGGAGGCCATGGAACATTACGGCAATGCCGGCTGGGGATTGCGCTGTGCGGTCCAGCCGGCGCATTGCGGCGACGACCAGTTGCCGTTGGGCGCCGCAATGCTGCCGATGGAATACTTTTTCGAAAATGAATTGAATTGAGCCGGAGTTACCAAGCAATGGAACACGCATCCGTCAAGCAACAGGAAAGGATCACCTCATGCAACGAAAATTTTTCACACTGATCGAACTGCTGGTCGTCATCGCGATAATCGCCATTCTCGCCAGCATGCTGCTGCCGGCGCTCGCCAAAGCGAAAGCGGCAGCGCAGAACATCAAATGCGTCAGCAATCTCAAACAGATCGGCCTCGGCCAGGCGCTTTATCAGAACGACTATGACGACTGGGTGCTGTCGCCGACAACGCTGAAGGAAAATGACGTCTGGGTATTCTGGTGGGAAACGATGCTCGACTACGGGTTCGGTCCGGCCTCGATGTGCTGTCCGGCCGCGCCGGAAAACATCGGCGACCGCGACGGGCTGCTGGTCGACCAGCACGGCAGCTACGGGGTGAATATGACCAGCTTCGGCAATCTGGCCCAATTCGCCCCGGCGTTGACCGACGGCTGGACGAAAGTGCACAAGGCCGCCGAGTTCGACAAATTCGGCAAGACCTCCGACTTGATTTATGCCGGCGATTCGGTGCCGCAGGACCAGGCGCTCGCCGATGCCGTCCGTCTGCAATGGCATTCGCCGATTTACATCAAATGCGACGCGCCGGTCTATCCGCAGATCGACGGCATGCGCAGTTATCCGATCACCGCCCGCCACAACAACCGCGCCAATGCGGTACTCCTCGACGGCCATGTCGAAGGAATCCATTACCTCGACCTTGCGCCGTGGTACCTGCACTGGGCGCCGCTGAACAATGCCTCCGGCCTCTACATGCCGACCTGGTAAACCAACCGGAACAACTCCCATGACCGAATTCATCCTGTCTTTGAGCATCCTGCTGGCCGCCGCCGGAAGCGCGGCGGCGGTCGAACCGGAAACCGAAAATGCACGCCACGGGCAGACCCGGGAACCGCCTCTGGCCGTCCGCTGGGAATTCCAGGCGCCGGACAATGCCGGATTGCAGGCGGAGCAACAGCCGGACGGCACCTTGACCATCGACGGCGACATCGGCGACGCCCCCGCCTTCTGGCAGAGCGAGCCGCTGCCGCTGTCAGCCGGCCGCACCTACGGCCTGCGCTTCGAAGCGCGCGGCAACACCGGCGCCGGCTGTCTGATCGGCGGCACCGCGCTGGTTAACCGCGACCGGCGGCAATTGGGCGGGGAATGGCAGGAGTACGTTAACCGCTTCATCGTCCCGACGCCGGCGCCGGAAGCGGCGCGGCGGTTGCAGTTCGGCGGCTGGCGCACCGGCGACCGGCTGGCGTTCCGGAATCCGGTACTGTTCGAAAGCATCCCGGTTTTCGTATCCGCCGGCCAGCCCCTAGCGGAAGAGGAATTTTACGAAAACGGCGTTTATCATTTCGAGCCAAGCTGGAATCAGGAGAGTTCCGCCTGCAGATTGTCCGGCATCGCCGGCCGGGTTGCGTTCAATACAACCGTCTGGCGCTTCGAACCGAATGGCTCGCTCGAATATCGCTTCGACAACGGGCCGTTCACCGCGGCAGCCGTCAGCGTCGAATCCTCCTATGCCGCCGACGGCGGCGTCCTGCTCCTCGAAGCCGCCCGGAATGACGAAGCATTCCGACCGGTCGGCGAATTGAGCGGGACCGGCGCATTCTCCGCTCCGCTGCCCGCCTCGCTGCTGCCGGCCAAACAGCTCCGGCTGCGGCTGCGGGGCAAACAGGGCGTCATTCAACTCAGCCGGCTGGCGTTCACCGCCAGGCCGGCCGAACCGCCGGCCGACGACGCCGGGCGACAATGCGGCGAACTGGAATTCTCGGCCGTCGATCCGGCCATCCGGCTGCCGTCCCCCCTCTTCCTCAACCCCGAAACCCGGCAATTGCCGTTGCAGTTGCCGGACGGCCGAACCGGACCGTTCCGCTTTGAAATCGTTGTGTTGCAGGAAGAGGAATTGCAGCGGACGGAACTGCGGCTTGAAGCGGACGGCCCCCGGCTGGAACTGCCGTTGCCGGCACCGCTCAGTGAACTGGACGGCGTACTGATCCGTTCTGCGGAACTGGAACTGCAATTGGTTTACCGCAGCAAAACCTCTCCCGGCCTGCGGCGCGGCAACGCCACCGGCGGCGCGCTGCTGCTGGCCCGCCCCGACGAACTGGCGGTCTGGACGGCACCGTCAACCCAGAAAGTCGCCGTCGATTCGCCGCTGCCGTCACCGCGCACCGAATGCCTCCAACTGACCGCGGCAGCCAATGAAACCGAAGCGGTTCAATTGCTGATCACTCCGATCCGGCCGCTGGCCCGAGTCAAAATCACCGCCGATCCATTGCGGAATACGGCTGGAAGGCAACTGCCGGCGGAAGCGCTTTCGATCGACCGGGTCGAATACGTCAAAATCACGATGCCGACCGATTCCTCCGGCATGATCGGCGAATGGCCCGATCCGCTGCCGCCGCAACCGGCCGGCGGCAGCGACCTGCCCGCCGGACGGAACGCCGCCTTCTGGGTCAGGGCCAAAATTCCGGCCGGGACGCCGGCCGGCTTCTACCACAGCCGGTTGCACATCACCGGCGCGTCCCTGGAACCGATCGTCATTCCGCTGCAACTGGAAGTCTATGACTTCGCGCTGCCGGACCGGGCCAGTTGCCGGACCGCCTTCGGACTGGGCATCGACCGGCTGCTGCGCTATTACCGGCCGGTAACCGACGACGAACGGCGCGGCATCGCCCGCCAATATCTGCAACTGCTGGCCGACAACCGGATTTCCAGTTACGGCGGCAGTTTCAACCGGCTCGATTACCGGCTCGAGCTGTCAGACGACCCGCCGCAGTGTCCCCGCGTTCAGTTCGACTGGACGGAATTCGATGCCAATATGACCATGTTGTTCGATGAATTTCATGCCAACAGCGCCGTCGTGCCGGTCGAGGGCCTGGGCAGCGGCACCTTTCACGCCCGCCACCCCGGTTCGATCGGCGGCATCACCGCCGACGATCCGCGTTACGAGCCGGTCATCGCTTCCTATCTGGGCCAGCTCGACGCGCATCTGGTCGAAAAAGGCTGGGACCGATACTGCTACACCTATACGTTCGATGAACCGGAGGAAAAAGATTATCCGTTCGTCATGGAGCAGATGGCGCTGCTGAAAAAATACGCCCCCCACCTGCGGCGGTTGCTGACCGAGCAGCCGGAAGCGCCATTGTACGGCGGCCCGAACATCTGGTGCCTGCCGACTTATTATCTCGACGCCGAACGCGTCGCTGCCCGGCGTAATGCCGGCGACGAGCTATGGTGGTACATTTGCACCCAACCGCGGGCGCCGTTCGCCGGCGAATTCATCGACCACCCCGGCACCGCGCTGCGGGTCTGGCTGTGGCAGACCTGGCAGTACCGCCTCACCGGCATCCTGATCTGGGAAACCGTCTACTGGACCAGCGAAACCGCCTATCCGGACTCCCGGCAGAACCCCTACCGCGATCCGGTCGCCTGGATGACCGGTTACGGCACGACGCCGGGCACCCGCACCAGTTGGGGCAACGGCGACGGCCGACTCATCTATCCGCCGGAACCGGCCAGAAACGGCGAACTTTGCGAGCCGGGCGACCGGCCGGTGTCGAGCTTCCGGCTGGAAGCGCTGCGCGACGGGCTGGAGGATTTCGAATATCTGACGATGCTGCAGAAGTTGCTGGCGGAAAAGCAGGCGGTCCTGACACCGGACGAATACCGCGACTACCGGCAATTGCTGGCGGTTCCCGAATCGATCAGCCGGTCGCTGACGGAATACACCTTCCGCGCCGCGCCGATCGCCAGCCGGCGGGACGCCATCGCCCGCGCCATCGTCGAACTGCGCCGGCGTTAAAAAAAAACAGACGGTGCCGCCGCAACGACCGTCAAAGCATAAAAAGGCGACCGGATTGCCGGCCGCTTTTTTATTTTATCGCGAAACACCCGGCCGCTCACTTGTTTTTGTCGCGGAATGAAATTATATTCTAGAGGTAAATTATTTTAAGGCAATGGATCAGAAATCAAAAAAAGTTTCTAACGGAGGCTGAAATGATGAAGAATATTTGCATGGCAACTGGAGCGGCATTGCTCATCGGCATCGGCGTGGTCGGCTGCAGTCCGCAATTGGCACAGACCCCCTTGAGCCCACAGGAACAGCAGTGGGAAACGATTATCAAAGAGAATTATCCGAGCTGGCAGGCGCCGCCGACGGTGCCGCCGAGCCTGTACGACGTCGAACAGCAGCGTTACAAATCGACCGTCGTGCCGGTCGTGCCGGAAACTCCGCCGCCGGCGACGACCGGAGCGCAGGCGGCTCCGGCCGAGTTCGAAGAGGTGCCGGCCGGGTATATGATGGAAGCGGTTGAAATTGTCGAAGCGGATGTCGAGCCGCTCGACGAACCGGCAGTCAGCACCGCCGCGCCGGCGACCGAACCGGCGGCGGCCGCCGCGGTTCCGGCGACCGACACCAAATTCGAAATTTACACCGTCCAGCAGAGCGACAGCCTGAGCAAGATCGCCCAGAAATTCTACGGCCGGCAGTTGTGGCAGAAAATCGCCGACGCCAACCAGGACGTCTTGAAAGGTTCGACGGTCATCAAGCCGGGCATGAAGCTGAAAATCCCGATGCCGTAAGGAAATTGTCGTCACAGCATGAGTGTAAAAATTTACCTGGATTACGGTTTGACGCCGCATACGGTCTTTGCCGGTGATCCCAACCGTAATCTGCCGCTGGCCGAGACGGCATTGTCGGTCCGGCTGGTGGCGCGGGACAGTTGGGTGCAGCTCGACGGCAGCGAGGTTGATATCGAGCGGGCGCAACGCTTTTTCAGCGAATTGTCGACGCTGCACCAATTGCGCGGCGGCAATCTGGAACAGGCCGATTTCGAGCAGGTGCTGAAAGCCTACCGGGACCGGCGGGACGGCGAATTGCGCGCCCTGTTCGCGGAGCGGGTGCGGGTCAGTCCGAAAAAGCGGGAAATCCTGCCCCGGACCAGAATGCAGTTGGAATATCTGAACGCGATGCGCACCAGGGATGTCGTATTCGGCATCGGTCCGGCCGGCACCGGCAAGACTTACCTGGCGATGGCGATGGCCGTTTCGGAATTTCTGAAGGGCAATTATTCGCGGATCGTCCTGACCCGGCCGGCCAAGGAGGCCGGTGAAAATCTCGGTTTCCTGCCCGGCAATCTGGAAGAAAAGATCATGCCGTATCTGCGGCCGCTCTATGACGCGCTGTACGACATGCTCGACTTCGATGAAGCGGCCGGTTTGATTTCCCGCAATGTCATCGAAGTGGCGCCGCTGGCCTTCATGCGCGGCCGGACGTTGAATCACGCCTTCATCATCCTGGACGAAGCGCAGAATACGACCTGCGACCAGATGCTGATGTTTTTGACCCGCCTCGGTTTTCATTCGCGCTGCGTAATCACCGGCGACCCGTCCCAGGCGGACCTCGGCCGCAACGAGGCGTCCGGACTGCTGCATGCTGAAACGACCCTGCGGCAGATACCGGAAATCGGCTTCTGCCGGTTCGGTACCGCCGACGTCGTCCGGCACGCCCTGCTGGAGAAAATCATCAACGCCTACGCCGGCCAGCCCAATTCCCGGTGACGGTTCGCCGCCGGAGGAATGATCTTGAACTTTAGAATGCGGAGTTTGTCATGTTCACTTTTCTGATCAACTGGATCAAGCGTCAGGTGCATCTGCACCGGATGGAGCAGAAAGGCCAGATCGGCACCCGCAAACGCAAGACCGACAATGCGCTCATCACGGCGGCGGACAGTTCCAAAGTGCTGGGCATCTTCATGCTGGTGCTACTGTGGGCGGTCAGTGCGCTGCTGCTGACGCTGCCGTCGCTGCGGCCGGTCAAATTTCCGCTGATCGTCAACCAGCAGGCGCCGCGCACCATCTTCGCCGATTTCGATTTCGCTTATGAGGACACCCCCAAAACGACCGAACTGCGCAAACAGGCGGCCGAGGGCGAACCGGTCTATTTCAAAATGTCGGACAAAGCGAACAGCCTGATCCGGCAGAACGCCGACAATCTGTTTTCGGAAGTGACCAAACGGATCGGCCAGTTGAAGCTCCAGCAGCCCTATCAGTCGGACGGCAGCGCCGCCGGCAACCTGGTCGCCGGTCTGAACGACAACACGCTGAACGCGCTGTATGCGATGCTGCAGGACCAGCATTTGCTGCAGCTTTTTTACGAAGAACTCGATTCCCTGCTCGGCCAGGGTATCGTCGCGCCGCCGGAACAGGCGAAATACAAAGTCGGCCAGCGGGTCCGGGTCATCGACGCCCAGGGACGCGACCGCCTGCCCAAACCGATCGAAGACCTGCTGCTGCCGGACAAGGCGGCCGACCTGTTGACTGAAAGCGTTCTGAACAACTATTCCCCCGGCGGCGACCGCAACCTTTTCCGGCAAAACCTGCTGCAGTTGTCGCAATGGATCGTCGGCACCGGCAACCTGGAGCCGGACCAGGAGTTGACTGCCGCCCGCCGGAAGGCGGCTTCGCAGGCGATCGAACCGGTGATGGTCGGCATCAAGCAGAACCAGCCGCTGGTCATCAAAGACCAGACCGTCACCCCGGAAATCCTCGCCTGCATCAAAGCCTACGAATACGACTACCAGGCCCGGCTGAAAGAGACCAATACCGTTCAGAAGTTCTTCCAGAACACCATCTGGGGCCTGGTGCTGGTGCTGTTCGTCGGCCTCTACATGTATCACATCCATCCGGACGTGGTCAAGAGCAACCGGAAACTCAGCCTGGTCGGCATCGTCATCATCCTGTCGCTGTTCATCGATTATCTGAGCATGGAGCTGTTTTTCTTCGTCAGCGCCTCGATCGGCATCTCGCCCGGTTTGTTGATCGAAGCGCTGCCGATCGCCCTGCCGGCGGTACTGCTGGCGGTCATGCTCGGCTACCGGGTGGCGCTTTACGTCGGCTTTTACGTCTCCAGCATCGTCGCGCTGATGCTCGGCTATTCTTTCGACGTCGCGCTGGAAGGCATGGTGGTTTGTTCGGTTTCGGCCATCCTGGTCCGCAGCGCCACCAATTACCGTTCCTTCTTCGTCCGGACCCTGCTGGCCGCGGCGCTCTCGTTCTGGCTGCTGGATTTCAATCTGCTGCAGCACATCTTCCTGCAGGCCGAACTGCTGCCGTGGGCGGCGGTCCTGGCGATTTACAACGGCGTCATCACCGCAGTGCTGGCGCTGGTGCTGATTTTCGTCTTCGAACTGCTGTTCAACGTCAGCACCAACATGTCGCTGATGGTGCTCTGCGATTTCAATCATCCGCTGCTCAAGGAGCTGCAGCTCAAAGCGCCGGGAACTTCCCATCACAGCCAGAATGTGGCGATGCTGGCCGAAGCGGCCGCCAAGGAGGTGGGCGCCAATCCGATCCGGGCGCGGGCGGCGGCACTCTACCACGACATCGGCAAACTGAACAAGCCGGAATATTTCACGGAAAACAACATCCAGACGACCAATCAGCACGTCGGCCTGCACCCGCAGATGAGCAGCATGATCATCCGCGGCCATGTCAAGGACGGCCTGGACCTGGCGCACCGTTACAAGCTCTGCCGGCTGATCCGCGACACCATCGAACAGCACCACGGCACCGACCTGATGCAATTTTTCTACCAGCGGGCGCTGCAGGAGCAGACCAACGACGCGCCGGTGCTGGAAAGTCAATACCGTTATCCGGGACCGCTAGCCCACGAAAAAGAAGTGGTGATCGTCAGCCTGGCCGACGCCTGTGAAGCGGCCTGCCGTTCCCTGGAGAAACCGACCGCCTCCAAGATCGAAGCGATGGTCGATGAAATCTTCCGCAAGCGCATCCGCGACGGCCAGTTGAACAATGCCGACATCACGGTCGGCGACCTGGCCAAATTGCGCGAAAGTTTCATCCGCACCCTGACGACGATGTATCACGGGCGAATTGCCTACCCGAAAGGACCGGAAAAAGAAGATGAAGACGACCTGTTCCTGGCGCCTGCCAAACCGGCCGCGCCCGAACCGGAAGCTGTTGCGAGCGGCAACTCGGCTGGCGGCCCGGCTGGCCCGGCTGCCGATTGACCCCGGCCGGGAGTGGACGTTGAATCTGATCTTCGTCGACGACCGCGAAATGTGCCGCGCCAACAGCGATTACGTCGGGCACGAGGGTACCACCGACGTCATCACCTTCTGTTACCTGGCTGAGCCGGAATCGCTGTTTCCGGGCGACATCGGCATTGAACTGATCCTCTGCGCCGATGCGGCGGAACGCGAAGGCGCCAAGCGCCGCAATTCCTCGTACAGCCGCGAACTGCTGCTGTACCTGGTGCACGGGCTGCTGCATTCGGCCGGCGAAGACGATCTCGATCCGGTTTCGCGCCGCCGGATGCGGCGGCGCGAACGGGAAGTGATGAAAGTTCTGCTTCAACATTACGATCCGGCCGAACTTTTCCCGCCCCGGGAAACTCCGCCGCAAACGAAAGAGGTAATCTGATGTTTTTTCCTGCCCTGAAATCGGCCGGCCTGGCGCTGACGGCACTGCTGTTCGCCGGTTGCGCCGCCACCGGCCACCGCTGCGGCCACCGCCTGGAGCTGTCGTTGACGCCGCATGACGACGACACTTTCGGCTACACCTTTCAACTCCATTGCGATGCGCTTGGCGGCGACGGCCTCTGCAGTAGCGGTCAGGGTGACCGGCTCCCGCTCGGCCGGCCGGTTTTGCTGGACGGCAGCAATATCGCCAGCTCCAGTTGCGGCAACTGGGTGCTGCAGCATCCCGGCAACGAACTGACCGTCACGTTGACGCCGGTCGAGCCGGCGCCGTTTCTGCTCGACTGCACCTGCCTGGAAGGCGTCGGCTGCAGCCAGAGCTTGACCCGGCACAACCTGCCCGCCTGTACGGCGCTGACTGCCGGCGAAACGCCGAAACAGCTGAATGTCCATGTCCGCTGGCGGCAACTGGCCGTCGGCGGCGCACCGGCCGATTTGATTCTGGAATTCGACCGCGTCATCGGCTGGGGCGGCCGACTGAGCGCCGCGATCGACACCACCTGCCAGCCATTGCCCGAAGAACCGCAGGCCCCCGCTTCCGCCGAAACGGCGGCACAACCGCAACAGACCGGAGAAACACGATGAACTATCCGCCGACTGCCGAATCGTTACAGCAAATCCTCGAAAAGCTCCGGGCCCCGGACGGCTGCCCGTGGGATCGGGAACAGACCGCCGAATCGCTGAAGCATTATCTGGTCGAAGAATGTGCCGAACTGCTCGACGCGATCGACGAAGGCGATCCGCAGCACATCTGCGAGGAGCTCGGCGACGTTCAGATGAACCTGATCTTTCAGGCAGTCGTCGCGGCCGAACAGCACCAGTTCACCTACCGGGACGTGATGGCGGCGATCATCGCCAAAATGCTGCGCCGCCACCCGCACGTTTTCGGTGCAGTCAAGGTGAATTCCGCCGACGACGTCGCCGAAATCTGGGCGAAAGTGAAAGCGCAGGAAAAAGGCGGAGCGGCCGACCGACGCCCCGTCTCCGTCATGGACGATATTCCGCGGCAACTATCTGCCCTGATTACCGCGGAAAAGCTGCAGAAAAAGGCGGCGAAATGCGGCTTCGACTGGAGCGACACCGCCGGCATCGTCGACAAGCTGGACGAGGAGCTCGCCGAATTGAAGGAAGCCATCCGCAGCGGCGACGAAGCGCACATCGACGAAGAGCTCGGCGACCTGATGTTCGTAGCGGTCAACCTGGCCCGGTTCCGCCGGCGCAACGCCGAAGACATCATGCGGCAGGCCAATGCCAAATTCAAACGGCGTTTCCAGTTCATCGAAGCCAAATTACAGGAACGGCAACTGGCTTTCGATCAGGTTTCGATCGACCAGATGGAATGCTGGTGGCAGGAAGCCAAAAAACTGGAATAGCGGCGGAAAACGGAAGCGGACCAGTCTGGACGGGGCTTTCAGAAATAATACTCGATAATCGCTTCGGAACGCAATTTCCCGGTGTATTCCCTGAAGGCTTTCCTGCGGGCCTCCTCTTCCAGTTTCCGCTTCAGCTCCACCATCGCCTGCTCAAACGGCACCTCCTTCGCTTCGTGCCGACCTTCCACCCGCAAATAGGCGACGTCCCCGCCCAGGTCGACCGGCCCGTACCAGCGCTGCAAGGCCGGCGCCTCGCCGAGCGCCGCCGCGAATTCCGGCCGCAGACTGTCCTGGGCGATCCAGCCGAGATCGCCGCCGTTTTCCGCGTTCGGCCCGTTCGACCAACGGGCGACCAGGCCGATGAAATCCGCTTCGCCGGCCGCCGCCGCGGCGGCCACCTGCTTCAAAGCCTCCTCCCGGTCCGGATGCCGGGCGGTGATCAGCAGCAAATAGAGGTGCAGCTCCTCCGGCCGGTTGAATTCCGCCGGATGGGCCTGATAATATTCATAGAGCTCGCGCGGGGTCAGGTTGACCCGCACGTAATAACAGTAATCGATCATCCCGCTCAGAATCAACTGTTTCCTGGCATTTTCCCGCACTTCGGCCATCGTCATGCCGGAAGCGCGCACCAGACGTTCGAACTCCTTCCGGTTGCCGCTGGCCGATTCCATCACCATCGAATCGAGCAGATTCTCGATGTACTGATCCGGGATGTTGAACGGTTTGCGCTCGTATTCCAGCAGAATCAATTTCCGGTCGATCAAATCGTCGACGACCCGCTGCCGGATGGACCGGATCTTCTCCTCCAGCTCCTCGCCCCGGCTGACCGCATGCGCCACCGCTTCCTCGCGGCGGCTCTCCGGCAATACATCGCTCAACGTGATCGGATCGCCGTTCACCGTCGCCAATATCGAATCGACCATCACCGCCGCCGCAGTTTCCGGCTTCGCCGGCGTTGCCGGCCCTTCTGCCGCCCGGAGCACGCCGCCAGCCGCCGCCAGACCAATTGCCAAAATCGACTTCCACATCGTCTCAATCACCTCCGTTACCGACTCCATCAAGCCCGCAATGCGGTCGGCAACTGCATCAACAGATAACCGACCGGCAACCAATACCAGCTGCCGCCGGCCACCAGCAGCGCCATCGTCAACAATATCCCCAGCCAGGCGCCGCTCAGCAACAGCGGCACATTGGCCACACTCAGGCGCTGGCGGATGCCGTCGACGGCCAAAGCGCCCGGAATGATCGCCAGCACCAGATAACCGGGCTGAAACAACAACCACAACGCCAGCAGCAGCAATCCCAGGTTCACCCAGCTTCTGGTCCGCCTTCGCGGCAACGCCAGGGCGCCCAGGCCGAACAGCGCAGCCGGCAGGGCGCTCACCGGCAGCAGCTCCGCCGCCGTCAGACGCACCAGCACCGCCAATGCCAACAACGACAGCGACAAACCGCATTCGAACTCATTGAACCGGCCGTGCCACATGCCGTGGCGGCCGGCCACCACCCGGAGCGCCAGATAACCGGCCCAGAGCAGCGCCAACTGAACGACCCACCAGGAAATTTCCGGCAGCGGCTTCAAAACCGGATAAGCCGGAAAAGTGAAACGCGGCAGCAGTTCGACCGGCCGCGGCGGCGAAATCGCGTACAGAATGTCAAAGCAGCCCAGCAAATATTCATCCGCTTCCGGCGCCCGCTCCTTCAACCGCGCTCCCAGCGTCGCCAACTCCGTTTCCAACGGCCGCTTGCTGAACGCCCGCAGCGCATCCGGCCCCGGCAGCGGCATCGTATAGGAATAGGTCTCAAGCAGCGCCGGCTGCCACGCCTCCAGCTCGAACCAGGCTTCCGGCAGCACCAGCACCGCCTCCGGATAGCTCCGCGCCAGCCGCGCCAGCAAATCCAGGCTCGCCGTCAACCCGGCCGGATGCTCCAGCCAGACGATCAATTGATACGGACCGGCCGGCCACCGCGGCGGCCGGACCGGCTGCCGCGGCCAATAATGCAGCCGGGTTCCGGACTGCAATGTCAAAGCGTCGAACTGGTTCAGCAACCATTCCGCCGGGTTGAGCATCCAGTCCAATCGTTTCACCGCCGGCAGCCGGCCGTAAATCAGCGGCCAGTTGTTGTGCTGCGCCCCGATGAACAACACATCGGAAACCGTCTCTTCCGGCAGCAGCAGAGCCGGCAGCGCCGAACCGGTGACCACTTCAGTCGGCGGCACCGCCTCTTCCAGACCAAGCTGCCGCCAATTGCAATAGGCATTCAAGCGCAATTCCGGCAGCAGATTGCGCTGCTGACGCCAACGCCCGCCCTGCTGGAAACTGCTGAAGAGCAAAGGAGCGATTCCCAAAAGCGCCGTCAGTAGCAACAGCAAAATACCGCCCCGCCGCCAGCGCCGCCCTCCCCAGGCCGCCCAGCAGCTTTTCAGCAGGCCGATGGCCAGATAACTGAACGCGACCAGGTCGCACCACCACGGCGCCGCTTCGACAAAAGCCAGCGTCACCACGCCGGACACCAGATAGCCGGCGCCAAACCAACGCGCCAGCCGGCCGCCGGACGGCCGGGCCGCTGTCGCCGCCGCCCACAGCCCGACCAGCAAACCGCTGCTCATCGTCAGGCCGGCGGTCGCCAGCGGCAGCCAGTGACGCGACCACGAGTATTCACCGAACACAATGTAATCCAGAAAAAACTGCCAGAGCGCCAGATAAACGCCGAGGTACCACAGCAGATGGCCATAATCCCGGTCCGGCTTCCAGCAGCGGCGGCCCAGCACCCACCCGAACAACGTCCAGCCGAGGGAAGCGCTCAGACCGATGAAAAAACCGGGCAGCACACCGGGCAGCGGTGTCGTCAAATTGACCAGAGCGGCCAAAGCGGCGAAATGCAGACTGAACACCAAGGCTCCGGGCAAAAAACCGCAAGTGGTAAAACCGGGCCTGGCTTCGCTCAATTCCCCACCTCGAGACGATGAGCGGCCCGCAAGGCGGCAGTCCGGATGGCGGCAGAAAGGCTGCCGGAATCGGCAATGCCGCGCCAGGCGATCTCAAACGCGGTCCCGTGGTCGACGCTGGTCCGGATGATCGGCAGTCCCAGCGTCGAATTGACGCCGCACTCGAAAGCCAGCATTTTAAACGGTATATGCCCCTGGTCGTGGTACATCGAGACGATGCCGTCATACCCGGAACGGATTTTTTCGATGAACAGCGTATCCGGCGGGAAAGGCCCGTCGACGGCGATGCCCTCCTCCCGGAGCTGCTGCAGCGCCGGTTTGACGACCTGCTCATCCTCCAATCCCATGCAGCCGTTTTCGCCGGCATGCGGATTGATCGCCGCCGCCGCCAGTTTCGGCGCCGTCACGCCTTCGGCCTTGACGACCTCGTTCAACAACCGGGCAACCTTGACAATCCGCTCGCGGCTGATCCGGCCAGCCACCTCCCGCAGGGGAATATGGGTAGTGACGAACGCCACCCGTAAATTGCCGGCCGACTGCATCATTGCAAAATCCGCCGCGCCGCACAGTTCGGCGATCCGTTCGGTATGCCCGGTAAACGGAATGCCGGCCAAATTGACCGAATATTTGTTGACCGGCGCCGTCACCAGCGCATCGACTTTACCGGACAAGGCGTCCAGCGTCGCCGCCGTAATCGTCTCATAAGCCGCCAGACCGCAACAGCCCGCCGCCACGCCGCAGCGGAATTCGGCCGGTTGCAGGCGGCCGACCGGCCGCACTACCGGCCGCGACCCGGGCGCGAAACGCTCCGCCGCCTCGGCTATCACCGCCTCCGGTCCATAAATGACCAACTCCGCCAGCGCTCGAAACACCGGGTCGGCAGCCGCCCTCACCACCAGCTCCGGCCCGATACCGGCCGGATCTCCCATCGTCAGGGCGATGACAGGCAAGCGCTTTCGCATGAAAATCCTCCAGAAATGCTGTCGATGTTGCAAATATTGCACAATATATCATGGCAGCGACATGCCGTCAAGACGAAAAAAGCCGTTGCCGAAACCTTTCGGCCAATTATTTCCGTAAAGTTTGCCGATAAAAAAGACCGAATCGGCAAAAATCGATTTGCATTTTCACAATTGCCAACTAACTTAGCAAGTTAAAGGATTTTTGGAATTTTCGTAACCTCCCGTCTAAACGGGAGAAAATCATTCAACCCAATAAATAAACAGAACCAACAACACAAAACATGGTAACAGAAGCAAAAACTCAGGCCGCCGAATCGAAGTACGTTGATTTGGACAACATGCCCTCCATGGACGAGCTGCTGCAAGGCACCGTCAAAAGCGACTTCGTCGAAGGTTCCATCATTCCGGGTACGATCGTCGAAAAACGCAACGACGGCGCGCTGGTGGACATCGGCTACAAAGCGGAAGGCTTTGTGCCAGCCGGGGAATTCTCGAAATGGAACGACGTCAAGGTCGGCGACACGATCGACGTATTCCTCGAAGAAATCGAGAATGAGAACAGCATGCCGGGCATCAGTCTGTCGAAAGCCTGTGCCATCAAGGCCTGGAACCGGATCACCGACGAATGCGGCGAAGGCAGTGTCGTCAAAGGCCTGATGAAACATCGCGTCAAAGGCGGTATCATCGTCGACATCGACGGAGTGGAAGCGTTCCTGCCGGGTTCCCAGATCGATATCGGTCCGGTCCGCAACATGGATGATTTCATCGGCAAGGAGTTCGACGTCAAGATTCTCAAGATCAACAGCGAACGCCGCAATATCGTCGTTTCCCGCCGTGAGCTTCTGGAAGAATCGCTGCGCGACCGCCGCAGTAATCTGCTTAAAGAGATGGAAATCGGCCAACTGCGTAGCGGCGTGGTCAAGAACATCACCGATTTCGGCGCGTTCATTGACCTCGGCGGTGTCGACGGCCTGCTGCATATCACCGATATGTCCTGGGGCCGCATCAGCCATCCGTCCGAGCTGCTCGAAGTCGGCCAGCCGGTGGAAGTGGTCATCCTCGACATCGATTACAACAAAGAGCGCGTTTCGCTGGGTTACAAGCAGAAATCGCAGAATCCGTGGGAAGCGGTCGAAGAGAAATATCCGGTCGGCAGCCGGGTCAAGGGCCGGGTCGTCAACATTATGCCGTACGGCGCATTCGTCGAAATCGAAGATGGCGTCGAAGGTTTGATCCACGTTTCGGAAATGTCATGGACCAAACGCATCACCAAGGCCGGTGAAGTGGTCAGCGTCGGCGAAGAAGTCGAAGCCGTCGTGCTGGACATCGATAAGAACAATAAGAAAATTTCCCTCGGCCTGCGCCAGAAAGAACGCAATCCATGGGAAGTGTTGTTGGAAAAATATCCGGTCGGCAGCCGCATTCACGGCAAAGTCCGCAACATGACCAGCTATGGCGCTTTCGTTGAAATCGAAAACGACATCGACGGCATGATCCACGTTTCCGACATGTCCTGGACGCGCAAGATCAATAACCCGAGCGAAATTCTCAAGCCGGGCGATGAAGTCGCCGCGGTCATCCTGGATATCAATCCGGAACAGCAGCGCATCAGCCTCGGCCTGAAGCAGACCGAATCCGATCCGTGGGAAAATATCGATAAATTGTATGCGGTCGGCGACGTGGTCACCGGCAAAGTGACGAAGATCACCGCGTTCGGCGCCTTTATCGAACTGTCGCACAAGATCGACGGCTTGATCCACATTTCCCAGATCAGCAAAGAACATGTCGACAAAGTCAAAGATGTCCTGAACATCGGCGACGAAGTCGAAGCCCGGGTCATCAAAGTCGACAACGACGAACGCCGGATCGGCCTGAGCATCAAAGCCGCCAGCGAACATTTCTCGGAAGAGGAGTTGAAGCAGGCCGGCGAAGAGTATACCGCGGCTCTGAAGCCGGGCGATGAAATGGTGGCGATGGGCGAAGCCTTCGGCGACGTCTTCGGCAACAAATAATACCATCGTTCCCAATCGGTTTCTGACGACTGCCGGAAAGTTTCCGGCAGTCGTTTTTTTTGTTTATAAAAAATAGCGGCTCGACATAATCGGGGCATTCCGGCCCGCGGCACAGTCCAACGGTCGGAACCCGGTACTCCGGCACTCTCCGGAACGAAGCTGATATTCCCCATCGCGGAGCAATTCCATCCGAAGAGGCCGGAACGACCGTAAGGTAGGATATTGTCCGGAACCGGCAAGTTTACGAGTCAATTCCGGCCCCCCGGCTACGCCGAGTTCGAAAACGATTGACAAAAACACGCCTTATCCCAATGGAGCAAAATATCATTTCCCCCGACTACGGCCTCTCGATTTCATCGGACTGTAAAAAAAGGCAAAAAAAATGAGCACCGGAAATCCCGGTGCCCAATGTCGAAATCTCTATGCCCCAATCAGGCAAAACGCTTGAAAACAAGCGCGCCATTGTGGCCGCCGAAACCGAGGTTGATGTTGAGCGCCACATTGACTTCGCGCTCTCTGGCGGTATTCGGCGTAACATCCAGATCACACTCCGGATCCGGCGTTTCATAATTGATCGTCGGCGGCACGATACCGCTGCGAATGGCATTGATGCAGACGATCGATTCCACCCCGCCGGCGGCGCCGAGCGCATGGCCGGTCGCCCCTTTGGTGCTGCTGACCGCCACCTTCTTCGCCGCCGCTTCCCCCAGGCCCGCCTTGATCGACAGGGTTTCGTATTTGTCGTTCAATTCGGTGCTGGTGCCGTGCGCGTTGATATAATCGACCTCATCCGGCCGCAGGCCGGCATGCGCCAGGGCGACTTTGATCGCCCGCGCCATTCCATCGCCGGCCGGATGCGGCGCAGTCACATGATGCGCGTCTCCGGTGGCGCCATAACCGACGATTTCCGCCAAAATATTGGCGCCGCGCTTCCTGGCGTGTTCCAGTTCTTCAATCACCAGCACACCGGCGCCTTCGGACATGACGAAACCGTCGCGGCCCAAGTCGAACGGCCGGCTGGCATGCTGCGGGTCATCGTTGCGCTGGCTCATCGCTTTCAACGAACAGAAACCGGCGAAGCCGAGCGGCACGATGGAAGCTTCCACGCCGCCGCAGATCATCACGTCGGCATCGTCGCGCTTGATCATCCAGAACGCCTCGCCGATTGAATGGCAACCGGTCGCACAGGCCGTCACCAGTCCCAGATTCGGCCCGCGGGCGCCGTAACGCATCGAAATATTGCCGCTGGCCAGATCGCCGATCATCATCGGAATCAGAAACGGCGAAACTTTGTTCGGTCCACGCTCGAACAGGACTTTCGCCTGCTCGCTGATCGTCGCCAACCCGCCGATGCCGCTGGATACCAGCACCCCGACCCGGGTGGAATCGAACGGACTGTTGGCCAAATCGTGCGGCAGCCCCGCCTCGTCCATCGCTTCGTCGCAGGCGGCAATGGCATATTGACAGAAGAGATCCAGACGCTTCGCCTCTTTGACAGACACGTATCTGGAAACATCGAAATTCTTGACTTCGCCGGCAATCTGCGTTCGATACTCGCTGGCGTCGAAACGGGTCACTTTGTCGATGCCGCAGCGGCCGTTGATCAGTGAATCCCAGAGTTCCTTGACGCTGTTGCCCACGCAGGACAGCGCCCCGCTGCCGGTTACCACTACGCGTCTGTCATTCATATATCAACCTTGCAATTTTGTTCGATATTAACAAATAATGGGTCACCGCCACGACGGGCGAGACCCATCCCAATCTATACCGTACGCCAATGACGCCGGAGCTTATTCAGCTTTGCTTTCGATATAGCTGATCGCCTTGCCGACGGTGGTCAGCTTCTCGGCGTCTTCATCCGGAATGTCCGAACCGAATTCCTCTTCGAAAGCCATCACCAGTTCGACCAGGTCGAGAGAGTCCGCGCCCAGGTCTTCGATGAATTTCGCTTCTTCGGTAACCTGATCTTCCGCAACGCCCAACTGATCAACCACGATTTTCTTAACTTTTTCCGCAACTGAAGACATTTTTGTCATCCCTTAATATTTGTTTATACTGCTAGTTGAGTTTCTTTTCGATAAAAGCCAACTTCTCGTATTAAAATGTACCAATTTTCCAAAATTTCAAACGGAATTGTCGATATTGTCTAAAAAAACAATGCCATCCCAACCCTTCGAAGCCGCTTACATCAACATTCCGCCGTCGACGTTGACGACCTGTCCGGTGACATAATCGGAGTCCGGCGAGCAGAGGAAATAGACCACATTGGCGACGTCTTCCGGCTTGCCGCCGCGCTGCATCGGAATCACCTTCAAAAACGCCTCGGTCGCTTCGGCCGACAGCTTGCCGGTCATATCGGTGACGATATATCCCGGCGCCACCGCGTTGGCCTGGATGTTGCGCGATGCAAACTCCTTGGCCACCGTTTTGGTCAGGCCGATGACACCGGCCTTGGAGGCGGAATAGTTGGCCTGTCCGGCATTGCCCATCCGGCCGACCACCGAGGCGATGCTGACGATTTTGCCGGAACGGGCCTTCATCATCGGGCGGCAGACCGCCTTCGTAAAATTGAAAGTCCCTTTCAGATTGACGGCCAGTACGGCATCCCAGTCGGCTTCGCTCATCCGCATCAGCAGATTGTCGCGGGTGATGCCGGCATTGTTGACCAGAATGTCGACCTTGCCGAAATCATCCATCACCCGTTTGACGGTCGCTTCGGCATCTTCCAGCTTGGCGACGTTCGCCGCATAAGCCCTGGCGGTCACGCCGGCGGCGGCAAATTCATCGGCGGTCTGCTGAGCCACCTCAAGCATGATATCGACGATCGCCAGCGAAGCGCCTTCGGCGGCCAATCGTTCACAAATCGCTTTGCCGATGCCGCGCGCACCGCCGGTGACGATGGCGACTTTGCCATCCAAACGTTTTTCCAAACTCACTTTCGTTGTCCTTCCTGGTTTTACAATGTGATACTTTGAAGCGTTTCCATGCTGTTGACATTGAAATATCCGATATTGCCGTCGGTCCGCCGCAAGAGGCCGGTCAGCACCGAGCCCGGACCGAATTCGATCATCGTGTCGCCGCCGGCGGCGATCATCCGGCGCACACACTCTTCCCAGCGGACGGAACCGGCCACCTGGCAGGCCAGATTGTGCTTCAACTCTTCGACGCTGCCGGCCGGGGCGGCGGTATAATTCTGGTAAACCGGCACCTCCGGCAGCCGGATATCGCTCGCGGCCAGCACCTGTTTCAAGGCGTCACCGGCGGAAGCCATCAACCGGGAGTGAAAAGCGCCGGCCACATTCAGCGGAATCACCTTGCGCATGCCGCGCGCTTTGAGTTCATTGACCGCGGCGGTCACTTTGCTCTTCTCGCCGCTGATGACGATCTGGCCGGGACTGTTGTAATTGGCCACGTCGATCCCGCACGCCTGGCAGACTTCCCGGATGACCTCGGCGTCGCCGCCGAGCACCGACGCCATGCCGCCATCGGTGGAGCGGCAGGCGGCATCCATCAATTCGGCCCGTTTGGCCAGCAGCCGCAGGCCGGCTTCGAACGAAAAAGCCTGGCCGGCGTAGAGCGCGCCGTATTCACCGAGGCTGAGGCCGGCGCAAGCCACCGGCTCCACCGCCGGAAAAACCGTCCGGAACGCCGCCAGCGCCGCGCAGCTGGTCGTATAGATGGCGACCTGGCAATACCTGGTCTGGGTCAGATTTTCCTCGGGCCCGTTGAAACAGATATCGCTCAGCGCATAACCGAGCGTCCGATCGGCGGCGTCAAAAATCGCCCTGGCCGCACTGTTTTCGGCATAAAGATCGCGCCCCATGCCGACGGCCTGGGCGCCCTGTCCGGAAAAGACAAAAAAAGCTTTCAAATGGTTTTTCCTTTCCATTCCATCTCATCATGATAAAAATGCGCCGCCTCCCCGGCCGAACCGGGCTGAAAAACGGCGGCAATTCCAGCCAGGAATCCGATCCGACCGGAATGCACATATCTTTTATTATACAGCCCGAAGCCCTAAAAAGCAAATCTCCGGCGCAGTCCCGGCCGGCGCCGGAAGGCTTTTTCTGCCGTTGCGACGGTTTGAACGATTGAAAATTGCGCTCCGGAATGATAACTTATCAAATTATATATGTATTGTAACGATAAAACGTTGAAAGACGGAATGGAAAAATGAGAGTTCTATCAGGAGTACAGCCATCCGGAACGCCTCATATCGGCAATTATTTCGGTATGATGAAACCGGCTCTGGAACTGCAGCAACAGGGCGAAGCGTTCCTGTTCATCGCCGACTATCACGCGTTGACCACCTCGCCGGAACCGTCGGCGCTGCGCGAACGCACCATCGAGCTGGCCGTCGATTTTCTCGCCTGCGGGCTGAACCCGGACAAGACGGTCTTTTTCCGTCAATCCGATGTGCCGCAGGTGACCGAATTGACCTGGATACTGAACAACATCACGACGGTCGGCCTGCTGGAACGGGCGCACAGCTACAAGGACAAGGTGGCGAAAGGTTTCATTCCGAACAACGGCTTATTTTCCTATCCGGTGCTGATGGCGTCGGACATTCTGATCTACCAGAGCAACATCGTGCCGGTCGGCCGCGACCAGAAACAGCATCTGGAAATCACCCGCGACCTGGCGGTCCGCTTTAACAACACTTACGGCGACATCTTCACGATTCCGGAGGGATTCATCCAGGAATCGGTGGCGGTGGTCCCCGGCACCGACGGCCAGAAAATGTCCAAAAGCTACAACAACATCATCCCGATCTTCGACAAGGAAAAAGCCATCCGCAAGACGATCATGAACGTCGTCACCGATTGCAAGGGCCTGGAGGACCCCAAAGATCCGGACAGTTGCAATGTGGTGGCGCTGTACAAATTGATGGCGACGCCGGAACAGCTTGAGGAGATGCGGGCGAAGTACCGGGCCGGCAACTACGGTTACGGCCATGCCAAGCAGGCGCTGTTCGAAGTGCTGTGGGATTATTTCGCGCCGATGCGGAAACGCCGGGAAGAGCTGCTGAACAATCTCGATTTTGTCCATGCCGTGCTGCGGAAAGGCGCGGCGCGCGCCCGCGAGGAGGCCGACAAGACGATGGAACTGGTTCGACGGGCCGTCGGCCTGCGCTGAGGCGGAATTGCCCGGCGGAAAATTTCACTTTGGGAAACAGGAGTATTTTTACATGAGCAAAATCGTTGAGAAATTCACCGAACTGTACGGCCGGAAGCCGGTGGTGCGGTCGGCCGCCCCCGGCCGGCTGGAGATCCTCGGCAACCATACCGATTACAACCAGGGGTTCGTCTTGAGCTGCGCCGTCGGCCAGCATACCGAATTCGTCCTGGCGCCCTGCGAAGGGCGCCGGTGCCGGATGGCCGACTTCCGTGACGGCAGCCGGGTGTCGTTCGAGCTCGACGACATCGACACCGCCAAACCGCGCGACTGGACGAACTACATCAAAGGGGTCATCGTCGAATTGCGGAAGCGCGGCATTGAAATCGGCGCATTCGACGGCGCCATTTTAAGCAGCGTGCCGCTGTCGGCCGGCATGAGCAGTTCCGCCGCCCTGGAAATCGCCGCCGGATTCGCCTTCCGCGAAGTCTGGAACATCGACCTGCCGCTGGCAGACTGGGCGCGCGTCGGTCAGGGCGTTGAAAATCATTACATGGGACTGAAAAGCGGTCTGCTCGACCAGTTCAGTTCGATTTTCGGCAAACGCGACAGCCTGATCCTGTCCGATTTCCGGACGGTCGAAGTGGTTAAAAACGTCGCTCTGCCGCACGGTTACGTGCTGGCGGTGATCAACTCGATGGTCAAACACAACCTGGTCGATTCGGAATACAACACCCGGCGGCTGGATTGCGAAGCCGCCACCGCCAAACTGGTGCGGCGCTACCCCGGCGCGACGACTTTGCGCGATATTTCGACGGCGCAGTTGGAAGCCGCGAAGGAAGAGCTGACGCTGATGGAATACCGCCGCGCCAAGCACGTCGTCGGCGAATGCGAGCGGGTCATGCAGGGGGTGGCGGCCCTGGAGCACCACGATATCGCCACTTTCGGACGGCTGCTGTTCGAGTCGCACCAGAGTTCGATCGACAATTTCGAAAACAGCACGCCGGAACTGGACTACCTGATCGAACTGGCCCAGTCGCTGCCCGGCTGTATCGGCGCCAGATTGAGCGGCGGCGGCTTCGGCGGCATCACCATTCATCTGCTGAAAGCGGACGCCGCCGAGGCCTACTGCCGGCGCATCCGGGAGGGATTCCGGCTGAAGTTCAACGTCAATCCGGAAGCCATCATCTGCGATATCGGCGACGGCGCTTCCGCGCATCGGTTGTAACCGGCGAAAATTTTACAGCATTTCGATCGGTTTACCGGGAACAAACCGATCGAAATGCCGGTCAATGGGAAAATCGTGCGGAATGAAACCCGGAAAACGGCAAAAGCCGTTTATTTTTTTATGAGTCCGCCTTTCCCGTTGTCGCGACGGGATTTCCGGAAAGACCGGCAAACCTCCGGTTGACGGGGTTGCCCAAAGTGAAAAAATTTGACAAATCGGTGATTCACGTTAAATTATAGTGTCCGCGACACGGGATGGAAAGAGTGTTTTAATCCATAGGGTAGAAAAATGTGGAGAAAAAAGAAAATGGCTGAAGATAACATCGATCCGAAAGATATCGAAACGCCGGCCGATTTGCCGGCTGAGGAGCCCCGGCCGGCCGACGCCGGAGAGTCCGAAGCGCCAACGGCGCCGGAACCGGAAAAGAAGAAGGCGAAGAAACAGTCGGCCGAAGAGAAATTGACTGCCGAACTGGCGGAGTTGCAGGACAAATTTCTGCGCCTGCAGGCGGATTACAGCAATTACCGCAAGCGGATGGCCAAGGATCTCTCCGGCGCCAGAATGATGGGTGTCATGGAAACGGTGACGCCGTTTCTGCAGGTGTTCGACCTCTTTGCCATGGCGGTGAAGGCGGCGGAAACCAGTGACAATATCGCGGCAATCCAGCAGGGCTTGTCGATGATCGGCGTCGAATATCAGAAAGCGCTCGATGAACTCGGCATCATCAAATTCGATGCCGTCGATCAGAAATTCGATCCGGAACTCCATGACGCGGTCGCCAATGAAACGAGCGACATGCCGGAGGGCACGGTGATCAAACAGTGGAATTGCGGATATAAAATCGGCGACCGGCTGCTGCGGCCGGCCCGCGTGGTGGTCAGCAGCGGCCCCGCAGCGGAATGAGGTGAAAATCGGTTATTATGGCAAAAGACTATTATGAAATTCTCGGGGTCGCCAAGACGGCGACACCGGAAGAAATCAAGAAAGCCTATCGCAAACTGGCGGTAAAATATCATCCGGACAAAAATCCGGGCGATAAATCGGCGGAAGAAAAATTCAAAGAGGTGTCGCAGGCGTACGAAGTGCTCAGCGACGCCGGCAAACGTGCCCAGTACGATCAGTTCGGTCACGAGGCGTACACCTCCAGCGGTGGCCACGGTCCGGGCGGCGGTTATTCCGGCGCCGATCCATTCGATATCTTCAGCCAGGTATTCGGCGGCGGAGGTGGTGGATTCAATTTCGAAGACCTCTTCGGCGGCGGCGGTCACAGCCGGCGGCGGCAATCGCCGAACGGCGCGGTGGACGGGGCCGATTTGCGCTACGATATGGAAATCAATTTCGAAGACGCCGTTTACGGTGCCGACCGCAAGATCGTCATTCCGCGCCTGGTCGGGTGCGATGCCTGCAACGGCAGCGGCTGCGAACCGGGTTCCGGCCGCAAAACCTGCCCGAAATGCGGCGGTTCCGGCCAGGTTGCGATGTCCCAGGGCTTCTTCAGCATCCGACAGGCCTGCCCGACCTGCCGGGGCACCGGCCAGATCGTCGAAAAACCGTGCAAGAAGTGCCGCGGAGAAGGCCGGGTGCGGGTGGAAAAAACCCTGCAGATCCATATTCCGCCGGGGGTGGACACCGGTTCCCGGCTGCGGGTGGCCGGAGAAGGAGAAAGCGGCGTGCGTGGCGGCCGTAACGGCGATTTGTACGTGGTCATCCATGTCCGGGCCCATGAAATTTTTCATCGCGAAGGCAACGATGTCATCTGCGAACTGCCGGTCAGCTATTCGGTCGCGACGCTTGGCGGCGTCGTCGAAGTGCCAACCGTCTCCGGGGTCGCCAAAATGAAAGTGCCGGCCGGCACCCAGACCGGAACGATTCTGCGGATGCGCGGCAAAGGAATGCCGGCGCTGCGCGGCGGGGTGCGCGGCGACATGCACGTCCGCATTTTCGTCGAAGTGCCGGCCGGATTGAACCGGGAACAGCAACAGTTGCTCGAACAATTCGAGGCATCGCTGAAAGCGGACAAAAATTATCCGCTGAAGAGTGAATTTCTGAATAAGGCCAAACGTTTCATGACTTGACTGACCGGTTGGTGGTCACGGCTCCGGAACGGGTATTTGAGGTATTTTCATGGCAGATAAAAAAATGAAAGAGCATGGCAATGTGCTGGCGGACAACCGCAAGGCGTTGCATGATTACTCGGTGCTGGAGCGTTGCGAGGCCGGCGTGGAGCTGGTCGGTACGGAAGTCAAGAGCTGCCGGGCCAGGGCGATCGCCCTGGCGGATGCGTTCGTGCGGCTGGAACGGGGACAGGCGTTCCTCGAAAACGTCCATATCGCCGTTTACGATCACGGCAACCGTTTCAACCATGCGCCGAAACAGAAGCGGCGGCTGCTGCTGCATAAAAAGGAAATTTTGAAACTGTCGCAGCAGGTGCGGGAGCGCGGCTTGACCGTCGTGCCGTTGAAATTCCTGTTGAAAGGCGGGTTGGTCAAAGTGGAGCTCGGCCTTTGCAAAGGCAAGACGCACGAAGATAAACGCCAGACGCTGCGTGAACGGCAGGATGATCTCGACGCCCGCCGGGCGATGCGGGAACATTGAGTCCAAGCTTTTCAAAAAAGACAAACGTTCCAGGGCGTCCCCGGACGCAGTCCAGCGGGCCGAATCCGCTGGTCGCCCGGCTCCAACGGGTGAAGTTAACTCCAGCAAGCGCCGGTATTTCCGGCGCTTACCTCAAACAACTGGCTGGTCGCCGCAGCGACACTGGCCTTCACTGTCCGTTCCGGCAATTTCATCCTGTTGGCGGCACCGGCCCGCATCACCATCTTCCGGGGAAAAGAAGCGGCCGCCGGCATGCGGCACCCGATTGACGCAGGGCGCCACATCCTGCCGAGCACCTTCGATTGCTTCCGGTAAATGTTCCATTGAGCTTGACAGATCACCCGATGACGGTTATATTATGTGCATATGCACATAATGTAGGAATTAACGATGGCGCGTTGCCGAAAAGAACGTCAAATTTGTCTTGAAGTTCCCTGCCGCTGCTTCCGGACCGAAACCGAGGCACTCCCGGTCGAACTGCAACTGGAAGAGCTGGAAACGCTGCGCCTGGTCGATCTGGAAAATTTCGACCAGAGCACCGCGGCGGAGCGGATGGGCATTTCCCGGGGAACTTTGCAGCGCATCCTGTACCAGGCGCACCGCAAGGTCGCCCGGGCGCTGGTTTTCGGTCAAACCATCGTTATCGCCGAACAAGCGGCAGTCAACCGGCCAGCCGCTTGCCGGCGGCAGCAACGCTGCCGGCATTGTTGCTGTACAACAACCATCATGGAGGATCAATCGATGATCATTGCAGTCACCTGTCAGGACAACCAGGTTTTTCAACACTTCGGCCATACGCCGGCATTCGCGGTTTATGAAGTTGCCGACGGCAAAGTCGTGCAAAAACAACTGCTTTCGACCGGCGACAGCGGCCACAGCGCACTGGCCGGCGTTCTGGCCGACCGCGGCGTCAACGTGCTGTTGTGCGGCGGCATCGGCGCCGGCGCTCAACAGATGCTGGCGGCAGCCGGCATCAAACTGGTCGGCGGCGTCAGCGGCGACGTCGACGCCGCACTGGAGGCATATTTGAACGGAACGCTGGCGGCCGACCCGAATTTCAGCTGTCAACACCACCATCATGACGGCGAAGCCGAACACGAACACCATTGCCACTGCGGCAATCATTAAACCGAAAGGAAAACGATCATGAGTGAAGCCTGCTCCGGCAGTTGCGGCAGTTGCGCCTCGGGAAGCAATTGCAATGAGAAATTGAACCGCCGGCTCGATGCGGTCAAACACAAACTGCTGGTGATGTCCGGCAAAGGCGGCGTCGGCAAAAGCACCGTCGCCGCGGCACTGGCGGTGACGCTGGCCCGGCAGGGACTGAAAGTCGGACTGCTCGACGTCGACTTTCACGGGCCTTCCCAGCCGACACTGTTCAACCTGCAGCATCTGCGGCTGGAAGCCGGTCCGGACGGCGTCATTCCGGCCGAAGCCGGCGGCATTCAACTGGTCTCGCTCGGCTTGCTGCTGGAAAACAACGATCAGGCGGTCATCTGGCGCGGCCCGGCCAAGATGAGCGTGCTCAAGGAGTTGTTGGAAGAGAGCAATTTCGGCGAACTGGATTATCTGGTGCTGGATTTTCCGCCCGGCACCGGCGATGAGGTCCTCTCCGCCTGCCAACTGATTCCCGGCGACAAACAGGCGCTGGTCGTCACCACGCCGCAGGAAGTTTCGCTGGCCGACTGCCGGAAGTGCCTCGACTTCTGCCGGCAACTGGAAGTGCCGGTCGCCGGCATCGTCGAGAATATGGCCGGCTACGTCTGTCCGGGCTGCGGGGCGCGCCACGCACTGTTTTCCAGCGGCGGCGGCGCGGCGCTGGCCAGCCAGGCGCAAGTGCCGTTGCTGGCCAGCCTGCCGCTGGACCCGCAATTCCTGCAGGCCTGCGACCACGGCAATCTGCCGGAAGGCCTGGCGGCTTCGACCCCGATCCGGGAAGGCTTGGAACAGGCGGTCGGCGCGCTGCGGAATGGAACGCGATAAAATTGGCGGCGTTGAAACATTTGACCTTCATCCGGCACGGCGCGCTGCCGGAAGCGTTTGCCGACTGTTTCGCCGGCCGGCGGGATGTGCCGCTCAGTCCGGAGGGAGAAAAGGAAGCGGCGGCGCTGGGCAATTACCTGGCTTCCCGCCGCTTTGACCGCATCTATTCCGGCACGCTGCGCCGGGTGGTCGATACCCGGTGCCTGGCCGGGCGCCGGGCGCCGTTCCTGACGGACGCGGTCAGCGACACCCGGCTCGATGAACTGGATTTCGGCGACTGGAGCCTGCGGCCCTTCGCCGAACTGCGGCAGGCGTGTCCGGCCGAATTCGCGGCCTGGAATCTCGGCAATGCCGCTTTCCAGTTTCCGAATGGCGAAAGGATCGGTGATTTCATCCGCCGTACCCGTGCCTTCCTGGCGGAACTGCAAACCGGGTCTGCCGAAACGGTCGCCGTCTTCTCCCACGGCGGCGTCATCATGTCGCTGCTGGCCGACCTGGTCGGTTTGCCGCGCTCGCAGGCGTTTTCGCTGTGGGTGCCGCGCGGCGGGCTGGCGGAACTCAGGATCCGGGCGGACGGCGGCGGACAATTATTAAAACTGGTGCGGCCGGCCGAATTTCTCACCTGACTTCCGGTTGCGGAAAATATTTAAATATTTTTTCCGTTTTTTTCTCGATTGCCTATTGCCTTTTTGAGAAAATTTTGCTATACTTTTAATAACGCGCTCTATTAAGAGTTCCACGAATCGGGCAATTGAACAATAATAAATTGGAATTCAAATGGTTACCATGTCAGACATCGCCAAAGCCGTCGGCGTCAGCCGTTCGACGGTGTCCTTTGCTCTGAGCGACAAAAAATATTCCAATGTTCAAATTCCGGAAAATACCCGGCAGCGCATCCGCGAAACCGCCGTCAAAATGGGATTTCAGCGCAATGTGCATGCCGAATACCTCAGCCGCGGCCAGACGCCGACCATCGGCGTCTTCCTGCCGAACATCAACGACCGGCTGATCGCCGACCTGGTCATCGGCCTGTCCCGGAAAATCGCCAACAGCGGTTTTCCGCTCGAATTTCACTTCGATTTGAGCGCCACGCCGGAACGCTGCGTCACCGACGCCTACTCCGCCTACAGCAAATTCATCGAAAAAGCGCTGCGCGAACATCGCTGCGGGCTGATCACCTATCGCTATTTCTATTACGATCCGCAAATTGTCAAATTGATCGAGGAGTTCCAGAAACAAGGCGGCAAGATGCTGATGATCAATTCATTCGGCCACTTCCCGGAGGTACCGAGCGTCTGCATCGACGACGCCCGGGGAGGCGAGCTGGCGGCACGTCACCTGCTGGAAAAGAATTGCGATCACTTCATCTACTGCGATCCGACCGATGAACCGCGCAGCGCCGGCTTCATCGAAGCGCTGAGCACTGCCGGCCGGCGGCGGCAATTGAAGATCTTCGAGCAGCGCGATTATACCGCGGCGGTATTGACCTACCTGCTTTCGCTGCCTCGTTCGGCGCGTCCCGGCATCTTCATGCCGAGCGACGTCGACGCCATCCGTTTCCTCTCCGCCGCCCGCGAACGCGGTTTGGAAGTGCGCAAGGACTTCCTGCTGATCGGCTATGACGGCCAGTTGCTGACCGACATGCTGGCGACGCCGTTGAGCACCATCTTCCAACCATTCCTGGAGCTGGGGGAAAAGGCGGCGGAAACGATATTGCAATTGATTGAAGGAAAAAGTGTTAAAAACAGCCTGATCGAGCCGTACCTCATCGAGCGGGACAGCAGTCGGCCGTTGTAAAGTTTTTTTTCGCATTTTAATAACGCGCTCTATTAAAAAAGTTTCAGTCATTTCAACCAAGGTGAAGCATGAGTAAAACAGAAGCCATTCAACCAGCGCTTGAGGCCAATTTCCGGTGGTTCGAACGCTCCGGCATCATGGATCCGCCGGACGGCAGTTGGGGTGTCGCCGAACGCATCCTGCTGACCAGAAACAACACGGCGCTCAGCAAGACGCTGCAGGAATTTCCGGCCCGGCGCAATTTCGGCGATTATCTGGCCATCGAGCACCGCCGCCCGGACTGCAATTTCCAGACGGCGCTGGCCTACGCGCTCGACGGCGTTTTCGGCGATCATCCGGAACGCCTGAAAACCGCCGAGGAGCTGCTGACGTTTCTCTACTGCCGGACCGCGGCGCGCAACACCCATTCGCCGGCCTTCCCGTACGGCACCTGGCGCTGGTCGGACGACCGTTGGAACGTGCCGGTCTGGTACGACGACAACTCCTGGTGCACGTTGATCCCCATTCTGCTGGCCAACCTGGTGCCGGAATGGGATGAGAAATTCCAACTGAAGGAAAGCGCCGCCGTCACCGCCCATGAACTCTACCGGGCAATGATTCTGGCCGAAGACCGGTTCGGCAATTTCGCCCGGGCGGAATTCGTCCCGTTGTGGAACGGCTTCCCGCAGAAACCGCATTTCGGTTCGCTGGCCTGCATGGCGCTGGCCGCGGTAATGCTGCAGAACCCGCGCGACGATTACCGGCACTTGATCGAGAGTTACCACCGTTTCCTCGAACGCGACTACGGCGGCCTGAACACCAGCGAATGCTCTTACGCGCTGATCGGCGCAACCCTGAGCGCCGCCGCCGGCTGCGATACGCTGGATTTCGCCCGCCGCACCGCCAGAATGCTGCTGGGCCACGTCGTCGAAGCGACCGGCAATCTGCCGAGCGAGAACGGCCGGGAAGCGCCGGTCGGCAAACATCTGGTCGATTTGATCTACACATTCAACTGGGCGGTGCTGGGCTTCCAGATGCTCCAGACGCTCGAACCGGCGCCGGAGTATCAGCAGTTTCTCGACCGTTCCGTCGCTTTGCTGCTGGAAATTCAGGACCATACCGATTGTCCCGGCCTCAACGGCTGCTGGCGCGGCATGTTCGATCTTGAACAGCGCGCCTACGGCGGCGGCGACTGCTACGAAGGGGGAGCCAACAGCATCTATTCCGGCTGGACCAACGCGCCACTGAATTGCTTTTTGAATTTGTATCGGCAAAATAGTTCGTTTGTTTCCCTGGCTAACAAAACTTTATTCCAAGGAGTAAAAAAATGAAAAAGAGAAGATTCACACTTATCGAACTGCTGGTTGTCATCGCCATCATCGCCATCCTGGCCAGCATGCTGCTGCCGGCGCTCACCAAGGCCAAAGACGCCGCCATGACCATCAAGTGCGTCAACAACCTCAAACAGCTCGGCCTGGCCGAAATCATGTACGCCGGCGACAACAACAGTTACTACACGCCGTGCCTGGCGCCGAACGCCGCCGAATTCTGGTCCGGCATCCTGGCGGAAGGCGGTTACGTCTCCAAGGGCAGCGACGTGCTGTGGTGCCCGAACTGGGGCAGCGGCCCGCACGACAAAGGCCGGATCGACAATGACTTCTATGCCGGCTACAGTCCGGCGATGCTCTACAGTACCGAAAACAGCGGCCAATGGTACGACGGCGGTTTCTATTACCAGCCGATCAATGACGCGCTGGTCGCCAAAGCCGGCGCCTCCACGTTGAACATGCTCGCCGAAGGCAAGCCCGGCGGCACCGGCGACGTAGCCGGTTCGTTCGCCCATGAATACACCGTATTGATGATGCATGCGCCGGTCTATGAGCAGAATGTCCTCGACGGCATGCGCCACAAGAGCGGCAAGGGCTTCAATCTCGCGTTCTACGACGGCCACGTCGAAACCGTCACGCAGGGGCAGTTCCAGGCCTGGAATGACGACAACTGGTGGAACTGCCGCGTCAACAAGTAACTGAACCATCTTCCAGTGGAGTAACCTTTCATGAATCTCCTTCGTACCTCCTGCCTGGTGACCCTGAGCTGTCTGGCGCTGCGGCTGGCGGCGGCCGATCCCGTCGCCGCAACCGTCCTGCTCTGCGGCCCGCCAGATCAGATCGACGAATTCAAACGCGTTTACGATCACTGCGGCGTCAAGGTCCACAGCCTGAACGATCCGCTCCGGCTGGCGGAATTGCCCCTTGAGCAATTCAACGCCGTGACGGTCTGCTTCGACAACCTGGCGCAGTTGACAGCGCTGCCGGCCACGGCCGGCGAGGCGCTGAAAACTTATCTGGCCGGCGGCGGCACCGTCTATCTGGAAAGTTGCGGCAACTTTCAACTGCCCGGCTGGGAATTCGGCAGTGAAAGCCTGCTGATGAAGGATGAGCGGCTGCTGGTCACCACCGATGAATGGAGCCGGAACGGCTTGCCCCCGGACACTCTGCTGGAAGAGCAGAATTCCTACCGGCAGCCGGTCGCCTGCCCCGGCGGCGATCGGCTGCTGACCTACGGCCTGTGGCTCGGCACCGGCAAATTGTATCCGATCGAGATCAAGGATTATTATGAAATCAAACTGACGCTGCCGGAACCGGCGGCAATCAAAACGATCACTCAGTATTACGGCGGGCTGCAGCCGAATTACACGCCGGACAAAGTGGAACTGTTCCTCGGCAACAGATCGGAGGCGCAACGTTCCATCGGCGTGGTCGACAACGCCGACTTCGTCGACAACCAGTTGGTCTTCACGCTGCCGGAGCCGGTCGAAGCTCAAGTTGTCACCTTTCGCATCACCAAGCACCGGAAATCGGCGGCCACCGACTTCCTGGTGCTCAATTCGCTGCAAATCCTCGACGCCGACGGCAACAACCTTTCCGAAGGGCTGCCTTATGAATTCATCGTCCGCGGCACTTCGCAAGGCACCCACTACGGCACATTGACCCGCAGCAAATACCCGGATTCCTACGGTGTCGAACGGGATTATTTGCTCAGCGCCGGTCCGGCCAACCACCTCAACGAAATGGTGGCGCCCGGCCTGATCCGCGCCGCCGTCGGCAAAGGCACGCTCTATTACGCAGCGACGCCGCTGAGCCGTTTCCGGCTCGATCACTACCGGCTGACCTCGCAATGGGAAACCCTGTTCGAAGCACTCGGCTGTCAACTGCTTGGCCCGGCATTGCAGAAGCAGGCGGAAGCGAAATTCCTGCCGATGACGGCCCGCACCCGGCCGCGCCGCTGGACGCGGCCCGGCGAGACGATCACACTGCTAATCGACGCTCCGGCCTCTGCCGCCGTCACCATCGACGCTCCGTGGCAATTCACCGAACAAGCGCCGCGCGACGACGGCACCAGGGTGTTCACCGCCGCGGCAGCGGAAGCCGGCGACGGCCTTATCCGGGTCAAGGCAGCCGACGGCGGGAGCTGGCGGATGCGGGAACTGCCCTATTCAGTGGCCAGCCGCGCCGCTTATTACCGGCGGGTGCTCGACCGCAATATGCAGTGGTATCTCCAAGCCGGCGTCCTGCCGGCTCCGGACGGCAGCGAAGGAATCGACAACACCATTGAAATCGGCGCCTTCCGCGGCGGAGACGCCGAATACATCGGCGCCCAGCGGATCGACACCCAACTATTTTCCGCCAAAGCATTTTACCTGTATTATCTGTTGAACGGCGACCCAAGCTGGCGCGACCGGGCGCTGACGCTGGCCGACCGGGTGCTGAAGTTGCAGAATCTCGACCCCCGATCGGCCACCTACGGCGTCTGGCCGTGGCTGGTCGAGAACAACGACGGCTTTTATCCGCAGGACGACCACACCCGGATCATCGAAACCTACATTTTCCTTTTCGGCCAGACCGGCAATCGCGATTATCTGGCCGCCGCTTTACGGGCGATCGAACTGATCAACGACCTGGCCGGCGAGGACGGCAGCGTAGCCTGCTGGTGCACCTTTCCGGACCTGATCGAGCAGATCGGCCGCACCGGCATCCGGGAAATTTATGAAACCAACTGCGTCTACTGGAGCCTTTACCGGCTGGACGCCGGTTATCGCGGCACCGCCGATCCGCTCTACCTGAACCACCTGGACACGCTGCTGCGCTGTTACCTGCCCTATCCCGGCCCGGGCTGGGAGAACCTGGGCACAATGGGTCTGGCGGTCGCCGCCAAATACGCGAACCGCCTGACGCCGGAATTGCAGCAGGAGCTGCAGAACCGCATCCGGGCGCTCTGCCTGCCCTATCTGACCGATCCGGACGTCCAGGAGTACGGTTCCTTCCGCCAGAGTCACGACCTGGCCGGCGGCGATCTCGACCGGGTGTTCTACAACGATTCGACGATGCACACGCTGGCCGGCGAACCGATCTCCGATCTGCTGTATTCGGTCAGCAGCGAAGCCTACTGGCTGCTGGCGCTGCTGCGCAACGCCGACACTCCGGAGCTGCGGCAGGCAACGTTGAGCGTACTCGACTACCTGGCCGGCATCCAGTGCGAAGACGCCGATCCGCGCCTCGACGGCTGCTGGATGCGCGGTTACGATTTCGAGCACGACGAATACTACGGCACCCGCTACGATCCGAATTACGGCGCCTATCACGCCTACGTCGGCTGGACCAACACCCGGATCGCCGCGGCGCTGGCCTGCTATCTGCTGGATTTGAATCCGCTGGCCGATTACTGCGACAAACCGGACGCCGAGGCGGCGCTGCTGGACGACATTCGGAAAACCGGGCAATTCACCTACTTCCGGGAAAAAAATGAGCTGGCCGGCGTGCAATTCCACTGCGCAGCGCCGCCGACGCTCGGTTCCGCCACGGTCGCCACACTGACCGACGGCGTCATTGAAGGGGTCGTTTCCGATCAGTTATCCGCCGGCTGGCAATTGAATCCGGCCACAACCGAACAGACGCTGACGCTGGAATGCGACCTGCCCGAACAACCGGAAGCCAATTATTTCAGCATCCGGCTCGGCGGCCTGGAGCAGCGTTATATGGCGCAACTGGTCAAACTGTTCATCGACGATCGACTGGTGCTGGAAAAACCGCTGCGCGCCAACAACGGCTCCAACCAGTTCCGGTTGCCCGAAACAGTCAAAGCCGGCAAACTCAGGATTGAGCTGTTGAAAAATGATGTATCGCCGGACAACGACCGGCTCTATATCGGTGAAATCCGGCTGCTGAAAGCCGGCAAACCGGATACCGAATAACGATGGCAAAAGCCGGGCAACCGGCTCCTTTTCCCTGTCAAACAAATCACAAAACCGTGGAATCGACGATGAATCTCCTCCCAATCGCCGGATTGCTGTTCGCCGGCTGCCTGCCCTGGCAGTCGGCGGCCGCCGAAGCGCTGCTCTGTGGCCCGGCCGGACAAACGGCTGAATTCAAACAGCTTTACGACCACTGCGGGGTCGCAACCCACAGCGTGGCCGATCCGCACCAATTGGCGGAATTGCCGCTCGATCACTTCGACGCCATCGCAGTCTGTTTCGACAACCCGGGCCGGCTCTCGCCGCTTCCCGCCGCCAGCGCCGAAGCGTTACAGAATTACCTGGCCGGCGGCGGCACACTATATCTGGAAAGCTGCAGCGGTTTCAGTTTGCCGGGCTGGTCGTTCGGGACCGACAGCATGCTGATGAAAGACGAACGGCTGCAAGTCACCGGCGACACCTGGAGCCAGGCCGGCCTGCCGCCGGAGACCCTGCTGGAAGAGCAGAACTCCTACTGCCAGCGCGTTGACAGCCCGGACGGCGACATTTTGCTGACCTATGGCGTCTGGCTCGGGACCGATACGCTTTTTACGCCGGAGCAGCAGGATCAGTATGAAATCAGATTGGCTTTGCCGGAACCGGCCGCCATCAAGACGATCACCCAGTATTACGGCGGACTGCAAGCCAATTACACCCCGGATACCATCGAAATCCGGTTGGGCGATTCGCCGGAATCCCAGCATGCCGTGGCAACAGTCGCCAAGGCCGATCTGGTCGACAATCAAATGATTTTCACACTGCCGACACCGGAAACCGCCCAATACGTCACCCTGTGCATCAATAAATACCGGGACTCCCTGCAAACCGACTTCCTGATTCTCAATTCCCTGCAAATCCTGGACGCCGGCGGCAACAATGTGGCGCTGCATCTGCCTTACGAATTTTTCATTCGCGGCGTCTCCCAGGGCATTCATCCCGGCGTCCTGACCCGCGGCCTGCCACCGCAATCCTATGAGATTGAGCGGGACTACCTGTTGAGCGCCGGTCCCCGCGCCGACCTCAACCGGGCGGTGATGCCCGGCTTGATTCGAGCCGGAGTCGGTCAAGGGACCCTCTATTACGCCGCCACCCCGTTGAGCCGTTTCCGGCTCGACCACTACCGGCTGACCTCGCAGTGGGAAACCCTGTTCGAAGCGCTCGGCAGCCAACTGCTCGGCCCGGAGTTACAGGCTGAAGCGGCCGCGAAATTCCTGCCGATGACGGCCCGCACCCGGCCGCGCCGCTGGACCCGACCCGGTGAAACAATCACCTTGCTGGTCGACGCCCCCGCCGAGGCCGCCGTCAGCATCGAAGCGCCGTGGCACTTTACCGAGCAAAACCCGCGCGACGACGGCACCAGAGTGTTCACCGCGACCGCGGCAGCAGCCGGCGACGGCGTCATTCAGGTCAAGGCGGTCGCCGGCGAAGGCTGGCGCAGCCGGGAATTGCCCTATACGGTAGCCAGCCGCAAAGATTATTACCGCCGGGTGCTCGACCGCAATATGCAGTGGTATCTCCAGGCCGGCGTCCTGCCGCAGCCGGACGGCAGCGCGGGAATCGACAACACCATTGAAATCGGCGCCTTCCGCGGCGGTGAGGCCGAGTACATCACCGCCCAGCGGGTCGACACGCAATTGTTTGCCGCCAAGGCGTTCTATCTGTATTATCTATTGAGCGGCGACGAAAGCTGGCGCGACCGGGCGCTGGCGCTGGCCGACCGGGTGTTGAAGTTGCAGAACCTCGATCCGCAGTCGGCCACCTACGGCGCCTGGCCGTGGTGGATTGCCGGCAATGACGGCATTTTTCCGCAAGACGACCACAGCCGGATCATCGAAGCCTATCTCTTTCTGTACGGCCAGACCGGCCGCCATGACTATCTGGCCGCCACCTTGCGGGCGATCGAAATGATCAACGACACCGCCGGTGAAGACGGCAGCGTCAGTTGGTGGTGTGCGTTCCCGTCGATGATCGCCGACCGCGGCCGCACCGGAATGCGGGAGCTTTATGACACCAACTGCGTTTATTGGAGCCTCTACCGGCTGGATACCGGTTACCGGGGTACTGCCGACGCCGTTTACCGGCGCCAACTGGATACCCTGCTCCGCTGTTATATTCCTTTCCGGGGGCCCGGCTGGGAACTGCTCAATACGATGGGACTGGCGGTGGCGGCCAAATATGCGGACCGGCTGGAGCCGGCCTTGCGGCAGGAACTGCAAAACCGGCTCGACAGCCTCTGCGCCCCCTACCTGACCGATCCGGAGCTCCGGGAATCCGGCGCCCGGCGCCAGCCCGCCACCCTGTCCGACGGCGATCTGGACCGGGTTTACCTCGGGGACTCCGGCATTCATACCCGGGCCGGCGAACCGATCGCCGATCTGCTGTACACGACCAGCCATGAAACCTACTGGCTGCTGGCGCTGATGTGCAACACCGCTGACCCGGTCGCTGAAAAAGCCGCGTTACAGCAGCTCGACTTCATCGCCGGCATCCAGTGCGAAGACGCCGACCCGCGCCTCGACGGCTGCTGGATGCGCGGTTACGATTTCGAACACGACGAATATTACGGCACCCGGTACGATCCCAGCTACGGCGCTTATCATGCCTATGTCGGCTGGACCAACACCCGGCTGGCCGCCGCATTGGCGTATTATCTGCTCGACCTGAACCCGCTGGCCGATTACTGCCGCGAACCGGGCCGTGAAGCCGAGTTGCTCGCGGCAATCCGGCGGCAGGGAAATTTCAATTACTACCGGGAACACAATGAACTGGCCGGCTGCCGGTTCCGCTGCGAAACACCGCCGACGCTCGGCTCCGCCAGTCCGGCCACCCTGACCGACGGCGTCATCGAAGGCATCGCCGCCGACAACTTATCCGCCGGCTGGCAATTGCCGCCGACGCCGGCCGAACAGACCGTGGTGCTGGCGTGCAGCCTGCCGGCCGCGCCGGAAGTCAACTACTTCGCGATCCGGCTCGGCGGCCTGGACCGGCGCTATATGGCGCAACAGGTCAAGCTTTTCATCAACGATGAACCGGTTTTGACAAAACCGCTGTGGGCCGGCAACGGCTCCAACCGCTTCCGGCTGCCCGGAACAGTCAAGGCGCGAACGGTCCGGATTGAACTGTTGAAAAACGACGTATCATCCGACAACAACCGGCTTTACATCGGTGAAATACAACTCATGAAAGTCGGCGGAACCGACGGGGAATAATCTATGCATTGGATCGACTGGAGCATCGTCATCGGCATGCTGGTTCTGCTGCTTGTCATCGCCGTTTACTGCAAACGCTATGTGCGGAGCGTCGCCGATTTCCTGGCGGCCGACCGGCTGGCCGGCCGCTATCTGCTGACCGTCTCGGTCGGCTTCGGCGGCGCCATCAGCATCATTTCCTGGTGGGAGATGTACTACCAGGCCGGTTTCACCTCCTCCTGGTGGGGGATGATCAACCTGCCGATCGGCATGTTCCTGGCGTTGACCGGCTTTATCGTCTACCGCTTCCGCCAGACCCGGGCCTTGACGCTGGCGCAATTTTTCGAAATGCGCTACAGCCGCCGCTTCCGTTATTACTCCGGCATCCTCTGCTGGGTTTCCGGGGTGCTCAACTACGGTATTTTCCCGGCGATCACCGCCAAGTTCATCGTCGTCTTTTTCCAGTTTCCGACCGCCATCCAGCTCGGGCCGCTGTCGATCGCCACCGTCCAATTGATCATGCTGGCTTATCTGGCGCTGGCGGTTTACATCGCCGTTTCCGGCGGCCAGATCACCATCATGATCACCGATTTCATCCAGGGCTCGATCCTGCTGCTCGCCTTCGTCGCCTTGATGGCCTATCTGCTGCACGTCTTTTCCTGGGAAAGCATCGTCACCGGTTTGTCCGCCGCGCCGCCGGGCCAGTCGAAAATCAATCCGTTCGACAGCGGCGGCGAGGAAAATTTCAACCTCTGGTTCTTCCTGATCGGCGCGTTCAGCCTGATCTACAACGCCCGCTCCTGGCAGGGCGCCAGCGGTTACAATTCGGCGCCGCGCACTCCGCACGAAGCCCAGATGGCCGGCATCATCGGCACCTGGCGGAATTTCGTTTCCGGGCTGTGCTTCATGCTGATTCCGATCATCGCCTACGCGGTGCTGAACGGTTCCGGTTATCTGGAACTGGCCGCCAACATCAACGCCGAATTGACCACCCTCGATCCGCAGAGCCAGATCCAGATGACCGTGCCGATCTTCCTGCGTCACACGCTGCCGCCCGGCCTGCTCGGTATCGTCGGCGCCATCATCCTGGCCTGTGCGATCAGTTGCGACGACACCTTTCTGCACTCCTGGGGCTCCATTCTGATCCAGGACGTCATCCTGCCGCTGCGCGACAAACCGATCACCCCGGAAAAACGGCTGCGGCTGATCCGGCTCTCCATCGTCGGCGTCGCTTTGTTCGCCTTCGTCTTCAGCAGTTTCTTTGAACTGAAAAACTACATTCTGATGTATTTCGCGCTGACCGGCGCCATCTACCTCGGCGGCGCCGGCGTCGTCATCATCGGCGGTCTCTACTGGAAATACGGCACTACCGCCGCCGCTTTCACGGCGCTGACCGTCGGCACCGTCCTCGGCTTCGGCGGCATCGTCATCGAACAGCTCTGGCAGCCGATCGCCGTCAATCTGCTGAAATGCTTTCCTGATTCCGCCTGGCTGCTCAGCCATCAGGAACACTTCCCAATCAACGGCCAGTATGTTTATTTTTTCGCGATGCTCACCGCCACGATCAGTTATATCGTCATTTCGCTGGCCGGGCAACGCCGCAGCTTCAACATGGACAAACTGCTGCACCGCGGCGCTTATGCGGTCAGCGGAGACGTCGTCCACGGCGACGAACCGGAAACGGTCCGCCCGGGCCGGATGGCGAAACTGTTCAAGCTGCTCGGCCTGACCGAGGAGTTCACCCGCTTCGAACGCTTTCTCTTTTATGCGACGCTGGTCTGGACGCTCGCCTGGTGGCTGCTGTTCCTGGCCGGCTGCCTGGTGCGCTGTTTCCACGACATTGCCGATGCGAGCTGGAGCCGTTTCTGGTGGCTGCAAACAATGTTGAGCTTCGGGCTGGGGTCAGTCTGCTCGATCTGGATTTTCTGCGGCGGGCTGCGCGATTCGCTCCAGTTGTTCCGTGACCTCAAACACCGGAAAATCGACCGGACCGACGACGGCAGCGTGTAAGAAGAAATCCATGCCGTTTCATCCTCAATGTTGTCAGTTGACAGCTTCGTGCCATGCGAAGGCAACAATCTATGAGATCGCCTGGCGTTACGGCATTTCTCCGGCCTGAGTCCGGTCCGCCGGCAATTCAAGCAATTGCTCGATATCCGGCAGGTAAGGCAGGTAATTCCGCAAACAATAGGTGTTGGGCGGCCGGTCGAAATCAGCCGGGTCGGCAGTACAACTGCCGGAGCAGAACGCCAGGAACGGACAGTCGCGGCAAGGCCGGAACCGCCGCAGTTCGACCGACGACCGTTCACGCAACTGCCGCCAGACCGGGCTGTGCCGCCATAATACGGCGATATCGTCACGCAGCGCGTCGCCGGTCACCAGGTGCATCAGCGCCGTACACGGCGCGATCTTGCCGTCGGCCCGGATGACCATCCGGGTAAAATACGCCTGGCAGCTTCCCAGCGATCCGCCGGCGCCCCGGCCGGAATCGGCCGACCGGCATTTCCAATCGCCATAAATTCTGCGCCAGGACCGCAGGATTTCTCCGCAATTGCCGCCGAACCGCACCCGGTACCGCCGGGCGGCCGCGTCGATTTCGCGCAGTGCCGCCACCTGCTGCGCCGGAGTCAACTGCAGTCGCCGCAGGGTATCCCGCGCTCCGGGAACTGTTCCCAGCAACGAAAATTCCAGCGACGCTGCCGGAATGAACTCCAGCAGGTGTTCCATCGTTTCAGCCAGGCAGCTGCAATTATGCGGCCCGACCGTACAGCGTACCGCACAGGGAATCCGATGGCGGCGCAACAATGCCAGCGCCCGCACCGTCTGTTGGTAAGCACCGATGCCGCGCATGGCGTCATTGCACGCTTCCGGCCCGTCCAGCGACAGATGAACCTGTTCGCAACGGCCGGAAACGGCCAAAGCCGCCACGATTTCTTCGGTCAGCAACACGCCGTTGGTGGTCAGCACGAACCGCCAGCGGCCGTCCCCCACCCGCCGGAGAATTTCGGCAAACCCCTCGTGCAGCAGCGGTTCACCGCCGGTCAGGATCAGTTTGGCCACCTTCAGGCCGGCCAATTTATCCAGGATGGCAAGCCATTGACCGGTATCCAGTTCATACGCGGTTTTGCCCGGCCCCTGACTGTAATAGCAATACCGGCAAGCGAGATTGCAGCGGTTGACCAAATTCAGGTAAGCGATCAACGGCGTCCGCAACTTCAATGATTTATCCGGAACTTCCCGCGAAGCCACTGTATTCCCCTCCCCCGCACCGGCTCGCCGACCGGATGATCCGCTATTTTATACCACTGGCCAGCCAACTAAAATCACTTCTAAAAATCAGTTGGATCAGCAGCACAAATCATCGAATCTCCATGCAATATCTGCGCCCACGGCTGAAATTGTTCCAGTTCCGGTTTCTGGTAGACAATTTTTTCTTCCATCGCGACGGCATCCTCCCAATTGTTTCAAAATATTTTAAGCTAACATTCAAAAACAGGAAAACATCAAAAAGAAGCTTAATATCATTAAAACAAATAAAATAGCGAAATAATTCAAAATAAATTTTTCTTATTTCACTTAAAAATATCACCAAAATACGACAATGCCAAGTGGAGTAAAAAAATTATGGTGAAAAATTTTAATTGATAAGGTGGAGCAGCGCCGTCAATTTCCGGCCCGGGCAGTAAAGACGCTACATGCACGGCAAGTCACCCGGGAATACTCCGGACGGAATAAAACGACCGTAAAACGGTCTTGCAGGGAACAGTGGAATTTCAACCATGTGGAAATGGCATCCCCACGGGGATTCGAACCCCGGTTGCCGGGATGAAAACCCGGTGTCCTAGGCCTCTAGACGATAGGGACATACCGAAACGACAACGATTTCTTTCCGACCAAAAAAATGGCATCCCCACGGGGATTCGAACCCCGGTTGCCGGGATGAAAACCCGGTGTCCTAGGCCTCTAGACGATAGGGACGTCAGAAAGATTGGTTTTACAATACAGGAAAAAGATGAAATGTCAAATCGAAAGCCGAAGATTTTGACAGAAAGCCGGCAGCGGCCCGGTTGCGCCTGAAAAGAATTCCGGAACTGCAAAGCATCCATCTCTCCCAAAAAACACCGACCAATTGCTTTACAGTCCCGGAATTAAAAATTCCCTCTCTCTGGATCATTTTCACCTAATATGACGAGCCGGCGAATGTTTTTCTTGGCCGTTATTCAAGAAAAAATACTTTTTTTTCGAAAAACGGCAAATCCCGATGCTTTTTTCTTCGCCGTCTTTGACCGGTATTTCGGGAAACCGGCGGATTCAACCTTGTAAAAAAGCCATCCCCATGTTATATTCTTCAACGGCGAAATCATGGGGAAAATTCATAGGCGGAACGAGAGATGGCAGTACAGACTCGAAAAGCCGCACAACCGTTGTGGCAGGTGATTTTCTTTCTGGCGGACGGCCTGCGCGAATCGGCGTCGGAAGTTTTGAAGGACGATCCGCGCGGCATGTTGAATCAGATGACGGTAAATCAGGTTCGAATTATCGTCAAGCTGGGGCATTTGCTCAAGCAGCATCCGGAAGGCGTCAGTTTGAAACTGCTGGCCGCCAATTTGAAATTGAGTCCGGCCGCCACCTCTGAGATGGTTGACAGTTTGGTTCGCAAAGGTTGGCTGTCGCGGGAAGTGAACAGTGCAGATCGGCGTTCGATCGCCATCAAACTTTCTCCGTGCACCGAGAACACCCTGTTGTTGCGCAATCACTTTTTTGACCGGGTTACCGATGAGTTTCTGGCCGGTGTTCCGCCGGAAAAGCTGGCGCTGCTTCAGGAGCTCCTGGAGGATTTCCTGGCCAGAATCAGCCCGCGCTGATGCTCCCACCTTCCCCGTTCGGCGGGAAAGTGTCCTTTTTTCCGGGAATATTGCTTGCAAATATTTACGCATACTATATATTATGGTTTCCCTAACTATAATAAAACAAAGCAAGCTTTATTGAAGGATAACAAAATGGCCGCTCATCCGAGTCCCAACAGTTTATGGCAACTGTTGTTCACTCTGACCGACCGGTTGCGAGAGCTCGAGAACGGCGAATGCAGTCCGAAATTTCTGGAGGAAACATTCAGCTTGACGATCAACCAAACCCGGGTGATTCGCATGGTAAAAGAGCTCCAGGAAGCCCGGTTCGGCGAAATCACGCTGAAAATCTTATCGGAACATTTGAAAATCACCGCTGCAGCCGCATCGGAGATGGTTGAAAATTTAGTACAGAAAGGAGTTTTGAAACGAACTCCCAGCAGCAATGACCGCCGGGCGATTTCATTGGCCCTGTCCGATGAAGCGCAGGATTTCATCCGCCGCCGTCAAAACGGGTTCGACAGTGTGACCGCGGATTTTTTAAACAGCAACGGCAAGGAGGAAAACTTGCAGTTGTTCAACTTATTGGAAAAATTCAACAAACAACTGAGCCGGCTCCAGCCGGACTCGAAGTCGAATAGCAAGGAAGCCAAAGAAAAATGATGAAACGAGCGAATCTTGTGCAATTAACTCTCGCCGGACTGGTATTGGGCGCCGGTTCCCTCCAGGCGGCAGACAAAGCAACGGAAAAAACGCCGGCGGCGCAGTCGCAGGAAATACCGGCGGTAACCGTCTCAGAGGTCACCGAACTGGACCGGACGGAGCCGAAACGTTACGTCGGCGTCATCCGGGCAATCGAAGAAGTCTCCATCCCGGCCCGTATTTCCGGCTGGATTGAAAAAATCAATTTCACCGAAGGCAGCATGGTCAAAAAAGGCGATCTGCTGTTCGAGCTGGAAGATACCACCTATCAGGCCAACGTTTTGTCGGCCAAAGCGATTCTCGCCCAGGCCGAAGCGGAATTCGATTACGCCCAGAGCGAATTCGACCGGAAATCCGGACTGTATGAAAAAAACGCCGTCGCCAAAACCGAACAGGAAAATGCCTCCCGGCTGGTGAAATCGACCAAAGCGAAAATCGAAGAGGCCAAGGCGGCCTTGATACAGGCCGAAAACGAGTTGTCCTACACCAAGATCTATGCGCCGATCACCGGCCGGATCGGCAAGCGCACCTATAGCGAAGGCAATTACGTGACGCCGCAGAGCGCGGAACTGGCCGACATCGTCCAGATCGATCCGATCCACGTCAGTTTCTCGATCAGTGAACGTGATTTCCTGGACAGCTTCAACAAAGCCCAGGCCAGCACCACCGAATCGGTCATCACCATCGTGCCGGCCAACCACGAAGAATTCAAAGGCGACATCAAAATCGATTTCATCGACAACCGGGTCGACAAGGCGACCGGGACGATCACCATCTACCTGGAATGCACCAATCCGGACGAGCGGCTGGTGCCCGGCGGTTTCGTCACCGTGAAGCTGGCGGATAAATTCGCCGAGCCGGTTCCGGCGATCAACGTCACCGCCGTCATGACCGACCAGAAGAGCAATTACGTTTACGTCGTCGACGCCGACAATATCGTCGAACGCCGCGACATCAAACTGGGTAATGTCGTCGAAGGCATGCAACTGGTCACTTCCGGTTTGAAAGTGGGCGAGCAAGTCGTCATCGACGGCGTCCACAAGGCTGCTCCCGGCAGCAAGGTCAATCCGGTTCCGGTGGCCCAGCCGACTCAACAGTAAGGTGAAATAAGATGATTTCAAAAGTTTTCATCGACCGGCCGAAATTCGCCATCGTCATCTCGGTGGTGATGGTGCTGGCCGGAACGATCTGCCTCTTTAAAATGCCGGTGGCGGAATACCCGGAAGTCGCCCCGCCGACCATCGTGGTCAACGCCAGCTATCCCGGCGCCAGCGCGCAGGTCATCGCCGACACGGTGGCCGCGCCGATCGAATCGGAGATCAACGGCGTCGAAGATTTGATCTATTACTCGTCGCAGTCGGACAACTCCGGGAACTATTCGCTGTCGATCACCTTCAAATCGGGCATCGACAGCGACATGGCCCAGGTGAATGTGCAGAATGCCATTCAGCGGGCGGAGCCGTCGCTGCCGCAGGAGGTCAAGGCGCTCGGCGTCAACGTCTACAAGCGTTCCGGCGACATCCTCGGCATGCTGGCTTTCACCAGCGAAAACGGCAAACTCTCCAAGCTCTTCATGAGCAATTACGTCAGTATGAACGTCAAAGACGCCCTCGCCCGTATCGACGGCGTCAGCCAGGCGGTCATCTGGGGCGAACTCAACTACAGTATGCGCCTCTGGCTGGACCCGCTGCGGATGACGGCGCTCGGCGTCACCCATGAGGATGTCAAAAACGCGATCAGCACGCAGAATATCCAGGCGGCGGCCGGCGCGGTCGGCACCGAAGAGAGCAGCGAGTTCATGCAGTACAAGCTCAACGCCGAAGGACGTTTGAAGGAGGTCGGCGACTTTGAGCAGATCATCGTCAAATCCGGCAGCGACGGCCGGCAGATCCGTTTGAGCGACATCGCCCGCATCGAGCTGGGCGCCGAAACCTATAACGGCACCAACTATTTCAACGGCGAACCCTGCGTCATGATGGCGCTGTTCCGCAACAACGATGCCAACGCGGTGGCGGTCATCGACAACATCAAGTCCGAAATGGCCAAGCTCGCCCAGAATTTTCCGGAGGGGCTCTCCTGGCATCTCGGCTACGACTCGACCGAATTCGTCCGGATCACGATGGAGGAAATCGTCGTCACGCTGATCCTGACCTTCGTGCTGGTCGTGGCGATCACCTACATCTTCCTGCAGGACTGGCGCGCCACGCTGATTCCGTCGATCACCATCCCGGTTTCGCTGCTCGGCACGTTCATCTTCCTCTATCCGATGGGTTTCAGCGCCAACGTGCTGACGATGTTCGCCCTGATCCTGGTCATCGGTTCGGTGGTCGACGACGCCATCGTCGTCGTCGAGAACTGCATGCGACTGATCGAAGAAGAACACCTGTCGCCTTACGAGGCGGCGGTCAAGGGCATGGGCCAGATCACCGGCGCGGTCATCGCGACGACATTGGTGATCCTGGCGATCTACGCGCCGGTCGCTTTCTACGGCGGCATGGTCGGCACTATTTACAAGCAGTTCGCCGTCACGATGTGTATCGCCCTGGTGCTGTCGTCGGTCAACGCCCTGACATTGAGTCCGGCCCTGTGCGCCATCGTGCTGCGTCCGCAGAAGCAGGCCCGCGGACCGTTCAAATGGTTCAACATCGGGCTGAATTTTTCGCGGGACGGTTACGTGTCGCTCTCCGGCATTCTGGTGCGCCGCGGCCTGTTGACGGCCATCCTGTTCGCCGGCGTGCTCTACCTGAATTATCATCTGTTCAACAAAGTGCCGACCTCCTTCCTGCCAGACGAGGACAAAGGCGCCATCTTCTGCGATGTGCAACTGGCGCCGGGCTCCACGCTGTACCGGACCGGCCAGGCGCTCGGTAAAATTTCCGGCATCATCCGCGGCATCGACGGCGTCAAGGACATGCTGGTCATCTCCGGCCACAGCATGACCGCCGGCAGCGGTGAAAATGTCGGCATGGTCATCGTCGTCCTGAAGGACTGGAGCGAACGGAAAACGCCGGAGCTGCAGGTCAAATACATCCAGCAGCAGATCATGCAGAAGTGCGCGACCATTCCGGAAGCCAACGTCCGGGCCTTCCTGCCGCCGGCTATCATCGGGCTGGGCGCCACCGGCGGCGTCAGCTTTGCGCTGCAGGCCACCGGCGACCAAACGCCGCAGGAACTGGCGCAGGCGGTGCGCAGTCTGATCGGCCAGATCATGGCCACCGGCAAGGCGGTTTACGCCACCAGTTCGTTCGAAGCCAATACGCCGCAGTTGGAGCTGGTGATCGACCGGGCCAAAGCGGAAGCGCTGAACATTCCGGTCAGCCGGATTTTCGGCACCCTGCAGAGTCAGCTGGCGGCTTATTACATCAACGATTTCAACCTGAACGGTTATACCTTTCAGGTCAAGATGCAGGCGGACAGCGATTACCGCAAAAACATCAACATGATCGAACAGTTGAACGTCCAGACCGATGCCGGCCAGATGGTGCCGTTGAGCACCATCGCCCAATTGAAATGGATCACCGGCCCGCGCCAGATCGAACGTTTCAACCAGTTTTCGTCGGCCAGCATGAACACGCAGAGCCTGCCGTCGGTCAGTTCCGGCGAAATGATGAATACAGTCCAGCAACTGGTCAACGACACCCTGCCGAAGGATTACCAGATCAGCTGGACCGACATGAGCTACCAGGAGCAGAACAATCAGGGGCAGATCATCTACCTGATGGCGCTGGCGCTGATCTTCGGCTATCTCTTCCTGGTCGCGCAATACGAAAGCTGGACCGTGCCGATTTCGGTAATTCTGTCGGTCGCGGTGGCGACGCTCGGCGCCATGGTGGCGCTGCTGGTCACCGATATGCCGTTGAGCATCTACTGCCAGCTCGGCTTGATCATGCTGATCGGCCTGGCCAGCAAGAATGCGATCCTGATGGTGGAATTCTCCAAACAGGAACGGGAAGCCGGCCGGACCATCGAAGAGGCGGCGCTGAACGGCGCCCGCACCCGGTTCCGGGCGGTGATGATGACCGCGCTCTCGTTCGTCATCGGCGTGTTCCCGATGGTGATCGCCAGCGGCGCCGGTGCCGGCAGCCGGCGGGCGATCGGCGTGACGACTTTCTGGGGCATGGTCGCGGCCACCGCAGTCGGCATCTTCTTCATCCCGGCGTTGTACGCGTTCTTCCAGCGCGGCCGGGAAGCGCTGCAGCGGCTGCGCGGCACGCATCCGGACGGCAAAACGCAGCGGTAGCTGCCGGGAAAAACGGCAAACGGTCTTTGCCGTGGTCATTGAAATATCCGATTCCAACGATTATAGTGTGGAATCGGATATTTTTTTTCAACCGCAATTGGCAACAATTCCGGTTCAAACCATGAAACGAAACGCGAGGTAGAACGATGTCGGAAAAAGGAAAAGTGGCAATGCTGGTCGCTCCCGGTAAGTTTGAAATCCGGGAATATCCGCTCCCGCCGATCGGCGACGACGAGATGCTGCTCAAAGTCGAAGGATGCGGGATTTGCGGCACGGACGGACACGAATACAAGCGCGATCCCTTCGGACTCTGTCCGGTGGTGCTCGGCCATGAAGGTTCCGGCGCCATCGTCAAACTGGGGAAAAATATCACCGCCGATTCCGCTGGCGTGCCGGTCAAACTCGGCGACAAGATCGTCACCTGCATCATTCCGTGCGGCAAATGCAACGCCTGCAAAAATACGCCGGCTCGCACCAATCTGTGCGAAAACTGCGGCGTTTACGGCCTGTTTCCGGACGACGACATCCACTTCAACGGTTATTTCGGCGAATATTTGGTCATCCGCCCCGGCTCGACCTTTTTCAATGTCACCGGCATGACGCTGGACCAGCGCATGCTGGTGGAACCGGCCGCCGTGGCAGTTCACGCCGTCGAACGCGCCAAGAGCACCGGATTGTTGAAATTCAACACTGTCGTGCTGATCCAGGGCTGCGGACCGATCGGCCTGATGGTCATGGCGGTATTGCGGACGATGGGCATCGAAACCATCCTGGCCACCGACGGCAACGACAGCCGGCTGGAATGGGCCAAACGGATGGGGGCCAGTCAGACCTTCAACTTCACCCAGTACCCGGATTTCCCGGCGCTGCTGGCCGATGTCAAGGCCGCCACCGACGGTCTGGGCGCCGAATTCGTCTTCCAGTGCACCGGCGTCGGCAAGGCCGGCGGCAACGCCTGGAAACTGGTGCGGCGCGGCGGCGGCCTGTGCGAAGTCGGCTTCTTCATGGACGGCGGCGACTGCACGATCAACCACCATTATGACCTGTGCAACAAGGAAATTTCGGCGGTCGGCAGTTGGGTCTACTCGCCGCAGGATTATCCGACCACCTTCGCCTTCCTGAAACGGGCGGCCGGCATCGGTCTGCCGGTGGAAGAACTGGTCACCCATAAATTCCCGCTGTCCCAGATCACCGAAGCGCTGGAAACCAACGTGCAGATGAAGGGCATCAAGGTGGCGGTCATCGTCGAATGAGACGGTTCAGCCGGGCAGAAAAAATCTTTTGAGGGAAAATTTTCTCTGCTCGCATGCTTCCTTTTCCGAACCGTCTGGTCGCCTTTTTCCGTCGGTAACGCCAGGTGGAAAAAGGCGATGCCGGTCATCCCCAACCTAATGCCGATACCAACGCCGCGCTATTGAGGGAAAAGACTTGCATATGGCGCGAATTGAAAGAAAGAATGCTCCGCCGGCTTGAAACCGGCGGAGCATTCTTTTCTTCGTCAATGCGGCAAATCCGTCCGGATCTGCCGGGCCGGGGCGGCGGAAACCGTTTCCCGCCGCGCCGGCAAGGTCTGGCAAAACCGGCCCGATTAGGGCGCAGTGGTAACCCAACCGGAGTTGGTCAGCACCGGGCGGCAATACTTCGTGGCTTCCGCCTGCAACTGCCGGCCTTTGACGCTGTGGGCGCTGCCGTCGGACAGAGCGATGTTCGAAGATTCATTATGAACCAGATACATCGGATACCAGGCATTGGCCAGCGTCTTGTTCAACGGGTACAGACCGGTGACGTCCGACTCGCTGATCTGCGACGGATTGAGCAGGTGACCGGAGATCGCCGAAGCGCCGGTGAAGCCATTGTCGGTGGAGGTACCATCGCCGAAGACGAACGGTGTCGAACCTTCTTCCTGGGCGGCAGCCAATACCGTCGCCAATTTATGGGCACGCCGATCGCCGCTCTCGCCTGCAGAGTTGCCGAAAGTATTGTAATTCATACCGATAGAGACCGTATCCTGCGCATAGCTGTCTTTGTTGTAATGGCCGGCGCTGGCTCCGCAGAGGAATACATCCTCTCCCACGCCATATTGCAGATTATAAACCGTCGGCCAGTTGGCCTTGTTGGCAAATTCCGGAATTTGCACATGTGCGGCACAAACCCAGTCGTCATTGTCCATCGTGTACATGGTGAAAACCAGGCCGAGTTGTTTCATGTTGCTGCGGCATTTGATTTCCTGCGCTTTTGCTTTCGCTTTGCCCAACGCCGGCAACAACATACTGGCGAGGATGGCGATGATCGCGATGACCACGAGCAGTTCGATGAGGGTGAATTTCTTTTTCATTTTTTCTTCCTTGATTAAGGTTGTTTCGTTTCGACATCCGTTTTCTTTTACTTCATCCCGACACTGTAAAATGGTAAATCGATTTACTGTCATCACCATATAGTATAGTAAATCGGTTAACAAAAAGCAATAGGCAAACGAAAAAAAATCGAATTTTTTTTGAAAAAAGTTAGTTTTCGGTCGAAAAAACGTCAGTTTTCAAGAAAAAATCACTTTTTTACGGTGCGATATTGATTTTTTTTCAACATATGCTGTCCGGATCCAAAAAACTGGAATCCTCCGCTTTTTTGGCCGGATCGTAACCTTCGCCGTAACCTCTTTTGGGGATAAAATGAATCGAGAAAGTAACTGCTCCCAAAAAAGATTTTCTTCTATGCCCCCTTCTCTTTCAGTAGTCCGCCGGACTGAATCATCCATCGCGTTTTTCGTTTCCATTGCCCGGCCGGTTGCCGCTCCCCGACCTCGACTCCAACGGCAAAATTTCGCAAGCCGGCACCAGAAAGCCGCGGCCGTAACCGGAGAGACGATCCCGGCCCGGCAGAACGGCAGCTTCCGGAATGGCGGGATTGGAAAAAATCGGCGGCGGACCGGCACTTGCCGACAGTTGATTTCGTGCCGGCGCGATCGAAGCGGCCAGTGGAATCCGCCCGGCGGGACGCATTCAGAGACAAATCGGAATGTTAACTTTTTTTATTTTTCAGTGATGTTTGCCAACTACTCATTGTCTGCTATATTACTAAATGTATTATTGTAGAGCAAAACGATCAAGCAGATTGGTAAGCATTATTGATGAATAACTTATATACAGTGGAACTTGACAACGGTTCCCGTTATCAAGCGCAGGCGCCCGCCGAGCTGGAGCTGAAAGTCGGCAATTACTGCATCGTCCGCAAGGATTTCTATCTGGATTATGCCAGAGTCATCCACCGGTATCCGCCGGCGGAGGAAGAAAATACCAACAGCAGCCTGCCGCGCATCGAACGGGCCGCTACTGCCGCCGACCGGGAAACCGCCGCCGGCAATCAGGAGCGGGGCAAAAACGCGATCGCCACCGCATATCGTTTCGTCGAATTGCTGAAACTGGAAATGAAGCTGTTGAACGCCCACTATTCATTCGACTGCAAACAGATTGTCATCCAGTTTACCGCCGACGGACGAGTTGATTTCCGGGAATTGGTCAAAGAGCTGTCGCGGGCGCTCAGCGCCAGAATCGAATTGCGGCAGATCGGCGTGCGCGACGAGACCAGCATTTGCGGCGGCATCGGCATCTGCGGCCAGGAGCTTTGCTGCCGCCGCTTTTTGAAAGAGTTCAATTCCATCAACGTCCGGATGGCCAAGGACCAGGATCTTTCGCTGACGCCGAGTACGATTTCCGGCGCCTGCGGCCGTTTGAAATGTTGCCTGAAATTCGAACACGCCGGTTACCTGGAACTGGAAAAAGGAATGCCGCATCGCGGCGAATATTGCGAGTGCCCGGAAGGACGCGGCCGGATTTATGACCGAAACCTGCTGACGCAAAGCGTTTCGGTGCAATTGGAATCCGGCAATCTCGTTCATTATACCCGCGACGAAATCACCATCGTTTCGCAGGAAAAGCCCCGGCCGCCCAAACCGAAAAAAGCGCCGCCGGAAGCCGCTCCCCGGAAAGACGGCAGGAGCGACAACGCCGGCCGGCCGCCCAGAAACTCCGGCAACCGGAAAGCGGAAAATAATTCCGAGAAGCAATGAATGTGCTGAGCCGCAAATTTCTGGCTGCATTGACGCCGGATAATCCGGCGGCGTTGCTGCGTCTCGACGATAACGGCATTTTTCCGGCGCCGGAAGAGTCGCTGGAAGCATTCCGCGCCCGTCTGGAGGAATTGTTGCGGGAAAAAGAGGCGCTGGACCATGCTCTGCGGGACGAAGCGCCGGTGCCGGTACTCAGCGACCTGTACGTCAAACGCAGCGAGCAGATCGAACCGGATACGCTGGCTGAAGCCGCCGGTGTCACCGAGCGGCTCTATCAATTCCACATCGACTGGGTGCCCGGCTTCTTCCTGTCCGGGGAAGTCGGCTGGCTGTGGGGCGGCTGCGCCGTTTCCGAACCGGGCAGACAACTGCCGGCCATCTTCCTGAGGCGCAGTTTCCAGCGCCGCCGCCGCTGGTTCATCTACCGGCGGCAGGAGCTGGTCGCCCATGAACTCTGCCACGTTGCCAGAACGCCGTTGAACAATCTCCGCCTGGAGGAATTTTTCGCATATCAAACCAGCAACAGTCCGCTGCGGCGTTATCTGGGCAACTGTTTTATCGGCCGCTGGGACGCGCTCTACTTTCTGCTGCCGTCGCTGCTGGTGCTGGCCGCGCAAATCTGCCAGCTTTATTTCGCGCTGCCGCTTCCCGTCTGGCCGTTCTGGCTGCTGGTCGCCGCCGGTTTCGGCTGGCTGCTCGGCCGCAACCATCTGGCACGCCGCTGCTGCCGGCAGGCGCAACGGCGGCTGCGGCAGGCGCAGACCGCCCGGCCGCTGGCCGTCCTGTTCCGCTGCACCGATGCTGAAATCGGCGCCATCGCCAAACTGCCGGACGGCGATGGAGTGCGCGATTATGTCCGGCGAAAAACCCAAGAGCAATTGCGCTGGCAAATCATTGCCGCCAAATTTTTCCCGGGAGTTTCGGAACCATGATCACTTTGAAGGCGCTGACCAACTATCTGGATGAACAACTGAATGTTGCCGCATTCGGCCACGACTATTCCAACAACGGGCTGCAGGTCGAAGGCAACGCGTCCGTACGACGCGCCGTTTTCGGCGTCGACGCTTCGCTGGCCCTGTTCGAAGCGGCGGCCGAATTGCAGGCCGACTTCATCTTCGTCCATCACGGCTTGAGCTGGAGCGCCGAACCGCGCCGGCTGACCGGCCTGGTCGCCCGACGGTACCGGACGCTGTTCATCAACAATTTGTCGCTGTACGCGGTTCATCTGCCGTTGGACGCCCATCCGCGGTTCGGCAATAACGCCGTGCTGGCCGACCGGGTCGGACTCATCGACCGGCGGATGTTTTTTCAATACGCCGGCAGCGATATCGGCATCCTCGGCAGATTGCCGGAAACCGCCGCGGCCGAAGCGCTGGCCCGGACGCTGCAGCACCATCTGGGCGGAACTCCGCCGCAGGTGTTCGCCGGCGACCGGCCGGTCCGCCGGGTGGCGGTTATTTCCGGCGGCGCCGGCCTCGACGGTCTGCAGTGCGCCATCGACGCCGGGGCGGAACTGCTGATCACCGGTGAAATCGAGCACACGATGTTTCACCTCATCGCCGAAAGCGGAATTGCCGTCATCGGCTTGGGCCATTATCGTTCGGAGACCACCGGCGTCCAGGCCATCCGGCAACTATTGCAGCAGGAATTCGGGTTGATCGGTCATTTCGTCGATCTGCCGACCGGCCTATAGAAACACGGAAACAGAAAAGCATCCCCTGTCGGCGGAGTGAGTACGGCGGCGGCCGTAGCCAGGACATCGGCCCGGGGAATGTCCGGAAAGCGCTCGTCGCGTCAAGCCCGACAGCTTTTCGGAGAAACCAAAGGAGCGGAAATATGTCGTACAAATTGTTATTGCTTCTGGGATTCGTTGCGATCCTGACATGCGGATTTCTGGCTGGCGGCTGCGCGAGCGGTCAAACCGGCCCAAGCGGTCATGTCGAATTGACCGATTCGGAGGTGAACGAATTGATCGACATTGCCCGGCGCAATGTCAAAGGGACCGGCGTTCTGCAGAAAAATCAGTACAAGCAATATCAATTCATCATGACGCAGCCGCCGCAGATTACCAGTTATTACAGCGCCGACCGCTTCGGCAAGATCGTCATGGTCTGGAATTTGCCTGATACCAACAAAAATTTCAAAGCGGTTTTTCAAGGACAATTGATGACCGACCAGATGATAGTCCGCTTCTCCTCCACCCGGACCACGCCGCAGGTCAATTACGGCGATGTGCCGATCGAACGCGTCAAAAGCGATATGAATCTCCGCGACATCCTGCGCATCAAGGAACAGTTCTAATCCGAGCCGAACACCGCATTAGGCATTTGAAGAAATACCCGATCGAATGAAGGATATTTCTTCAAGTGTCCAATGCGGCCGACTCATCGGCGACCTCCAGGTTCAATTTTCGATAAGATAACTGGAACTAATTGTAAAAACGTTCTCCGCATCTCCACCACATTTTTCAAAGAATCGAAAGTTTCATGCTACATTCAGGTTAAAAACTCGATGATTCAATGATTTTTTTTGTCTATTTTGAGATTGCTATTTGTCCTCTTTGGTGATTTTTTTCCTAAAAATACAACTTGCCTTTACCGATCTGCGTTCTTATGTTACCAGCAATCAAATCGGATATGAAAATGCAATCTATCGGAGAATCGATCATGAGAAAAAGCATTTGTTTGGGGTGCCTGCTGAGCCTGTTCGGGGCGGTTGCCGGAGAGTTGCCTTTTGCTAATTTGGGAAATACGATCGACCCGGCGTGTGGAACGGTCCGAATTCCGAAAAATTGGACAGAATATGTCCATCCGGTATGGAATGGACCGGCAACGCCGACCAATGAGGATCGGACCAGCGGCTATCTGCTCTGGGCTCCCCACTATATGGAAACGTTGTCGCCGTATCAACAGCCGGATTCGTTACAGTTGTGTCCCGCGCTGCAGTTGTTCGCATCTCCCGGTGAATACGAGCCGGCTGTGCTGGCGGTACGGCCGGAAACGGAATTGACCGCTTTTCAAGTGGAATTGGCACCGTTGCGGTCCGCTTCGGGTGCCGAAATCCCAGTGGAACATCTGGAGATGCGGATCGCCTCGGAATTGGCACTGAAAAATTTCCGCGTGGAAAATTCCTACTTCTGGCGGCCAGAATTGCTGGAGTGCTTTAGCGATTTGACCCTGCGGGCCGGCCGGACCTCCTATTTTTGGCTGACTGTACACGTGCCGCCCAGCGCGGCACCTGGCGATTATCGGTCGGAGGTTGTTTTGCGGGCCGCCGGCAAACCGGATCGCCGGGTACCGTTGATACTACATGTCTGGCCGATTGAATTGGCGGAGCCGGAGATGGAATTGGGCATGTATCTGGGCGGTCATCAAAAAGATCTGGAGATGCGCCACCAGTTTTACAGGGATATGAAAGCGCACGGGATAAATACGGTGGCACCATGTAATTTTTCGTTTCCATTGAAGTGGGAGGATAACCACGTTGTCGTCGATTGCAGCCTGATCGACCGGGAGGTGAAGCTTTGTCGGGAAGTGGGATTCCAACGGCCACTAACCCTCGATATGCGGCCGGTCGAAGGCTGGTTGTCGGCGTTGCAGGACGAGATGGCGGCTTATCGGACAGCCGGCAAGGAATTTCCGGCGAATTATACCGTGGCAAGCTGGGAGTTCAACGTACCGCCAAAGTATTCCGAATTCGAAGTGGAGCAAACCAAAAATATCATCGCGCAGGTTGAAGCGTTTGCAGCAGCAAACAATTGGCCAGAGCTCTATTGGCTGCCACAGGAAGAAGCAACCAATGCAGCGGCGAAAATACAGCAACTGGAGCACTATGCCAGATTGTTTCATGCCAATGGAGTCAAAGTGGCCTCCTGGTCCAATGGCCCGTGGGGTGGCGTTGATGAACTACAGCCGTTGGACGAATTCATCGATGTGCGCTATTACAATTCAGTGACGCCGGAATTAATGCGGCAGGCAAAAGCGACCGGCGATTTCTGCGGTATTTACAACCATGGCGATCGAGCACAATTCGGTTTTTTTGCCGAGCGCGTCCAGGCGGACGGCGCTTTCCAATGGGCTTATATTTTCATGGATACCAAAGATGCTTTTAGTAACGGCACTCTTGATTATATCAACAGTGTAGTCTACCCGGGCGACACCGGGCCGATTCCGTCGCCGATGTGGGAACGGATTCGTGAAGGAATAGACGACCAGCGGTACATCACGACATTGAAAAAATTGTTGCAGCGGGCAGAAAATTCCGATGATGGGCAAGCGCGGCAACTTGCAGCCGAGATTCAGACGGAATTCAACATGATGCTGGCGGCAATGCCGGATGAAACAGCGAAGCTATACCGATGGCTGGCAGAAACCGACCCGGCATTGTTCGATCTGTGGCGCAACCGGATTGCGGCAATGATTCTGCGCCTGCAAGGACAATCTAGCCCAATTCTATTGATCCCTGCTGCGGCAACCGACCCGGAATGGCTGGTAACGGCGGTGCCCGCTCCGGCCGACGAAAAAAAAACCGGAATGCAATCTGCGCGTTCCGCAACTGCTGAAGTGGTAGTGCCGAAAGTTTCCGGCCTGACGGCCTGGCCGCTGGCGGAGGGCGATTGGGCAGCGGCAGCGGTGATTGATAATTTTCTGGAACGTTATTCTGACACTTGGAAAAAGGCGCAGGCGTTTGCCGCCGGTGCAATTGGCGAAATTGACGGCGTGCCGGCTCGGGAGCAGACCCGGGTACAGCTGATGTATGATGACGAATATCTTTATATCCGGGCGAAACTGGCCGAGTCGCAGATGGAACGGCTGGTGGCGATGGTTACCGAACGCAACGGCGCAGTCTATAGCGATGATTCATTCGAACTTTTCTTCGTCCCGGATCCATCCAGCATGAAATCGCTGCAGGTAGCAGTAAATGCATTGGGGACTCTGTCGACCATTGCTTGGGACGTCAAGGGTGACGACCGGCAGCGCGCTGGGGAATGGCAGCCGAACATTGCGGTACAGGCAGGGAAACTGGAGGATTCGTGGTATGCGGTATTGCGGATACCGTTTGCCGCATTCGGTCTAGCTGCCGCTCCGGTTCCGGGAAGCAACTGGCAAATCAATTTCGGACGGGAGCAGCAGCGGTTGCCGGAATTTTCAACCTGGAGTCAGGTCAACAATTCATTTCATGAGTTGCATAATTACGGGACATTGTATTTCGATATGAAACCGGCGGTGTCGCTACAGTTGCTGGATACTCCGCGTTTTTATCTGGGCAGCAATGTGTTGTCGCTGCAGTTGGAGCCGAATCGACCGGAGAAATTCGAAGGCGAACTACGCATCTCGGTGACGGCACCCTCCGGGACGTTGCCGCCGGTCACTGTCCCGGTGAAAATGGAGGAGGAAGGCGGGAAATTGCAGCCAGAATTTCCCTTGCATGAGACCGGCAGCCATGAAATCACCGTGTCTCTGACCAACCAAACGGCCGCCGAAGAAGGACATCAATTGCGGGTGGTCGGCGAGGTACCGCCGGTGCTGGAATTGCATCTGATGCAACAGGAACTGGCGGTTGGCAGTCGCCGGCTGCGGGCTAGGCTCCGGGTAAACCGGAGTCAAGCGGCTCTGGAGGGATGCCAGCTGCAGGTGAAACTCAATGGCCCGGCCGACCGGATGAATTGGATTGATGCGCCGTTGACTGGAGAACAGGAGTTGCGAATGGCCGTAGCGGATCTGCCGGCCGGGAAATATAGGTTGTCGGTAGAATTGGTCGATGCAACCGGCTGCGTTGCTGCCCGGGAATCCAAATCGTTGCTCATTGAAGATTTACAATAGCAAGAAATGGCGTGGGGGTATACCACTCGGCATAGTAACAATGTCTTTAACCGCAGATATGAGTATGTGCAATCGGCCGGAATGCAACGGAAAAGGCTCCGGAAAAAATCCATAAAAGCAAACTCTGGTGCGCCACCCGGAACTTCTGGCGCTATGCCAAAAGTTCCGAGAGCTGTCGCAGAAGGAGAGTAAGTTTCGGGAAAGATCCTCAAGAGGTGGGTGAAATGAAGTGTTTTGTGTATGGGCTGGCGGTACCGACGGTATTCTTCAGCGGTCTGACGGGCTGGACGGCGGAGGTAAAAGTAATGCAGTTGAATATTTGGCGCAGTGCCATGAACATAGCGGAGTCCCGGCAGGGTATCGTTGATGAAATCAAACGTTTGAAGCCGGAAATCGTCCTATTATGCGAATGCGCCGTGGATGGGACAATTTCCACCCAATTGGCCGAAATGCTGGCCGGGGAAGGCTTGCAATATCAGGTGCCGAAAATTCAGAATGACTGTCAGGTGCTATCGGTGTACCCGATCCTGGAGGAACAGGCCATTTCCAATCATTTGAAAGTAGTGCTCGACGGTGACGAATTGGGGCGATTGGTCGTTTATTCCGTTCATTTAAACTATAAGAACTATGCCTGTTATCTACCACGCGGATATGACGGCAATAGCTGGCAGAAGTTGCCAGACGGACCGGTCGATACGGTCGAACCGGTTTCCCGGATGAATCTGTCCAGTGGCCGGCCGGACAATATGGCGTGGCTGATCAGGGACGCTCAACCTGCCCTAGCGGCAGGAGAGCTTGTCATTCTCGGTGGAGATTTCAATGAACCGTCCCATCTGGACTGGACGACGGCGACGGCTGATCTATTCGGGCACAACGGCATCGCAATGCCGTGGCAAACGACCAAATGTCTGGCAGAGGCTGGCTGGCTCGACACTTACCGTTATCTTTATTCTGATCCAGTAAAATATCCGGGCTTCACCTTTCCGTGCAACAATCCGCATGTTGAGGTAAAAATCCTAACCTGGGCCCCCGAAGCCGATGAGCGGGACCGGATCGACTATATTTTCGTCGCCCCATCCGAACGAGTGACGGTGACGCAAGCTGGCTTGATCGGTCCGGAAACGATGATCGTCAAAGGTCAGCGCGATACCGAAACTACCGCTGATCCCATCCTGCCGCCGGTCTCGATCTGGCCGACCGACCATCGTGGAACCTATGCCGTGCTGACGGTTGCCGAGCCTCGGAGGTGACTGTGAAATCCCGGGAAGCACAAGAGTCGCTGTGGAGTCTGTGGCAGCGATTGAAGAATCAAAAAGTTTATGAGTGCGGCACATTGACTTATTCGCACGTCGGCATTTTTATGTTGTTCTTCTGGATGACCTTTGGCGCGGTCTGCTTTTCTCTGATGCAGCAGCTGTCGCCGCAGCTGTTGCCGATTGCGCTCCGGAATCTTGCGGCGACCAGCGCTATGATCGGGTTGTTGTGTGTTAGTATTCCGGCTCTGATCAATGCGATTGTCACGCCGATTGTCAGCTACTGCAGCGACCGGACACGCACTCGTCTGGGAAGGCGGATTCCATATATGCTGTTCGCCACGCCGCCGACGGTACTGTTTCTGATACTGATCGGCTGGGCTCCGAAACTGGGTATGCTGTTGGATGGCCTAAGCGGATATGGCGCCCAAACGCTCGGCTTGGGAATTCTCTGCATCGCCGTCGTCGGGTTCCAGTTCTGCAACATGTTTGCTGGTTCCATCTTTTACTATATTTTCGCCGATGTGGTGCCGGCTCCGTTGATGGGCCGTTTCATGGCGCTGTTCGGTATGGCGATAACGGCGGCCGGATTTCTGTTCATGAAATTCTTTTTCAAATATCATACCGACCATATGGAGTGGCTCTATACCGGTTTCGGCGTCCTGTATCTGTGCGGCTTTTCCTTGATGTGCCTGATGGTCAGGGAGGGCAGCTACCCGCCGCCAGCGATGGACCGGTACCGGGAATCGGTGTGGGGCAGTGTACTGGTTTTTTTCAAGGAGAGTTTCTCAAAACCGTATTATCTGATTTTCTTTTTCGGGACCAGTCTGAGTACCGCCTCGACCTTGTGTCGCAATTTGTTCAATTTCTTTTTCGCCGAAGGCAATCTGGGCATATCCAGCGTCGGTTACGGAGATATTATGGCGGCGGCCGGGGTGATGGTGTTTCTGCTGAAAATCCCGCTGGGATGTCTGGTGGACAAATTCCATCCGCTGCGTATTTATAACTTCGGTATGATTCTGGTAGTACTCACCAATTTGGTCAGCATCGTGGTATTCCGGAATCCTGCCGCCACCTGCGACGTGTTGAACCGCTTATTGCCGGCCTCGCTGGCACTCGGAGACGAAAACGCCGGTTATGTGCTGTTTTTCGCGGTGACGATGCTCCTGTCACTGGTTTATGCCATTCAGTTCGTGGCGGAACTGCCGATGTTTGTTGCTCTGCTGCCGCATGACCGATATGGCCAGTTCTGTTCAGCCCATGCGATGTTCCGGGCGGTCATGGTAATGATTTGCGGCTGGGGGGGCGGCAAATTTATCGAATGGACGGGAAACAATTATTTATATATGTATGTTTGGGATGCCGGATTTACCATTCTCTCTCTGGCAAGCATGTTATGGCTGTTCCGCCTCTGGAAAAAGCTGGGTGGCGATCAAGCCTATGTCGCACCGTAACATTAAAGAAAGTCAAAAAAATATGGAAATGACACAACAAACGGTATTGAAACTGTTTGCCGGCCCGGGTAATCCCAGGAATTCGGAAGGGGCTTTTCTGGCGTTGGACGATCAACGACTGATGTATGTCTATACCCGCTATTGCGGAACATCGTGGCATGACGCGGAAGCTGCGGATCTGGCCGTCCGCTATTCCAACGATGGCGGTTTTACCTGGAGTAACCGGAACGATATTCTGATTACGCATGGCGTCCATGCTAATGTGATGAGCGTATCGTTGTTACGGCTGCCGTCCAACCGAATCCTGTTGCTCTATCTGGCCAAGGATTGTCTGCGGGAGGAGGCGCAAGGAAAGGTCGGTATTCCGGAAGGGGATTTCTGCTGTATACCGCAGTTGCGCTACTCCGACGACGATGGCAAAAGCTGGTCACCGGAACAGCCGGTCATCGTGATCCCTGGCTATTATGTGGTCAACAATGACCGGTTGGTACGTCTGCGCAACGGCCGGCTGCTGCTGCCGGTAGCGCATCATCGTTACCGGCAGCAGCAGAACACCAGGGAGTTCGGCATTCAGGGAGTGGTGGACTTTTATTATTCTGATGACGACGGCGCTACCTGGAGTCAAGCGCCGGGAAGCCTGTTTCCGGCTCCGGATAACCGGAACGGCTTGCAGGAACCCGGCGTCGTAGAACTGGTTGACGGTCGGCTGATGGCATTCTGCCGAACCGACCGCGGGTGCCAATACAAAGCGTTTTCCGCCGATGGCGGCGAAAACTGGAGCAAGGCGGTTCCAGCTCCGGAATTTCCGAGTCCATTGTCGCCGTTGTCGATGAAGCGTGACCCGTTCAGCAACCGGCTGGTGGCGGTATGGAACGATATCGACCCGCGCTGGAAAATCCGGAATGAAGAACCGGAACACAACTGGGGTCGGTTGCCGCTGGTCATCGCTTTCAGCGGCGATGATGGGAGCAGCTGGACCAATCACACGATTCTCGGAGCGGACCCGCGGCGCGGCTATTGTTACAGTGCGTTGTTTTTTCCGGCGGCTGACCGGATTCTGGTCGGATACAATTGCGGCGGGCATGGCAAAAGCTGTTTGCAGGACCATTGTATCAAATCACTTACCATAAAAAAGAAGGTTGAACGATGAGTGTAATTTATTCGGCGGCTCCGACCGCGTTTCGGAAGGATTTGAGTATTGATGTCGAATCGTTTCGCCGCATGTTGCTAGCAAACCTTGCCGCCGGGGTAAAAGGTTTTTTCCTTTGCGGCAACATGGGCGAATGGAGTCAGTTGCGGTTGGCGGACCGTGAAGCGTTGACCGAATGCGCCATGGCAACGGCCGGCGGTCAGGCAGAAATCCTGGCCGGCTGTACCGCAAACAGTTTGCAGGAAACGCTTCTGACGATGAAAACCTTGGCCAGGTATGCACCGGATGCTTACGTGGTGATGAATCCGTTGCCGGCAACCAGCCAATACTGCCCGATGGATTATCTGCTGCATTTCCTAGATGCCGCCGACCGTCCGGTCTATTATTATTATTGTCCACCGGTAACTGCCTTCCGAATGGGAGTGGAGGACTTTCGTCATCTGGTGGCGCATCCGAACTTGAAGGGCATCAAAAATTCCGCCGGCGACATCGGGATTCGCAAAGAACTGCTAAAGTTGAAGAAAGAATATGATTTCCGATTGTTCGAAGGCCACGAATGGGGCATCGACGACGCCTTGATGGCCGGCTGTGATGGCGCGCTGTGCGGCTTGGCCGGCCTAGCAGCAAAGCCGATGACGCGTTTAGCTGCCGCCGTCGACGCCGGAAATTATGCCGAAGCGAAACAATGGCAGCTGAAACTGCTTGAACTCTATCACGGTATTTACGGCATTGATACGTCAACGGTTCAGAACGGGCACAAATATGCACTGTGGCGGCGTGGAATTTTCGACTGCTGGTACTGTCGGAATTCCGGGCCGGAACAGCTTTCGGAGATTCGCCGCCGGGAAATTGAGATATGCGTGGCACAATTCGATGCCTTGCTTTAAGTAGAAAGTCGGTCGCGAAACGGTGTCGGCAAGTGCCTTACTTATTTTTTAGATTCTTTTAATTGATTTTTTATAAATGCTTTATATTTTTGCAGCGGGGAGAAATATTTTTGGATAAAAAGTGTCCTTTTTTCATGTTAATATTGTCCTTTTTTGGCTGCCAAACATCGAAAAAAGGACTTGTTTTTTGACGGAAAATTTGCTATAATTATTTTAAAATTTGAATTATGGAACAAATAATGGACATGACAAAAAACAACGTTGTTGCCAAAAAATATTCACGCGCCGAGATTATTTCGATGTTGGAGCAGGAAATTACCGAACATGCGATGCTGCCTGGCGTCAAATTGCCGACCAGTACCCAGATTGCGAGGAAGTGCGGTGTTTCCAGCAAAACCGCCGACCGTGCGGTCCGCAAGCTGGTCAAGGACGGTCTGATTTCAAGAGTACGTGGCAGCGGCAGTTATGTGGTGCAGAATCGCAAAGGAATGGAAAAACCCTATATTGCCTTCTTTCACTGGCGTCAGCCGCTGGAAATGGCGGAACTCAATTATGCGGCTTACGACAGCGGTTTTGAATTGATGTCCCGGCAACTGGATGCGCACGGCTACCGTTTCGATCGCTTCGAGGACAACACGCTTGATAAAGTGCACAGCCGGATTTTTAAGGTTGAACTTGATAAATACGATGTCGTCATTGCCGTACCTGGATTGTTGGAAGTAGCCGCCGACATTCTACGTAATACCAAGGCGCAAGTCATTCTGATTTACGACGATGTCGTCCATCCGGGACCGTGGCACCAAGTCGTTTATGATTATCAGCCCGGCTTTGCCGCCGCGCTGGAGTATTTATTGAAGAAGGGATGTCGTAAATTCTTTATCGCCGGCAATGACGACGATACAAGTCAGACGCGCGTTGCCGCGATTCTGGCAGAAGGAGCTCGCTTAAAGATCGACTCGGAAAAGATTCACATCCATTATGGATCCTGTGAACTGTTGCCGTCGTCAATTCTAGCCGGCAGCAATTGTGCCGACTATTACATCGCCAACCGGTTGTTCGACCATGCCATTTTGGTTACCAGCGATTTTATCGCGTTCGGGATGCTCAACACGTTTGCCAAAGCCGGTTATCGTCCCGGACGTGATTTTCAGCTGATTAGTTATGACAATTTGGAAGCCAGGCTGCCCCGGCAAAGTCTGCCGCTCGGATTGACGTGTGTGACCCATCCGCTGGAAGCCGCCACAGAGGCGATCATCGACATGCTTGAGCATTTGACCAGAGTACAGCCCAGCGGTAAATATTATCATACTTATTTTATTCCAGCCCGCGAACTGGTGGTGCGTACGACCGCCTGACAGGAGATGGAATGCCCAAAAATAGGAAAATCAACCAATCAAGAAAAAAAGAGGTAAAGAAATGAAACAGCAAAAAACGAATTTTACACTTATTGAACTGCTTGTAGTGATTGCGATCATCGCCATTCTTGCATCAATGTTATTGCCGGCATTGGGTAAGGCGAAAGGGGCGGCACAACGGATTTCCTGCGTCAGCAACAACAAACAGATGGGGTTGTATTATGCCTTTTACGCCAATGACTTCGATGACTGGCAATGGGCCTGCAAGGACGGTTCCAATCGGCAAATCAAGCCACATTGGTTTGATGTGCTGTGGGAACTGGGATATTCCGGAGAACGCTACAATGATGTCGTGTCCTGCCCGGCCGCCGAGCATGCCAAGGATCACAACAATTCGCGGATGATTTCAACCGGCCCGAGTCGGCTGTTGATCCGGCCATGGAAAATCAGCAAAATTCCGTCGCCGACCACTTTTTTCACCTTTGGAGATTTTGCTTTCAAATCGGAGGATGTGGTAACATCCTTTTGGGGGTTCACATGGCGGGATGACCAGTCTGTCGATGTAACTCCCGGTTTCCGGCATCCAGGAAATACCTGTGTGCGAACGCATGGAGATGGGCATGTGGCAGTCTATCGAGAGAATGAACATACTAGCTACGATTCAATTGAATTGTATCCGCAGATGTGGCCGCACTACGATACCAACGGCAATATCATCATTCCGAGCAGCAGTTGGATGCCGTAAAATGTTCCGATGCCGTCCGGTTTCCGAAAATACGCAGATGATAGAACGGCAGGGCCGGCTGATTGCTCCGCCGGTTGGACCAGAAGTCTGATTTTCATATTGGCGTTACCGGAAGTATAGTATTCGAGTCTTGAGATTTGGGCAGCGGCAGATAAGCGGAAACCTCTTCTGATATTTGCCAGCCCCCCCGGGGATGATACATTGCGCCGGAGTAAAGTGCTTGGCATCGGCCGCAATAAAAGTAAAAGGAGTATTGAGGTGATAAAACGGTGGTATCATTTAGGGATTGGTATTGGAGCGGTATTGGTAATAATGCCGGGATGGGCCTTGGATATTGTTCGTGATCATCGGCCGGTGGCGACGATCGTCATTCCGGAACGTGACCGGATTTCCGGCCCGGCGGATCTTTCCAACCGGCAAGTCGCCAAGCAGTTGCAAGAGTATGTCAAACGGGCCACCGGCGCCGAATTGCCGATCGTCACCGAAAGCCGGAAACCGGAAACCGGTACAATCGTTTCGCTGGGTCACACGCAGATGGCGGCGGCGGCCGGCGTCGGAACCGACGATTTGAAATGGGACGAGGCCCGTTTGAAATGTATCGGCAATACGCTGTATCTGCTCGGCCGCGATACCGACCGGAAAGGACCGAGCCATAGCCAGGAAGGCGCCAAAGGAACCTGGCGGGCGGCCGGGCGTTTTCTGGAAAAATATCTGAATTATCGCTGTTTTTTGCCGACGCCGCCGGGTGAGCGTCTGGATGCGACCGCCAATATTGTTGTCGAACCGGAATTGGATGAAACCTTGACGCCGGCATTTGCCTATGCGTCGCCGGAATTGTACGGACGGACTTCGCCGGCGGCGATTTTGAATAATTTTCGTTATTCGATCCTGATTTTCAGCAAAGGCGGCCATACCTGGCAAGAATTCGTCCCGGTCAAAAAGTATTTTGCCGAACATCCGGAATATTTTGCGCTGAAAGGCGGTAAACGACTCGATGTCGAGCAAAACCATCTCTGCACCACCAATCCGGAGGTCAAACAACTGATCATCGACGGTATCCGGCAGAAATTCGACGAAGGATACGACTGGGTCGATCTCGGTCAATCTGACGGCTGGATCGGTTGCGAATGCGAGAAATGCCGGCTGCTGGATGAATATGAAGGAGCAGACTCCCTCGACCGTCGCGAGCTGGAAAAATTCCAGAACCATCCGGCCGAGCGCATTCATCTGATGCACAAAGCGATCATCGAAGCGTGCAAGACAAGCCATCCGGATAAGAAAATCCATTTACTGAGTTATGCGCCGACCACCTGGCCGTCGAAGCAATTCGAGCAGTATGGCGACAATGTCATCGTCGAATGCTGCCACCAACTGGATGAGGCGTTGCCGTTATGGAGTCCCCGGGTAAACGGAGTGAGCGTGTATGTCTACTCTTTCAACACCTGGGAAGGTGCCGGCATGGGGCCGAAAAATACGCCGCGCAATGTAGCCGACACGTTGCGGTTCTATCACAAAAACGGTGTAATCGGCATTTTTTTCTGTGTGATCGGCGAAAACTGGGGGCTGGAAGGGCCGGCCTATTATGTGCTGAGCCGGCTGCTTTACAACCCGGAGCTGGATTATCAGCCGCTGGTCAAAGAATATTGCCAATTCGTCTTCGGCAGGGCGGCGGCGCCGATGGAGCAATTCTTCAACAAACTGTACGGCCGAGTCGAAGGTTTTTTGAAGTTCATGACCGTCCCGGCTTACAACAATGCCGAAACCGCCTATACCGCGCTGTATCCGCCGCCGGTGCTGGAAGAGCTTGACCGCCTGCTGCAGCAGGCGGAAGCGGAAGCGAACAGCGAACGTTCGAAAAACTGGGTGCATCTGACCCGGGTCTGTTTCGACGCGGTGCGGCTGCAGGCGGAGATGTTCCATTTGACCCGTGCCTATCAGACCAATCCGACGCTCGCCAATCTCGATCAACTGGAGGTAGCAGTCAATACGTGGCTGTCGTATCGCGACAAGTTATTGAAAGAGGGAGAGAATGCGGAATACGTCAATAATTATTTCCCGGGCTGGGAAGGCTGGAACGGCTTGAAAGCCTACCTGACCTATCAGGGGCATTGCGGCAATAAAGTTGCTCCGTCCCGCTATGACAATCAACCGCCGATGACTTATGATTTTGCTGCATTACGCCGGGAATTGGAGAAGCGTAAGCCTCTGGCTTCGCCGGAAAGGTGAATGTGGGGCGCGGTCGACGCTGCGCGGCGTTATGGCCTTCTGCCGAAGCCGCGCGGCGCCGTCGCGCCGGGGCCGATTACTCCGGTTCTCTCCATCACGACTCAAATTGAAAAATAACTTCGATCGGCTTCCGGACCGCCCGGGAAATATCAATCGCCAACTTCAACGACGGATTGTATTTCGCCGCCTCCAGCCGGATGATCGTCTCGCGCCTGACGCCGACCAGCACAGCCAGTTCCTCCTGGGTCAGGCCGGCCAGTTGCCGGTACTTTTTCAAATGACAGACGAATTGTTCCATCGTTCCGGGTTCTCAATGCTTCTCGAAATAATAGAAGGCAACCGCGTAAGTCAGGAAGGTCGCCGCCCAGCCGAAGGCGCTGACCGCAACGGCGTAAGCCGGCGAGTAGCCAGGCGCCAATGTTCCGAGACCGACGGCCAGCAACGCCAGCGTCGGCACGATCATCGTTACCGCCTTCGCCCGCAGCCGGTTGGCCTCGTAACGCTCATCCGGCATTTCCAAAGCCAGTTTGGCAGTAAAATAAGTACTGAACATCGCAAAAAAACTGAAGAAAAATAGCGTCCCCGGCTCGTGGGTCGTAAAATACCGAAACCCCAAAAAGCCCAGAAACCCCAGCAGCCAACTGAAACGATGATATTTCGCTCTTCTCCGGGTCGTCAACATGGCATCTTTCCTTTTTATTGTGATATATTCATCACTTTCAGTTACAAATATATCACAATAAACATTGGCGTCAAGTCCCTTTCCGGAAAATTTCTATCCTTCTTCACGCCATGCCAGCAATGCCCCGATTACCAATGGCCTTTGCGCAAACGGTTCTCCGTTGGCGGGCCGCCGACAATTTCCCAATGCAGCGGGCAGAGCTTCCGTAAAAAGTGCTGATCGTGGCTGACCAGCAGCAAGGCGCAACGGCAACCGGCCAGCGCCGTTTCCAGACATTCGATCGACGGCAGATCGAGGTGGTTGGTCGGCTCATCGAGAACGATCAGGTTGACTTCCCTTAAAACGCCGAGGCCGAAAAACAGTTTCCGCCATTCTCCCGGACTGCAGCGGTCGGAATGCAACACCGCTTCCGGCCGGGAACCCAGCGACGCGACGACATTCATCACCCTGCTGAACGCTTCCCGCGGCAACCGCTGCAAAGTTTGAAAGATTTCCGCCCGGAACGCCGGCGGCAGCTCCTGCGGCATATAGAGGAATTTCTCCTCCGGCAACTGTAATTGTCCGACTATTTGCCGCAGCAGGGAACTCTTGCCGGCTCCGTTGTCGCCGGTCAGGGCGATGCGGTCCGCCGCACCGATGCACAATTCCGGAATCTCCAGCGTCCGGCCTCCGCCCAGCGCCAGAAACTGCGGCGGCAGTTCCAGCAGCAAATTCCGGCTGGAATAACAACCGTAGGGAATCGACAAACCAAGTTTAGGCGTTTTCACCACTTCCAGCCCGTCAAGCGCCTCCCGGCGGCGGACCACCACTTTCGCCTGCGCTTTGGCCAGGTCGCTCGCCGCCCGGCTGCGGCCGGAAACCCGCGCCAGATCGATTTTACCCTTGGCGTCGAAATCCTTCCGGGCAATTTTCCGTTTGGAATTCTTCCGCCTGGCGGCCTGTTCCTTTTCGCGGCGCCGCTGCAGTTCCCGGCAACTGTTCTGCCAGTCGCGCCGGAGCTGTTCGCGTTCATGCCGGCGGCTCTCGTTTTCCTGCCGTTCCTCCGCCAGCCCCTGCGTCACGCCGCCGGCGCGCAATTTCCACCGGCCGGCCGCCAGAAAAAGGCATTGACCGCAGAGCGAATCCAACAGTTCGCGGTCATGGCTGACCAATACACCGATGCCGCGAAACTCCCGCAGCGCCCGGCCGAGCGCCAGCCGGGCAGTCCGGTCCAGGTGGTTGGTCGGCTCGTCGACGCAGAGAATATCCGGCTCCTGCACCAATGCCGCGCCGATTTGAATCTTTTTCCGTTCCCCCATCGACAGCGTCTCCCAACGCGCCAGCATCGCCGGTTCGAGACGAAGGAGTTCCTGCAATCGAAAAGCCGGAGAGGCCGGCGAAGAGAACAGCGCCGACGCCTCCGGCGGCGGCACCAGAACCTCCTGGCCGCACCGGCAGATCCTGCCGGCGCAACGGACACTGCCGCGGTCGGGCCGCAGTTCGCCGGCCGCCAGCTTCAGCAGAGTACTTTTGCCGGAACCGTTGGCACCGATCACCCCGGTCCAGCCCGGTGAAAATGAAATGCTAAGATCGTGAAAAATAGCTCCGGCGGCGGATTCATAACCGAAATAAATATGCGATAAGGAAAGAAACAATGACATTCCCGGTAATTCCTCAACAGACAATCCGACGACAAATGTTCCGTATTTGCCGTCAACCAAAAACTTCCGCCGATCCGGTTTTCCGGACAGGCGACCGCTATTGTCCGATCAGTTACGCAATGGAATGCCCTCCGCAGTTGTTTACGGGTAAAATAAATCCTCTTTCCCCAAAAGTCAAACGTCATCCACTGAAGTTTTTTTCCGCCGCCGGTTGACAACGCAATCAACCTCTCTAGAAAATACAAAAACACCGCACCGTGAAGTTCCCTTCCGGAGCGGTGGCTGGCACAATGAATTTAAGTCTCAGCGGTCCACCGGCAATTCCGAAATTTCCAACTGCGGCGGATCGATCAACTCATAAAGTTTATTGTCGTCGAAAGCCGCCGCCGCCTCGCCGGCCGGAGGACTCACCGTCACGGTCGCGGCGGGATTTTCCGGTTCGGCCGGCTGGCTCCGGCGCGGCGCGATGAAAAAGAGAATCGTCAAAACCACCAGGACGACGAAAATGCCGACCGCGCTTCCCAGAATCCACAGCAGATGACGCAATTTCTGTTCATTTTCCTCGCATCCCTCCCGGTCGACGTCCAGCCGGTTGATGAACTCTTCCGGCAGAGTGTATTCCAGATGCTGCCGCAATTCCTCCACCATCTGCTCGACCACTTCCGGCGCAATGCGATAAAAATTGCTCAATTTCCGGGCATAGGCGATGATATAGACCGCCGGCGGCAGATTGCTGAAATCTTCCGACTCCATCGATTCGATGTAGCAGCCGCGGATCTTGGTCGCATCATCCACCTGGGCAATCGTCAAGCCGGCGCGTTCACGCGCCTCCCGCAAGTAACGCCCGAAAGCCGGTACCGGCGGCGCCGGACGGGCGCTGCCGGCGGGCTGTCCCGGCAGATTCTTGACCGTTTTATGCGGAGCGGCCGCCACATTCTGGCCCCGGTTCGAAGCCGGGCCGGGGCGGGACGGCGGCAACGCTGCCGAAGCAGCGCGCACGCCATTGCCGGCGGCATTGACGCGCGGCTGGCTGTCCGGCGGCAAAGGGGCTTCCGGCGCATTGGCGCCGGCTATGAAATCCAGCGGCAGATCGCCCTGGCCGTTGTTTTCGGGTTGTTCCATGGATTTGCTTCTCTCACCTTAACTGTGAAACAATATATTCTATTCTGCCGATTGCTTTTTTTCAATGCGGCAATTCCGGTTTTCAGCGATTTTACTCGGCGAACTCGTCGAAGATCAACACCTCGCGTTTATTGCCGCCCGGCTGGGCCGGCCCGACCAATCCGCGCTCTTCGAACAAATCGATCAATTCCGCCGCCCGGTTGTAACCGATCTTCAGCCGCCGCTGCAGATAACTCGTACTCGCCTTGCGGTCGACGACGATGACTTCCAGCGCCCGCGCCACCAGCGAATCGTCGCCCGGCTGCAGGTACCTTTCCACCAGCGGTCCATATTCCGGCGCATCGTCGATCGACGCCTCATCGCCGTCGCCGTCCTCTTTTTCCTCAGCCACCACCCGGGTATCGAACTGCTGGCTGCACTGGCTGGAAATAAATTCGACGATCTTGATGATGTCGGCGTCGTCCACCATCGCCCCCTGGATACGCTCCAGATCGGCGCAGCCCGGCGGCACGAACAACATGTCGCCGCGCCCGAGCAGCGTTTCAGCGCCCGGTTTATCCAGAATCACCCGGCTGTCGATCAGCGAACCGACCTGGAAGGCGATCCGGGTCGGCAAGTTGGCCTTGATCACGCCGGTGATGATGTTGGTCGACGGCCGCTGGGTGGCGATGACGATATGGATGCCGGCCGCCCGTCCCTTCTGGGCGATCTTGGCAATCGACGTCTCGACATCGCCTTTGGCCTCGCTCATCATCACGTCGGCCAATTCGTCGAGGATGATGATCAGCACCGGCATTTTTTCCGGAATCGGCTGCCCTTCGTCGTCCCACTGAATTTCCCCGGACTGCGGGCGCGAATTGAATCCCTTGAGATTCTTGACCCGGGCAGCGGCCAGCACCCGATAACGCCGCTCCATCTCATTGACCGCCCAGCGCAGCGCCAGCGGCACTTTGCTGGCGTCGTTGACCACCGGGGTGATCAGGTGCGGCAGGGTTTTATAGGCCTCCATTTCCACCACCTTGGGGTCGACCAGGATCAGACGGAGTTCATCGGGCTTGAATTTGAACAACAAACTCATGATCAGCGTATTCATGCAGACGCTTTTGCCGCTGCCGGTGGCGCCGGCGATCAGGAGATGCGGCGCCCGGGCCAGGTCGAGCACCACCGCCTTGCCGGAAACATCCTTGCCGAGCACGATCGGAATTTCGCCGCGGCTCTCCAACCACTCCTGGGATTCCATCACCGAACGCAGGAAAACCGCCTGGGCTTCCCGGTTCGGCACTTCGACCCCGACGACATTCCGGCCCGGAATCGGCGCCAGGATACGGACGTGCTTGGCCTCCAGGTCCATCGCGATATTGCGGTCGAGCTTGGAAATCTTATCGACTTTGACCCCCTCTTCCAGACTGACTTCAAAACGGGTAATCCGCGGGCCGGACAGGTGGCCGGTGACGGTGGCATCGACTTTGAAGCTCTGCAGAGTGCGCTGCAGTTTCGCTTTGGACGCTTCAATCGTCTCCGGGCTTTCACCGTTGGATTCGAAACCGCGGCTCAGCATCGAAGCCGGCGGCAGCACAAACTCCTTGCCGCGCGGCGCCGAAAGATCCTTGCCGCGCTCCAGCGGTTCGGTATTCGGAATCGGCGCAGTGGTCAGAATGTCGTCTTCACCGGCGGCGGATGCTTCCACGCTGCGGTTTTCCACTCTGGCAAACGGATTGGCGTACGGCCTGGCCGGCGGCGTCTTCGCCGCCATCGCCGGCTCCGGCTCCGGTTCCGCCTCATCCTCAACCGGCGCCGGAACCGGAACAGACGCCGGCGGCACAGGAGGAGGTGGCGGCGCGACCGGCGGCAGGGGCGCTTGCGGCGGCGCCGCCGGAATCGGCATATTGACCGGCAGCGCATCGGCGGCCGGCACAGCGGCCGCCGGTCCCGGCCGCCGGCACAGCTCCTTCAACGCCGCATTGACATTGTGAAAAATCGCCAGCCGCTCACTCAAAGTAGCCGCCGGTTTCGACGCCAATTCCACCGACTCGCGCCTCTGCAGCGCCCATTTGACAATATCCCGCCAATCGGTCAGATAAATCAGCAGCACGCCGAGCAGCGTCAAGGCCCAACCGACGATGGCGCTGCCGACCGGACCGATCAGTTGACGCAGGCAGCCGGGCGGCAACTGATCGGCCTGCGGCGCCACCAGTACCTGCCCGATGGTCCCGCCGGAAAGCACCGATTCCGGCCGGTTCTGCCGGCCGATGCCGAGCGCTTCGGTCTGTTCGACGAACATATTCGGATTGAGGGCGAAAAGCAGCGTGGCACCGAGCGTCAGCACCAGAACGCCGGGCCAGTAGCCGTGGCGGCGTTCGCCGCGCGGCAGGACGATGCGCAAAGCGCCGAGCGCCAGCACGACGACCAGGACATAAGAGCCCAGGCCGAACAGGTAAAACGCCAGGCAGGAAAGGTTGGCGCCGACGCTGCCGATCCAGTTGGACGGCGGACCGTCGCTGCCGCCCTGGATGACGGCATAGTCGCCCGGGGCATGGGAAAAAATCGCCAGCGTCAGCAGCAGCGTCGCCAGCAACAGCAGAAAATGGCGCAGTCGCAGAAAAGTACCGCCATGTTTCGGCGTTTTCGTCTCGGATTTGATTGTGGATACAGCCATAAATTTATATTGGACAAAGGTTTTGGTTTTTCATTCGAACGCACCGCCGGAAAGCGGCACAGCTATCCGATAATATATAACCGCCGGAAGTCAAATACAATGTTTTCGGCCGGGCTATTTCCCGAAAATCCCCCCGGAATTCTTCGCTTCCGCCGGTTCCGCCCCGGCCGCGGTGAAAAGCAGCTTTTCGAGCCGCGCGGCAATGCGCTGAAATCCCAGATCGTTGGGGTGGACTCCATCGACGGTACAGTCGTCAAAACGGCGCCCCAGCAGGGTGCCGCCGTCGATGAAACGCAAATGGCGGTCGCCTTCGCGCCGCAACTGTTCGACGATCCGCCGCTGGGCGTCCCGGCAATAGAGCCGGACGGCGCGGCTGACCACCGCCTTTGCCGGCGCGACCAGCGGATGATCGCCGGCAAAGGCGAGCCGGGAGAGGACGACGATCGGCACTTGCGGCGCCCGCCGCCGCAAAACCGCGATAAATTCCGGCAGCGTGGCAGTCAGATTTTCAAAACTTTCGGCATTGGCTTCATAATCCAGCAGATACATGGCCGGCGGCGGCAGCGTGGCGATCAGTTCCGCCATCGCCGCTTCGCCGCGGCCGTTGCCGGAAAAACCGAAATTGATGACCGGCTGGTTGAGCCGGCGGCTCAGGATGTTGCCATAAGCCATTCCCGGACGCGACGCACAGCCGCCCTGGGTGATCGAAGTGCCGTACAGAATGACCGGCAGCGGCTGACGCCAGGCCGGCGGCGCTTCAAACACGGTCTCCTCATCCAGCCGCAGCCGCAGCGATTCGACGCCGTTGTAAAGCGGGAAATGAAGCAGGAAATTGCGCATCCGCCGTTCGGAATGATTGAACAATTCACAGCAATACGCGGTGCTGCCGACGGCAAAACGGCTGACGCCGGCGAATTGCCATTTCAAATCGCCGCCGGCCACATAGAGATCGAAACCGCTGCTGCCGGTCTGCGGCATATGGTCCATCGCGGCCACGCCGGTCAACTGCACTTCGACGACGACCCGTCGCGAATTGCAGCGGAACCGCAACTGTCCGCCGGCGGTGTGGCCGGCCAGCTGATCGATCGCCGGATTCGGCGGAGTGAAAGAAGTCGCCGGCGGCAAGCGGCGGAAAAGCCGGTTGTCCGGCGCATACCAGGGAAAACCGCCGAGCCGGAAAAAACGCTCATCCCGGGAGTCGTACGACGCCAGGCCGGCAAGTGGTGCGGCTCTGGTGCCCATATTTTTATCCAGGCGGGCGACGGCGGTCGGTTTTTTCGGCATTTTTTCTCGCAACTTGGTTGGTTTTCCCTTAAAATAATGGTATTTTCTTTTATCTGCAAGTGATTGCCGGCAAATTTGCCGATTGCCGAAGGAAAAAAATGGATCACGGCGAAAGCCGTTCCTGTTTAACAAAGGTGTCAATGGCTTGAATATCAAAAGTATTTGCGTATTTTGCGGCTCGAATACCGGACGCGACGCCGAAGCCGCGGCGCTGACGGTGTCGCTTGGCGCCCTGCTGGCCCGCCGGCAAATCGAGCTGGTCTACGGCGGCGCGGACTGCGGACTGATGGGCCAACTGGCCGACGCGGCGCTGGCGCACGGCGGCCGGGTCGTCGGCATTATTCCGGAAGAATTGAACCGCCGGATCGGCCACCGGCACTTGAGCGAATTGATCGTCGTCGGGGACATGCGGCAGCGGAAACGGCTGATGCTGGAACGGGCCGACGCCCTGATCGCGCTGCCCGGCGGCATCGGAACGCTCGAAGAGCTGTTCGAAGCGCTGACGCTGCTGCAACTGGGCATGTCGGAGAAGCCGTGCGGCATTTTGAATGTCAACGGCTTTTATGACGACTTGCTGCGTTTTCTCGATCATCTGACGGTGGAAAAATTTCTGCGCAGCGAGCATCGCGACATGCTCCAGGTGGCCGCCGCTCCGCGGGAACTGTTGGAAAAACTTACCGCGTTTCAAGCGGTTCATGTGAACAAATGGTGTAATTGATGATGTGTGACGTGGATTGGGTGAATAATTTTGCCGAACTGGCCAAACAAGTCAGGCGCCATCTGGAAGAGGCGCCGGGCTGCCATGATTTCGACCATACCCAGCGGGTACTGCGCAATGCCGAGCTGCTGCTGCCGGAATGTGCCGACGCCGATGTCCAGGTGGTGCGTTTCGCCTCGCTGCTCCACGACATCGCCCGGCCGGAAGAGCTGGCGATGAAGGGGGAAATTTGCCATGCCGCACTGGGCGCGAAACTGGCGGCACAACTGCTGCGCAGATACGATCTGCCCGAGGCGTTCGTCTGCGCGGTGGCGGATGCGGTGGAACACCACCGCTACCGGAGCAGTTCGCCGCCGACAACGGTGGAAGCGCGGATCGTTTACGACGCCGACAAGCTCGATTCGCTCGGCGCCACCGGCGTCGGGCGGGCATTTCTGTTTGCCGGCCGGGTCGGAGCGCGGCTGCACAATACCAGCGAAGAAGCGTTCGACGGGGAAGCCTACGGCCGGGAAGACACCGCGTACCGGGAATTCCTGGTGAAATTGCGTTACCTGCCAAGCCAGATGTTGACGGCTCCCGGCCGGCGGCTGGCCGCCGAGCGTCTGAAAGTGATGGAAGCCTTTTTCGAACAATTGAACCGGGAGGTATACGGATGAAGAAATTCCGCTTGACCGGGCTGGTGCTTTTTCTGTTATTGTGCAGCCGGCTATGCGGCGGAGAATGGGATTTCATCCCGGACCCGGTGGCCAGTATCGGACCACGGCAGATTCACCGGGCGGAATTGCTGAATTATTTGACGCAGCGCTCCGAAGACGGCCGACTGCCGGCGCCGGAAAACGTCAAATCATCGCTGTTTCAGTGGACGGTCAACTACGTCGACCGGCTGTTGCTGCTGACCGAAGCGGCCAAAATCAATATTCTGCCGACGCCCGCCCGGGCGGAAGCGGCTCTGCGGCGGCAGCGGGAAACGATGTCGGAATTGGAACGGCGGCACATGGAGCAGAATCTGCTGCGCGCCGGCAATACGGTGGAAGCCTTCATCAAAAAACAGGCGGCAGACCCTTTTTTCCAGCAGACGGTCGCGGTGGACGACTACGTCGCCAGAACCTTCCGGGCCGGGGTGATGGTCGATTTCGAGGACTGTGTACTCTATTACGAGGAGAACCTGGAACAGTTCAGCCTGCCCGCCGAACCGGAAAGCCAGCTCAATGCCCAAGTCCTGCTGCTCACGTCGAAAGTTCTGGACGCCGCGTCCCTGCGGGAGTCCGTCACGGAAATTCGCACGAAACTGTTGAACGGCTTGAGCCTGGAACAACTGATGGCCGGGCTGAAGGATTACCCGCAACTGACGATCAACCTGGTGACCGATTATCAATTCGACCGGACGAAACCGGAAGCGGAAGACCCGCTGAACCAATGGATCGCGTCCCAACCGGAAAATACCATCAGCGCCCCCTATGAATATCAGAAAGGCTGCTGGCTGCTGTGCATTCCTTCCGGGCCGCGGCCGCAACGCCTCCTCTCCTACGCCCAGGCGCAGAGCCAGATTGCCAAGCTGCTGATCGCCAGGGAAATCGGGAAAAAAATGCAGGCGAAGCTGGACGAGCTTTTCAAACTTTACGACGTGAATATTTATGCGCCGCGGGATTGATTGAGGTAAAGAGCCTGCACTTCCGCCCGCTCCCAGAGGGGAACGTCCAGAAATTCCGCCAGACAGCCGGCATCGCGCCGCAACGCTTCAAGCTGGAGATGGCAGAACAGATTGACGCGATGGCCATCCGGTTTGACCGCGTTCAATTCATAGCAGCGGCTCTTCGCCAGCAGTTGCAGCGCGGCAATGTCCCGGAACGGCAACAGCTCTTCGCGATTCCGGCCATCGGTCCGATAACAGGCCGCCGTCCCGGCGTCGAAGAGCAGAGCGCGGGGCCGGATGAGACGCCGACGCCAAACCGGCCACCCGATGACCGCACTCAGGGCCAGCAGGCCGACGCCGGCGATACCGGAAAACCATGCGGACCGGTTCCAAAGAGAAAACAGAATGCCAAGCGTCCCGCCGCCTGCCAGGACGACGGCGGCCAGCCCAAGCAGCGAATTGAAACGTTCCAGCCGGTTCAGCGGTGCGAGGCGCCAGCCGCCCTCCGGCAAGGGAGTCAGCCGATAAACAGCGGCGTCGGTTCGCGGCGGACTGACCGGACACCAATTGATTTTCAGCGCGAGCGGGTGCTGACCGGCGGCAGGGATTTTCAAATGGTTTTTCTGCATAAAAATTTTCTCTACTTCTCATCAAATTTCCATCTTTACCAGCTACAATATTCCCCGTGACTGAACGATCACCGGAATTCCATCCGAACCAATAGCAGATTGTGTGCAGGCAGTATTGATCTTTTTGATAATTATAGATAAAAATTTACCATAAGTCAATATTTTTTAATCAAAATCGGGAAAAATATCCGTTTTTTTCAGTAATATTTTAACCATTCTTTTGTCGTCTGGCGTTTTTGCCCCGGGAAAAGCCGGTCTCAGCCGTTTTCCACCACCTTCCCCACCGCGGAAGATGACGTTTGTTCCACCTTCTTTCACACGGACCGCGCCTTCCTTTTCACCAGATCCGACAGTGACAGCAGAAAAGCATTTCGGAATCAACTCTACCGTGAAAGTATTTCGTCAAATCCCGGCGAACCGGCGAAAAAAAGTTGCATTTCCCGCCCCGGCTCCGTATATTAACGCCAGGTGCAGTTTGCTGCCTCAATGCCCGGCCGTCGGTTGAGCGCCCAACATTATAACAATCGTATAAAGAGTCCGAACCATGTTTGAGAAAACAGTCATCCTCAGCTTTGACGACGCGGTATCGAATCACGCCTCGTTCGTCGCGCCGCTGCTGAAACAACTGGGCTTCCATGCCACGTTCTTCGTCTGCGAATTTCCGCCGGATTTTGCGACGAATCAGGAACAATACATGACCTGGCGGCAAATCCGTTCCCTGTGCGATGACGGTTTTGAAATCGGCAATCATACGTTGAATCATACCGGAGTGGAAACACTCTCCGCCGAGGCATTCGCTGCAGAACTCGAAGCGCTGGAACGGAAATTGGCTGCCAACGGCATCCCCCCGGCCCGCACATTTGCCTATCCGGGCGGGCCGGGCGCTGCGCGGCTCCATCCGGTGCTGCACGCCAAAGGCTACCGATTCGCCCGGACGGCAGCCGGACGGCCGTGGCGATTCTTCACCGACGATCCCTATGATGTGCCGGCTTATGCCGTGCACGGCGAGGAGACGGAATTTTTCCGGGCGATCACCGAAGCGGAACCGGATTGTATGCCGGTATTGCTCTATCACGGCGTCCCCGAATTCTCTCATCCGTGGGTCAATACCGATCCGACAGTTTTTGAGCGGGAGATGCGTTATCTGGCAGACCGCCAATACCGGGTATTGTCCTTTGCCGATCTGCCAGCCCCAATATCGCCTAAAACGTCCGGGCCGCCACCGGAACAATAGACTTTTCATCACGGCACGGTCCATCGCCGTCGAGCGCGATGGCCATAAATCGATGATTGAGGCCAAGGCTGTTGAATGCCGGATCAAACGCCTGAGTTCAGGAAACCCTGCGGAACGAGTCGTTCCAGGCGAACGAATTCAACCTCCGACTGTCATAGGCCAGGTTAATCAAAAAAGTCCCCGATTCTTTCAAAATCGAGGACTTTGCCGATCCTCCGGCCCTCCATTCCTTTCAGAAATGGCAGGCAGGTTATTGACCCGGTCAATTCAAGGCTTGGAGGAGTTAACGATGAAGCTGGCGTTGTAATCCACCTTGTCGTTTTCATTGCCGCTGAAAAATTGCTGTTCCGGCTGCGGCTGCGACGACGATACCAATTGAAGCCCGGCGGCCGCACAGGCCCGCACCAACTCAACCAGTTGCCGCTTCGTCATTTTTCCATCCAGATGAATTTCCTTGTCATCCATCGTCAGACTCACCTGCGACTCCGGAATTTCCTCCCGGTTCAATTGCCGCCGCAAAAATTCAAAGTCTTTCGCCTGATTGTTCACCACCCAGACGTGCCTGACCCGCGCGTCGATGGCGACCGGCATCCGGGCCTGCTGATCATTGCGCAACGTCTCTTCAAAAGAAGAAAACGCCGGCTTGCCCGGATCGGTGGCGACATTCATCAGATTGATCAGCGGCATGGCGTTATAGGAACCATCTTCCATCCGCTCCAGACCGGGAAGATTGTCGGTGGTATAATACGGAAAATTGGGAACGATTGCCGCTGCTTTGTCGAGCATGGCTTGCGTTTCCGGATTGCGGCCTTCCCCTGAAGTTCCCCGCTCGGTGAACAGCAATTGGAAAGCCGCCATCCCCAATAAAAAGGCCGCCGCCAGCGGAACCGCCTGCCGTAAATAAAGCCAGTTGCGGCGCCGCGGCGCCGCGGCCGCCAGTTTGCGGTAAAAGCCATTCTTGATTTCTTCGGCGGAAAATGTCCGCATTCCCTCGCCGACGCGCTGTTTCAACAACTGATCCAACGTGCTGATCGCTTCCAGTCCGGCCGCACACCGGGAACAATTCCGCAAATGCTCGGCCGTCGCCGCATCAACTTCACGCTCTCCGTCGCACCATGCGCTCAAAAGCGTAAAATTCGGGCATTCACGTTGCCCATCGAGCTGTTCTGTCATGATAAACTGAACCCTGTTTGATTGTTATTGCACGGTTTGCACACATCCAATTTCATACAACTTCATGTTTTTTCAATATATTGATCAGAAGGTCGCGGCCACGCGCAATGCGGGATTTGACCGTCCCGACCTTGCAATGCAGCGCCTCGGCAATCTGCTCATAACTGAATTCCTGGATGTGGCGCAGAACCATCGTTTCGCGCACCGAATCCGGCAATTCATCAAATCCTTCATAGACGGCTTCTTCCGTCTCCTGGCCGCCGACCAGCCTGTCCGGCACCCGCGTCTCGTCCGGCAGCGCCACCTCTTCGTTGCGCCCCTCCTCCATATCGCTGACCTCACGGCTCAAGCTCTGATTGACCTCCGCGCCGCGCCGCCGGTTCCAGTGATACTTGTTGCGCGAAAGATTCGTCGCAATCCGCTGCAGCCAAGTCGACAAACTCGAATCGCCGCGGAAATTCGGCAACGCCCGATAGGCCCGGACAAAAGTATCCTGCACCACCTCCTCGGCATCGTGATGATCCGACAACAAAGCATAGCTGGTCTGATAAAGCCGCGCCGAGTAACGATCGACAATCTCATCGAACACCTCGACCTTCCCGGCTTTGAAGTCGGCAACCAGCTCTTCATCACTGCGCTGGGCGATATTTTTCTTTCCCGCCATTTCCTCTAGACACTTTCAAGCTAAAATTGTTCCGCTCCCGGAACGCCAATTACGTCGAAAAGAAATCTTTTTGGGTAAAAGTATATTTCCGACGGCAAAAATTACAGCAAACCGCCACACTGTCCCGCTCGGTGAACAATTGCTTCAAATCGTCCATCCCCAGCACCAGCATCGCCTGGCGCATTTTCTCCTCCGAACAACTGCAGCGGAATCCGGGCTCCGGCCCGAATTCATAATTGACGTCCGCCTCCTCCAGCGAATCCGGTGCCAGCAATTCGGCCAGAATCCGCCGCAAACGTGTTTCCAGCGGCGAACAGTTGTTCAGCAGCAACTCCTTCACTGCCGGCTGTCCCAACTTCCGCCGCATCACTTCAAAACGCTCAAGATCACAATCCGGCATCGCCTGCAACAGCATCCCTCCGGCAGTATGCACCGGATTGGCCGGGTCCGCATTGAACCGCGTCACCGTGACCATTTCGCTTTCCACCTGATCGCTGAGCGACAGAAAAAAAGCGATGTCCGCCGACGGCTGCGCCAGCGGCGCCTTGGTCTGGCCGGTATTGAGAACTTTGCCGGCCACCGACTTGGTAACGGCAATCATCCCGTCGCCGTCACCGAAAAGTTTTTCCTTGTCTGCCCGGTCGCCCTCCGCCATCAAATGCGGATTCGAAGGCAAACCGCGCACGTCGGCGGCGGCGTTGACATCGGCAAGCAGCCCCCCGGCCGTACCGGGATATTCCCAGCGGATCGTATAACGTTCCTCCCCGGTCAAAAGCGGCGCCAGCAGAGCCGCCGCCGTCAGCGCATCGGAAAAGATCTGGGCGGCAGCCGGGTCGGTATCGTGCGCAATAACCGCATCCTGCACCAGCCGGGTCGTCCCCGCCAGCACAAAACGCACGTTAAACGCTTTCAAAACCCCGCGTATCAGATAATCATTCACTGCCGGCCCCTTTCCCTCCGCCACGGGCGTCAGATCACCCGCTCGATCTCAATTTCCGGATCGATCTCTTCACGCAGAATACGCTCCAGACCATTTTTGATCGTCATCGTCGCATGCGGACAGCAGCCGCAGGCTCCCTGCAGGCGCAACTGAACCACCTTGCCATCAATGCCGATGATCTCCAAATCGCCGCCGTCGGCCTGCAGATGAATCCGCAATTCTTCCAAACGATCGGTAATTTTTTTATTCAAATCGTCCATTTTTCTCTCCAAAATTTTGAATTTTTCATTGAATAGTCACAATCAACCTATATTTTCTATGAAGATAACCGTTCAAAGGCAATTTTACAAGATTACTCTCATCTTTTTTGTGAGGTTTAGCATGGTTGAAACGATCAAAATCGACGGACACGAATTTACCGGCTACCAAATTCCGACGGAGCACGGTACCATTCTGTTGCTGCAGGGCGCCCGCGGCTTTCTCGGCTGCGGTTATTTCAACATCGAAACGGCCGATAAAATGCGGGAACACGTCGCCATCGTCCGCGGCGTCAAAACATTCGACGATATGCTTGCCGCGCCGGTGGCGGCCTGCAGCAGTGCCGCCGCAAACCTCGGCCTCCGCCCCGGCATGTCCGGCCGCGACGCGCTGTTGAAACTGGTTTGACGCGAAAGGAGCCGGCCGCATTTATGCTCGCCATCGTCGACGATAAAATCCCGTTCCTCGCCCAGGTTCTTGAACCCTGCGGGATCAAGGTGCGTTATCTGCCCGGCGCCGCCATCACTGCCGCCGATGTCCGGGATGCCGATTTATTGCTGGTCCGGACCCGGACCCGTTGCGACGCCGCGCTGTTGGCGGCCTCCCGGGTCCGTTTTGTCGGCAGCGCCACGATCGGCATCGACCACCTGGATACCGATTACCTCGACCGGCGGGGCATCCGGTGGTGCAATGCGCCGGGCTGCAACGCCGCCAGCGTCGCCCAATACGTCGTCAGCGTACTGGTCAACTACGCCGTCCACTTTCACCGGCCGCTGGCCGGGCTGACGTTCGGCATCATCGGCGCCGGCAATGTCGGCAGCCGGGTCGCAGCGGCGGCCCGCGCCCTCGGCATGCGCGTCCTGCTCAACGATCCGCCCCGGGCGGAACGGGAACAGGACGGCCGCTTCCTGCCGCTGGACGTCCTGCTGCCGCAGGCGGATGTAATTTCCATGCATGTGCCACTGGTCGACAGCGGCCGTCATCCGAGCCGTCATTTGGCCGGCGAGAAATTCTTCGAACAACTGCCGCCCGGAACTCTGCTGCTCAACTCCGGCCGCGGCGAAGTCGTCGACAGCGAAGCGCTGAAACGGGCTTTGCAGCGGCAGTCGCTGACCGCGGTACTGGATGTCTGGGAAAATGAGCCGGCGATCGACCGGACGCTGCAGGAGCTGCTCTGGCTCGGCACGCCGCACATCGCCGGGTATTCCCTCGACGGCAAAGCCAACGGCACCGCGCAGGTGGTCCGGGCGCTGGCGGAATTTTTTCAATTGCCCTTGCGGGATTTCCGGCCGGCGGACCTGCCGGCGCCGCCGCGAAGCATATTGCATCTGCCGGACGGCCTGCCGCCGGCGGAAGAATTGCAACGGGCGGTCAATTTTTCCTATGATGTCCGCCGGGACGACGCAGCATTGCGCCGGGATCCCGGTTGTTTTGAATTTTATCGGGGCAATTATCCGCGGCGCCGGGAATTCGGCGCATTTACCATTCACAACGCGTCGGCTGCGGTGGCCGGCGTATTGAGCGAATTGGGATTTCAAGGTTAAGGAAGGAGCTCTCCGGTCGTGAAATTTCTCGATTTCTGGGTTAAAAATCAGGAGCGTTATCAGGCGCTCCTTTTCGATATCGACGGCACTTTGATCGCCGGCCGGCACCTGATGCCGGGTGCCGACCAGATGCTCCGGTGGCTGCGGGAAAACCGCTACCCGTTTTTTCTGCTGACCAACGACGGCAACCATTCGACGCTGGAAAAAAGCATGCTGCTGGCCAGCAACGGGTTGAAAATCGCCCCGGAAGAGATCCTTTCCTGCGCCGACGCGCTCGTCGAAGTGGTCGAGGAACGACGGCTCCACGACCAGAAGTTTTTCATTCTCGGCGACCTCGGCAACCCCTGTTATGCGTTCCGCGCCGGTTTGCAGCCGACCCGGGAACTGGCGGAGCTGGACTCCTGTACCGGCGTTATTTGCGGTGAAGGCCGTTACGACTGGTACGATCATATCCAGGCAGTGTTCAATTTTTTCCGCCGTCATCCGGACCGCCTGTTCATCGTTCCCAACCCGGACGGCTGCTGGCCCGGCGCGCCGAACGGCGATTTCGGCATCGGCGCCGGCGGCGTCGCCCGGTTCATCGCCAGTTTGCTGGCGGAGATGAATCTTGACATTCCGATTCATTACCTCGGCAAACCCTATCCGGCCATTTACGATTATGCCCTGCACCGGCTGCGGCAGAAATTCCAGTTGCAACTCAACGACCGCCGCCGGGTCATGATGCTGGGAGATTCGCTGCTGTCGGATATCCGCGGCGCCAACTGGAGCGGGCTGGAATCGGGGCTACTGCTGACCGGCATCACTTCGCCGGAATTGGCGGCCGCCGCAACGGCCGAATTCAAACCGAACCTGCAATTCGAATCCTTTATCTAGGGCTTTACATCATGAACTGGTCCCAACTTTTATCGTTCCAACGGCTCGGCAAAGATCAGCCGAAACCGCTGCAGCCCGGCCGGTCGCCGTTCCAACAGGACTTCGACCGGATCATCTTCTCCTCCGCGTTCCGCCGCCTGCAGGACAAAACCCAGGTATTTCCGCTGGCCGAGCACGATTACGTCCGCACCCGCCTGACCCACAGCCTGGAAGCCGCTTCGATCGGCCGGTCGCTCGGCGCCGGGGCCGGCGTCTTCATCTGCCGCCACGGCGACCTGGCGCCTTTGCAGCCGAGCGATGTCGGCGCCATCTGCGCCGCCGCCTCGCTCGGCCATGACATCGGCAATCCGCCGTTCGGTCATTCCGGCGAAGAGGCGATCCGTCACTGGTTCACCCATTCCGCCGTCGCCGCCACGCTGCAGCAAACCATGACCGAGCACGAATGCGCCGATTTCCGGCGTTATGAGGGCAATGCGCAAGGTTTCCGGGTGCTGGCCCGCCTGCAGATGCCGGACAATTACGGCGGCATGCAATTGACCTGCGCGACGCTGGCCGCCGCCGCCAAATATCCGTATCCGGGCAGCGCCAATCACAAGAAATTCAACTTTTTCCAGGCTGACCGGGAGCTGTTTCGCCTGGTGGCGGAAGCAACCGGCATGCAGCCGAGGGCGGGAGAAGACTTTTCGTGGTATCGCCATCCGCTGGCGTTTCTGGTGGAAGCGGCGGATGACATCACCTACCGCATCATCGATTTCGAAGACGGCCACGCGTTGAAAATCATTCCATACCCGGAAATCGAACGGCTTTTTCTGGCCATCATCGACGACGGCGATACCCGGAACAAAGTTCAACAACTTCACGATCCCGAACGCAAAGTGGAAATGCTGCGCGCCAAGGCGCTCGGCACTTTGATCGACCAGATCATCAAGGCATTTGAGCGGCATCACGACGCCATTCTGGCCGGGGAACTCGAACAGCCGCTGATTCACCTGATTCCGGCGGCTCCGGTATTGGCAGAGATACTGCAACGCAGCATCGAAGAAGTTTACACCTTCCGACGGGCCGTGGAAATTGAGGCGGCCGGTTACGAATTGACGTTCGGGTTGCTGGATACTTTCGTGCCGGCGCTGGAAGAAGCCGCGTTCGGCCGCGCTTCGGACCGCAGCCGGAAGCTGCTGCAATTGCTGCCGAAGCGGTATTGCCCGGTCGATGACCCGGCGTGGAAAGGCAGCAGCTATCTGCGCTTGCTGATGCTGCTCGATTACCTTGCCGGCATGACCGATTCCTATGCGGTGTCATTGTTCAAGAAAATCAAAGGAATTTCATTGCCCGGCATGATGATGTAAAAAAATAACCGCTCCAGGTCGTACCTGGATGCGGTTCAGCGGGCGGCTACCGTTTGTCCTTATCCAAACAAGTTAACTCCCAAACAATACCGGGGCTTGAAACATGCTAACCAAAGTATCCAGCTTGAGGAAACGCCTCCACACCATCGGCGATATCACCAGATTTCGTCAAACGACGAGTCGGTCGGATTCGACAATCACTAATTGCCGCTTCGCCAGATAAAAATAAAAAATCAGTTTTATTTTTTCCCGTCATCAAACTCATTATCTTTCTGAAGAGATTGCCGCCGGGATTTACAATTGGAAGAAGATTTCAAATAGAACTCCTGTAGACCGTAACCACATTTCTTTTTGCACCAGCAATACCAAGCTCCGCCACCGCACAGAGCGCAAAGAAGGATCAAAACTTCTGTAATACTCATTGGGAAACCTTATGAAACCTGATTTTTTATTTTCTTGCAAAGAGGGAGATGATTCGAATATTTGAGGAAACGAAAAGCTCCGGTTAACAGCCCGGACTGCCGGCTATCTAGAAGATTTGAGAAAGGAAAACCTTTTGAAAAGAGGTTATTTCCTTCTCGAATGCTTCTTTTTCCAAACCTTTTCGTCACCTTTTCTGGTAAATAGCAAATGATGCTTTTTCAACTGCCACGATACCGTATCAGAAAATCAATCTTTTCCAATTGCTCGAAAACGATCCGTCAGTAAAAAATTCCGCGATCCGGACATTACCGGTTTTGTCAATCGTCAAAGCCGGCTTGTCCGGCACCTCTCTGGTAACGGTTATTTTTGTATCGCCGCCTGAAAATTGTCTGAGAACAAGTTCAAGCTTCGAATGATGAGTTTGCCCCTGAAGCCAATTGCAAAACGTGTGGCAGCGTCGGAACGTGCAGTCAGATCCAAAGACATCGTACTGCATCGATCGGCGGCAGGGAACTCCAATTCTTCGAAAGGAATAATCGCATTTTTATCCCCGTAGGTATAAAGAAACGGTTTGATAGTTCCCTCGCCTTCTGCCATTATTTCCAAACGGTAAATTTGATTGGAGGGAAGAGGCTGCTGGTTGTAAATGACAATAAAATCATTGCTTTCCAAAAGCAAGGAATTTTGTTCGGGCAGCAGCTCAAGTCTTGCCGGCCAAGCGTTTCCGGATGTCAGGTGTTGACGATTCAGTTTCCAATTCTGAGGACACTGTAAAACGTATTCCGTTTGCGCAGTCGGAAAAGTTTCCTGATGCAGCAAGTCTGATGTATTCAGTGAAAAAAGCAAATCCGCCGCAGGTGCGGGATTGGTATTGACAACACTTTCAATATTTACCGGTTGAATTTCCGAATTGTGGGCGGTATTGCGGCATGATACTTGAAAAGCGAGTGTAAGAATCGTCACACCTGCCAAGCAGAAAGGAAAAATTTGACGGCTTTTCATAAATAGCTCCTGTGATGTTATGGGGTCTGTGAAAGAGTTTTGTCGTCGATGACAGGGCCGGCAACGCCTGAAGTACTGCTGAATTTTCTTTGGTTATTTCCTCCTTCCATTACAAATGGTCAATTTTTCATCATGGGTGAATGCTGCGGGCCGGAATGCCTGCAACAGTGTCCTCATCGGTGACGTCGCGAATTACTACGGCCCCGGCACCAACGATACATTTTTTCCCGATGACTATTCCGGGAATCACTGCAACGCCGGTGCCAAGAAATGTTTCCTGCCCAATCGTTACGTTCCCTGCCAGATGAGTACCGGGTGCAAGGTGGACAAAGTCAGCCAGGCAACCCTCGTGATCAATTGTAGCGGCAGTATTGACGATGCAATGCCGTCCAAGCGAGCAGCCATATTGAATGACGGCATTCGCCATGATTACCGTACCGGGGCCGATTTGCACAGACGGGGATAGAATTGCGCGGGGATGAATCAAACGAACCCAATTCGCCTTGGGAAAACGTTCTGCCAATTTTTGCCGAATGGCATTTTTCCCGATTGCGATTACGGCCTGACCGACAAACGATTCTGATAAATCGGCGATGCAGCCGACGACTGGAGTCCGATTGATATAACTTCCCACAGGAATGTTATCGTCCAGGATGGCAAGTTCCTCCTGAGGCATTTGCAAGTGCAACAAATCAATGAGTACGCTGGCGTGCCCCCCTCCGCCCAATAGATAAATCATCATTTCTCCTCGCTGCCGAATTTCTTCATAGTCGCTTCTCCATCAGCGGAAATCCCTTCCTTTCTGATAATCCGGAACAGCGTTAACAGAAATATTTTGGCATCCAGTTGAAAACCGCATTTCTCGACATATTCCAAATCAAATTCGAATTTTTGGCTCCATGACAGGGCATTGCGCCCGTTAACCTGTGCCCAGCCGGAAATTCCCGGACGCACGTCATGACGCCGGTGTTGCCTATCGTTGTACAACGGTAAATAATCCGTCAGCAGCGGACGCGGTCCGATCAACGACATATCTCCTTTCAGGACATTGAACATCTGAGGCAGTTCATCCAGGCTGGTATGACGCAGCCAGTTGCCCAGAGGCGTTAACCGCTCCCGGTCGGACAGCAGCCGCCCGGTCTGGTCCCGTTGATCTGACATGGTACGAAACTTATATAAGAGAAATATTTTTTCATTTTTCCCCGGCCTGGGCTGACAGAACAAAACCGGGCGTCCCATCTTTCCGTAAATGACGACTGCAATGATCAGCCATAGGGGAAATGTGAGTAACAGAAGCAACAAAGCAACAGTAAAATCAAAAAAACGTTTGACGCCGAAATAAAAATATTTTGTCTTCCTCACTTTGATAACTCCCGATCGTCGCCGGTTATTCCACCGGACAAAGAAAGCTGTCCCGGCAAGGTGGCAGCCGGCTGTAATGCGATGCCATCCCAGAAAACTTCCCCCTGATGCAATGCCAAAACAATTCTAAACTGTTGACCGGTAGGAACCGATATCGGAATGGTACACTTTATAATGCCGAAAGTTCTCAATGGCAGAGAGCAAAGATTGCGATAACTTAGAAAACGCTTTTTGCTGTCGTAAAACGTAAGGAAAATTTCCGGATAAGACCCTGGCAATCCTCGAATGAGCAGATGCAACCGATAATCGCCGGCCGGAATAAAATCTTTGGTATAAATGGAAATTAAATTACGGCTGGCCATGCGTAGGGAATAATGTCCTGAGATGGCGTCGGAGCTGAGCTCAATTTCAGCCTTACAGTCAGGAGCAAAACCAAACGTGGAGCGAATACTCCAATGCTCCGGAAATTTCAAATTCGGCTGGAGAAAAAATTCCAGCCCGGCACCCCATTGATCGGCGGTTGGCAAACTGGACTGAGGCATTGGGTTTTCTTTTTCGAAATTACCGTTCAATGGCAGAGTTGAATTGCATTGTCCTGCCGAACCGTTAAAAAATTTTCCATTGAGAACGGTAAACTCTCCGCCGGGCATTTCCGGAGAATAGCGGTAGACGCTGAGTTTCTTGCGCTGACTCCGATTGCGGAAAAAAGACCCGACGAACTGCCATTGTTCCGGAGGAATTCCCAGCTCTTCAGCCAGGGTGGGAGAACGATCGCTGTTTTCGTTGACGACGACATAAACATGCCGATAAGCATTGCTTTGCTCCAGGATAAAATCCCGACACTGTTCCAAAGTCGCCTCCGGAAGTGCGACTGCTCCAATCTCGGCATAATACTCGATACGCCGGGCATCTTTGGCGTCTCCGAGAAGAATGGCTGCCCCGGCATGCTGTAGAGAATCCGCTCGAATACACTCGCCGATACGGGGAATACAATCGTCATAAGGGTTGAAATGAAAATCTTTTCCCAGGCAGATTATGGCCAGTATGAGCAGGAGGAACCGGGAAAAAGAACGCTCGAAAATATTGAAATAAAGCAAATATACCGTAAAGATGATTGCGGGAAAAAGCAAAATTGCAGTATAGCGGGATGAGGAAGAGGAACCGAGATATAATCGCCAGAGAATCAAAAAAAAGACGCCACCTGCAACCACCCAGAAGAAAGCGTTCCGCTTTTTCCATTGGCTAAAGCAGAGCAGAATCATTCCAGCCACTGCCGTAACCATCAGCGGTTCGAAAAGAATTCCGCTAAACGCCTGCATCAGAACGCTCCTCCGAACAGAAGAGAAAACAGTAAATCAACGCGGTTACGATAAAAAGCAACAACTTCCAACGGAAGTTGCATCAAAAGCGCCAACCAAAGGAAACAGCCAATCGTAGAAAACAAACAAATTATCAAAGCCTGTACCGCCTGCCATAGAGTTTGTTTTTGATAACAGAGATTGATCAAAATACCGAATATTGCCAGGGGAAGAAATTCCAGAGCTTCGTAACGTGTCCAGACAGCCAGAGCAATACAGAGACCAACAGGCACGAAATAGATATTTTTTCTTTGCTTTAGCGCAAGAAGCATAAACCAGATGACCAAACCGGAAAATAATAAATAAAGGCTTTCGCGCTGAATTTCGGTGGATAGTTCAACGGCTCCGGGAGCGACTGCGATAAGCAAAGCGCCTGCCAATCCCATTTCCTCTGTCGACGGGAAAACCCTGATGATGCGATAAATTACTGCCGGCAGTAGAGTTCCGGCTGAAATACTGATGATAATTCCGGCGGTTTCTGCCGCGAATCCCACGTGCATCAAAACCCGAATGAGATAAAGAAAAAAAGGAGGAATAAAAATATTTTGTCGGATTAGAAGTCGTAACCCCGCCGGACCTTTGTCATACCAGATTTCAGCCATGTTCAAATAAAGGATGCCGTCTCTGGAAACCGTGGATTCCATATACCAGCAGAAGATTCGTATCGCCAAGCTAAAAAGACAAATCGCCACCAAGCCCCACGGCATTGCCGACAGAGGAAATATTTTGTCCAAGCCGGGGATGGTGAACGAAAAACAGGAGCGGTTCGAATAATTCATAGAAAAAATGCTTGTAAATGTGCGTTGATTTCAATTATCTCCGAAAACAACGGAATGACTGCCACCAACCGAATCGGCTTTACCAATCGTTGTTCTTCATTTTTCCGATTGCAGAATTTGGGAATAAATAACTTCGATAAGGCCGGCTGTTCGGTCCAAATCAAGCAGCTCTCTAACTTCTCGTTGCCCTTGAAGGGCCATTTGCGTAGCTTGTTCTGGGTCAATCAACATTCTTTCAATCGCCTGAGCAAGCCGCCGAGGCGATTTGGCCGGAACGGTATATCCAGTCTTGCCGTCAATGACAATATCCGGAAAGCCGCCGACATCGGTGGAAACGGTCGGAACTGCCGCCGCTAGACTTTCAGCAGCTCCTCCCAGATTTTCACTGTGTGAAGGGTGGACCGCGACATCGAATTCCCGGTAAATCTGCAGCACGTCCTTCCGGAATCCGGTAAACAATATCTTATCGCCACATCGGCGGCGGGCATAAGCCTGTACCTGTTCCATATAACGTTGGCTGGTGCCGAAAGGCCCGCCGACAATGACTCCAGTTATGTCGGGATAATCATGCAGGAGCAGACGCATGGCATCAATGAAATCTTCATGACCTTTCAACCCGTACCTCTGTCCCAGATAACGCTTGGGTTTATAGAAATAACAAACCATTGCGACCAGCCGACTATCCGGAGAAAGCCCGAATTCCGAACGTAATTGTCCGGTTGTTTCGAATGTTTTCGCATAACTTTCACTTCCATAATAAGCTAAAAAAAGACGTTTCGAGCTGATGCCAGCCTGGAGATATTTCTGAAAACTCAACCGGCAGGCAGGAGCCCAATAATCTGCTGCAGTAGCGGACAAAACATCCAGTTTACGGAAAATACAACTTTCCAGATGCAGCGGTCCCGGAACCTGAAACAATCGCGGGATAGAAGAATTTCTCAACGCCAGACGCATCATTAAAATATTGGTCACAAAATGGCAATGAATAAGGTCCGGCTGTTCCGTTTCGACCATTTGTCGGATTGTCCTGATTCGACGGGATAAAAGCCATGGTTTGGAAACCGGTAACGAACAGTCTGCCCGGATAACTTTGATCCGGGCAGATCGATAGAGGTCGGCATAATCCCCGGACTCCTCCGGAATGACAACCGTCAAATCAAGCCCATGTCGAAACAGCCATAGAGCTTGTTCATAAGCCCATTTGGCGCCTCGATTGGTTTTTATCACATATAATATTTTCATCGTTTTTTCTACAAGGCCAGCAATTGTTTTAGTGCCATAATTTTTTGATAATTGACACAATTTTCTGCAATTCCTCCAAAGTCAGCTTGGTGTCCGAAGGCAGACAGACGCCGTTTTCGAAAATGCGTTGCGCAATACCGGCGTGATCAATATAGTCACAGTCCCGGAAAAAAGGCTGCAGATGCATGGGTTTCCAAATCGGACGGGATTCGATATTTTCCGCTTCAAGCGCCAACATGACATCAAGCGGCCTGACCCTGGATCCCGAAAGCGTGATACAGGAAAGCCAGCAATTGGAATAACTCCAATCATTGGCGGGCATCATTTTAATTTCCGCAACAGTGGAGAATGCTTGCGTATAAAATTCAAATATCTGCCGCTTTTTAGTTACACGCTGATCCAGCACCTTGAGTTGACCACGACCGATTCCGGCCAGAACGTTGCTCATTCGGTAATTGTATCCCAGTTCCGAATGCTGATAATGGCGCGCGGAATCCCGACTTTGCGTTGCCCAGAAACGAACTTTTGCAATTCGTTCGGCAGCCACCGCGGAATCTTTCTGATTGGCAACCAGCATTCCTCCTCCGGAGGTAGTAATTATTTTGTTGCCGTTGAAGCTGAAAACACCATAATCGCCAAAAGTTCCGGAGTATCGGCCCTTGTAAAGCGTACCAAGGCTTTCAGCCGCATCTTCGATCAAGCAAACTCCATGCTTCCTGCACAACTCCATAATCCGGTCCAAATCTGCAGCCAGACCATAAAGGTGTACGACGATGACAGCTTTGACGTTTGGATATTTTGCAAACGCTTTTTCCAAGGCATCCGGCGACATATTCCAAGTATCCGGTTCACTGTCAATGAAAACCGGTATGGCATTCTGGTAAATGATGGGATTGGCCGAAGCTGAAAAAGTCAAAGATTGACAAAAAACGATATCACCTTGGCCGACGCCGGCAGCTTTCAAGGCCATATGAATGGCCGCCGTGCCGCAACTCAGCGCCGCTGCATGGCTGGAACCGACTTTGTCTGCCAGTTCCTGTTCGAAACGGTCAACATTTTCTCCCAGCGGTGCAATCCAATTACTGTCAAACGCTGCTTGGATATACTGTTTTTCGAATCCTTCATCACTCATATGCGGGGAGGCCAGGTAAATACGCGGCAAAGTTTTCATCTTTTTCCTTTAGACTAAACATTGTTTTATTGAAATTAGTTAATGGGATGATAAGTCGATACAACTTCTTCCAGATAAATTCGCAAAGCAGCGTCGTCACCATTCTCGATAATCTCATGAAAATGAGGAAGCTGCCGAGCCAGCAAAGCCTCGCGATCAAAATGAATCGGATTGCTGATGAATATTTTCTGATGCCGAGTATTGGTCATACCCTCTTCCGCCAGTGAGAGCTCCTCAAAGAGTTTTTCACCCGGTCTCAAACCGATAAATTCAATATTGATATCTTCATAGGGCGTCAGGCCGGAAAGGCGAATCAAATTTTCTGCCAATGAGAGGATTTTGATTGGCTTACCCATATCGAGAATAAAAATTTCCCCGCCGCGAGCCATCGCTCCGGCTTGCAGCACCAGGCGGGAAGCCTCCGGAATGGTCATGAAATATCGGGTGATATCCGGATGAGTTACCGGAAGAGGCCGTCCTTCTCGAATCAACCGTTTGAAAAGAGGAACGACGCTGCCATTGCTGCCCAAGACATTTCCGAAGCGGACGGCGGCAAATTCAGTCTGGCCGGGTTCGTTCAACGACTGGATGATCATTTCGCACAGACGCTTGCTGGCTCCCATGACATTGGTCGGATTGACTGCTTTGTCAGTAGAAATCAAAATGAAACGCTTGACTTTGTGCTGCTTGGAAATGCTGGCCAGATGATAGGTCCCGAATACATTGTTCTTGATCGCTTCCTTCGGGGAATGTTCCATCAACGGCACATGCTTGTGAGCTCCAGCATGAAAAACGATTTCTGGGTGATATTGGCTGAAAACTTCTTCCAGCCGTTCCGGATCGCGTAGAGAGCCGATGAGCACCTCCAATTTTAACTCCGGGAAACGGCGACGAAGCTCCAATTCGATGTCATAAGCGTTGTTTTCATAAATATCGAAAATAATCAATAATCTGGGGTTGAAAGTGGCAATTTGACGGCAGAGTTCGGAACCGATGGAACCACCACCGCCTGAAATCAAAATGGTTTTCCCCGTCAAATACGTTTTTATCTGTTCCAGGTCCAGTTTATTTTCATCCCGTCCCAGCAAGTCGGTAATTTCGACATTGCGGATCTGATTGACGGTAACTTTTTCTTCGAGGATTTCGCGCAGGCTCGGAACTGTCAACAATTTGCATTTCGTCTGGCTGCAAATTTCCAACACTTTCTTGCGCTCTTCATTGCTGGCAGAAGGCATGACGACGACGATGATTTCCACTTTATACTTTTCCACAGCGGAAAGAATCATATCACGTCCGCCGGCAACCGGTATGCCATTGAGTTTCATACCGCGCTTTAGCGGATCATCGTCGATGAAAACGACCGGTTTGGCATGGAGATTATTATAATGACCGATTTCGGCAAGAAGTTTTCGGCCGGCGTAACCCGCTCCGATCAACATAGTCGGAGGCGACGAGGACTCTTCTTCATGAGCTTGAGGCAGAAGGGGCAACGAACGACAATAATTCCAATAAACCTTCAACAATCGTGCGATTCGGAGACTGAGCCGCGGTGCCACCAGGAAAGTAGTGTTAAAAAAGAAAACCAGCGGATAAATCCCCAACGGAATATTTTGAAGCGCAAAAGCCGAAATGCCCATGCCGGTAAAAAATGCACAATAAATGAAACTCCAGAATATGACGTAGAAAAATTCCGGCAAGCTGGCATAACTCCAAATTTTACTGTACATCCCGGAAATGGTGAAGAGAAAAATCTGGAAAAGGATGAAAGCCTGATAGTACTCCGTATAAAAGTGATAGCCATGTTCGAACTCACTAGAACCGGTCTGCAAATTACTGCAAATCCATAAAGCCCCCAAATAAGATACATTCAAAATGACAATATCTACCGGCAGCCACGCGAAACGCAACAGCATTGCTGTAACATTGAATTGTTTGATGTTTGATTGTGCCATACGACAATTCCCTCTTTTCTAATTTGGTAAAAGCTCTGATTCGACAATTTTGAAATTGTTGTCAGATAAAATGAATGGCCGAATAAAACGGCCGCATTTTACTTAAAAGATTGCTTATTCAATTTCAGCAAGTTGCTTTAGTCTCTGAAAAAACTGCCGGCGCCGTTGCTTCAATACCTCTTCCCTGTATTTCATGGCTTCGGCGAAATTACGTTGCTGCTGTTGATGGACAAATTCCGGATTGGCCAAAAAAGTACAGATTTTATCGGCAAGAGCATTGGAATCGTTAGGCGGAACCAGAGCGGCCGGCTCAAGCAGTTCCGGTATACCGCCGACCCGGGTGCCAATGCACGGCAAGCCGGCAGCCATTGCTTCGATGACGGCCCGCGGCAAACCTTCGGTTCTGGACGGATGGATGTAAAGATCGGTTTGGAGCAGTTGAGCTCTGACTGTTTCCGGATCGACACTCCCGTGAAAATCGACACAGTCGCTGATTCCCAGCGTTTCGCTCAATTCCTGCATCAAAGGACGAAATTTTCCATCTCCCAGCCAAACCAGTGTTATTGAAATACCGTGTTGTTTTAAAATTTTCACTGCTTGCAGAGCAATATCCGGTCCCTTATACAATTGCGCCAGGGAACCAATGCTCAGAAGACGATAAGTTCGTGACGGCTGAAAATACCGCAGAGAAAAATGCTCCAGATAACTGGCCGGAATGATAACATTGGAAACTGCAGTCGAGAAACAGCCGGACCGGACCGGATACGTTTTCTGCAATTTCTCCTGGGTCACATAAAGCGCCGCGGCACTGTTCCGTACAACTCGCTGAAGTGTGCGAGTACAAATCCGGCGGAACACAGGACGAAAAGGAACGGAAACCCCGCCTTTTGCAAAAACCTCCCAAGGGTCCCCGACGACTTCCACGCCATAAGGAAGCCCCTGGGCGGTCAACAGCCGAGCCGCAGTAGCCCCCAGAATGCCGGGCACCCGGCAGAGGTAAGCCCTGCCGGGCAAAAGGTTGCGGCGAATCATTTCCCGCAACTGGGCGCGGACCTCACAATATTGCCGAAGACCGACATAGTACGGCAATTCAATGAAGGAAATTCGTCCTTGGCCTGAAACGATTCCTGATGCTGCTGGCTCCGGACAATTATCGGCAACCCTCGCCATCACAAAGAGATGCTCGAATACATCCAGATAGCGTTGCCATAAGCATTCGGAAAAGCTGACCTCCAAGGGGTAGATCTTTCCCGTCGGCGACTTTTGAAATCTGGCTTCTGTAATAAAAACAAGATCCATTTGACTTTTTACTGCAATTTCGAAGCAGTCTTGGATTTATGGCGATTCAGTATTGTCACACCAGCATAAACCACCAGCAGGTAATAAAATACCGTTCTGACAATGGCAATGAACGAATTGCGCACCGTTGCCAAGCCCAATTGGCAGAACAGAATAACCAGCAGAAATTGTAACGGATGATTTTTACTGATCTCCGGAGTAATACTTCGGAAAATTCTGGCCAGGACAAACCCGTAGAGCAACATAAAGAAAAATCCGAATATTCCAAAATTCAAATAAGCTTCCGCCACGATGGAATAACCGGGGCCATAGCCAAGTTGCAATTCTCGCTGCAGCCAATCGCCCAGCGTGGCGTATTCCTTGCCCGGATGAATATCCCAGAATCCCAAATTAGGAATGATCGTTGTCAAGGAATAAAAAAAGGTACTGCCATAACGATGGGATCTGACCTGGGGTACAAGCTGCATCGTGGCGGCAAGCGGCATCATGGAACTCCCCATTTCACTGAAGGTCTCTGTAATTGGAGACGTGAAACGTTGAACCTCCCCTGTGTTGGAAAAATAATCACTGAAAGTCCTGTGGGAATTGCTTCTTACTTCGGAGATGACCGATAACAATCCCAGAAAAAGATAAGCGCTTAGACCAACGAACAAAAGCTCCTTCCATTTCAATGGACGAATCAGGTTGTGTTGAACCAGCAGCACAACACTTGCCAGGATGACGGCCTGCGTTCGACCACCGATAAACAGCGTAAAAATGATGTCAAGCAACAGAATACCCAGAAAAAAGAATTTTGCCCGTCGGGATGTATGGTATGCCACCAAAAGACATAAAATGGAAGGAATGAAATAACTGCTCAAAATGTAGTTGATATTCGCCAGCCCGATATGGACCTCCTGTTCATAAATAGCACCATAACCATAACTTTTTACCACGCCATATTCCGTGAAACTTTTGACGAAAAAAGGCAGGAACGATATGGCAAACAACCCCCAGCCGACCAGTTTTATTCCGTACAATTGGTGGAAGTGAGAGATTGGCGGTCGTTCCAAAGCAGAGTCGCCAGGATGCTCCGAGTTCAGTGAAACTTGAGAAGCCGGTTTCAAGGCACATATGGCACCAATGTGCATAAAATTCAGAAACAGTAGCGTCAACAACTGACTGTTGAAAATATCCTGAAATGAAAAAGGCAAAACATAAGAATTCAACAAATCCCTCTGGGGAGAAACCAGATCAAATGGATAGAGCAATGACTGGCCGAAAGTAAATAAGTAAGCGGCAACGACAAACAGGCAATAAGGATTGATCATGTTGCCCTGCAGCCGCTTCCAACTCCAACAGGTAAAAGCCAGTTGCAATAAACCGATGCTGCCCATTGTTTTTAAAGCAGGCATACCGGGCCGCTGGCAAAACAACCAGCCTAATGAGATAACGATCAGGAAAATGAATGCAACAAAGAAGTGAAAGGAACGTTTATTCATGGGTTGGACAATAGAGGTGATCCATTAGAAATTGAATGGTTTTACCGATGCCAAAACCGGAATCGACAATGATTTGAGAAACATCCCGACGTATGTATCCGTCATAATCGGAAGCGATGAAAGAAGCCCATCGCTCCGCAGGAGAAGCGATATCCAGAAATTTAATATTATCCGTAAGGGCTATATCCCGGGTGATTCGGTCGGAACAATAAACCTTCAACCCAGCACACTGCGCCTCCACCAATGCAACCGGCAATCCTTCGAAGAAGGAAGGAAAGAGGAAAATGTCCATTGCCTGCAACAATTCCGCCACATCGGAACGCAGGCCGAGGAAGGACACTTGTTTATCGATATTCCACTCCTGAGCCAATTGACGGCTGGCCGGCAGAAGAGGACCGGTTCCGACCAGCAACAAGTGCGCTTGCGGATTGATTTGAAGAAAACGTTCAAAAACTTTTAAAAGAAAATGATGATTTTTCATTTCACAGAAACGTCCGACATGGCCAAAGACTAACTTTCCATCCAATTTCAACTGTCGCCTGAGACGTTGCCGCGTCGTCTCATTGTAAGCAAATGCTGCTGTATTGATACCGTTATTCACCATTTGGGCCCCGGGAAATGCACTCGTATGTCCAAATACCCAACGCAATGCCAGATCGGAACAGCCGAGGTAGTGGGTTGCAACTCCGGCGATTCGTAACTTGTTGCAATAATGAAGTCCGCGATGCAGCAGCGATTTTGGCGCTGAACTGCTGTGTGAATGAGCGATACGAATGGGATAACCAAATTGGCAAGCGGCAGCCAATGGTTCTATCGAACTGAGGGAGGAAAGATGCTGGTGAATTGCAATATATTCACCTTGATGGTTTTTGAAAAATTGTTTCATGATGGTATGGTAACGTAAAAAACCGCAATGGCGTGGAAGGATGAAAAATATCTTCCCGCCCAGAGAAGCGATTTCCTCTGCATAGAAATTCTCTTTTTCATTCAATAGAAAGTCGAATTGTACACGGGAATGATCAATGTTTCGGAAAACATTCATAATAAATGTTTCTGCTCCACCGACATTCATGGAATTCAAAACATGCAATACTTTATTCATAAAATTTTATTACTTGAGATATTTTATAGAATAATCGAAGGCTGCCAATCAAAAACAGCTCTATCGATGGGTCAGTTGCTTTATAATAAAGTTTTTCCATGAACTTAGTATTCTTCGAAAAAGGGGTCTTACCAATCGGTATTTCCGCAGAAATTCCGCCTCTTCCAGACGATCGAAATCCCGGTAGAGGAGACCGCGTTCTTGTGGCCGGCGCGGAGGATGGTTCAATTGCCGGTTGGTTGCCTGTGCCGCGGAAAGATCACGGGCATAAAAGATAATTTTATCCTTTATTTTTGAAAAAAGTGACATCCCCTGTTCGGTATTGAGCATGACCATAGAAACCCCGGAACGCCCCGCCGGATGCGGCGATAAATCGGTTCCCCAAAAATCTCCCAGCGTGATATCGGCGGCCCGTTCGCAACAGGCGAAAGGGCAGAGGTAACAACTTTCCCGGAGATTCTTGGCGCCTAGAAATAATTTAAGATAGTAATTGGATCGCTCCGGCAATTCAAATTTCCGTCCATCTTGCCAACAGAGACAGGGACGATAGCCCCAGCCTTCTAAATCCCTGAATCGAAAATCCGCAAGTTTTCCAACCGCTCCGGCAGTCAAGCGTTGCAAGTAAGTTTGAAAAAAACGGGGTGACGGTACACCATGGCAAATCAAGTCGCAAGTGTACAACTGCTCATAGTCTTTGGTCAAAAAAGCGCGAAACCCGGCAATTTGACACGGCGTACCGGTAAATAAAAGCGGAACTCCTGCTTTCAAAAGCTTTTCACCTGCTTGGTAAATCATCCCGATGTCGCTTTGAATATATTTGCTGCCTCGCAGCGGCGGCAATTGTTCCGGCATGCGAACCAGCCGGTGACGCAAGACCATTTGATTGTCAAAAGCCGCTCCCGCGACAGCGCCATGGCGCCGGAGTATTTCCTGGGCGAGAATGGTAAAAATCCCCCCGGAGGAACTGCATTGTCGGATAAAATCATCCCGACCCCATGCCGCGAAAACCGTTTGAGCGGAAAAGAGGCGTATCGGTGTGAGAATCGGACAAACCTTACGACACAATCCACATTCAGTACAACGCTCCTGATCAATTTGCGGGTAATAAAAGCCCTCTTGATCCTGCAGCATGGATAAACATTGCCGTGGACAGCGGTTGACGCAGGCCATGCAGCCGGTACATGACAGCCGGTTACAAAGAGTAATCATTGAAATTCTTGAGGCGATGCCGTTTGTAAAACTTGTTTGAGATAATCCAATGACAATGCCCGGTATTTTCCCAGAATCTTTTCCGGCCGCTGCCAGTCAAACGACAGAGATCGGGCGGTAATATGATTTATTTCAGCAGGCAGAATCCCCCTGGACTGTACTTCGAACAGGTTCAGTAACGAGGAAACCCGATCATCACTGGTTTGACCAGGATTGCATAGAGTAAAAAATAACTTCCGATAATTGAGTGCAAACGCAGTACCGTGAAAGGAATTGGTGACGACCAAAGCGGCCTGTTCATAGAGTTGAAGGAATTCGGCAGGACCGACATCTGGAAGGACTTGATAACCTTTGGCTCCGGCAGCGCCATGAAAACCAATGAATACCACCTGATAGCCGGTGAGTTCTCTGATTTTATCGATCAATGTGAAAGCATAAGGATAAGGATTGAAAACACCGACCAGTAAATAACACAAAATATAAGGTTTTTGTACGATAACCGATTTATCTGCCACTTCCTGCCATTGTTTTCTGTTCAACAGGAAGATGGGATCCAGAACCAGAGGAGCTACACGTCCGGTCAGTTCCTCGGTCAGGCTGGAACCAGAAAGCTCCCGAACGGAAAACTGCCTGTATTGTTTTAAATACGTCGCATAGACTTGCCGATATTTATCAGGCAACCGGGATGCCCCGAAACTGGCGGCATAAGCAATTCGGGGCGCATGAATTGGAGCAAAATCCAGTAGAAATGAATAATCTTTTCCGAGATTGCGCGCTTTCCAGGTCTGATCACTGCCAGTCATGTAAATATCGAACAATGGCGGCCGGCGCAAGATGGCACTCCGACTATAAGGCTGGGTCCGATGCAGTAATTTTTGCCATTCCTGAAATTTCTTTTTTTGACGGTTACGGTTTTGAACATATTTATGATTCAGGAGAAATTGTTTCATCCAGCGGGATAATTGCAACAATTTTGATGCCGAAAGAAAATTTTTCCGGAATTCCCGAAAAATCGATTCCGACCCATCGTCCGCTTCTGTCGAACACTGCATATGATACTCTGTAGGATACAAGTAGTCGATGATTTGACAGTCATATCCCAGGCTTTCAACTGCCTGTTGAGTAGCGTAAGCTTGTAATGCGGACCCGATATTAATGACCCGGTGCATGGTAATGACGCCGACTTTTTTTCTGCTCATAGAAGATTTCCGGATATTTGATTGCATATATGATATTTTTTCCGCAGGCGAGCCAATAGAGAATACATGGTCTTTCGCTCTGCTTCGCTCAATCCCAAACGGAATATGAAAACAAAATTGATCAGTGAACTGGCGATGATCAAGACGATGCCACTGAGAAGCGGGTTAGGGATTAATGGTACCAGTACCCTTTTCAGCAACAACGAAAAAAGAAACGAACCGGTAAAGACGGCCAGAATTGGCAACATACTGCGATATAGATATTTCATGACCGGAAATTGGATTCTGCATTTCAAATAAACGATCCGGGCAACATGACAGAAAAGGTTGATGACGCAACAAACGATCATGACGCAAGACGGCGAATAATGCAAACGCAAAAACAAGTAGGAAAATAACGGAGAAAGCAAAATAAGACCGCTGATGATGAGTTGATAATTACGAATTGTTCCAATAGTCTGGGCGGCCATCCACAACGGAGCGGACATGGTGTCGATCAAAAAGCAGAGCATCGTTAATTGCGTAAAAATGACGACATAGTCCGGAACATTGCCCAACCATAATTTCAAGGCGAACTCCGCTTCCAGCCAGAATGGCAATACTAGAAGCCATAAGAGGAAAAAAGAGTATTTTGAGGTACTGAATACTAAATTGGTGAAATAATGACACTCTCCGGCCGCATAGGATTTGACGATTTGCGGATTGAAGGCAACCTGAAAATTGGCAACGAAAACATTGATGGCATTACCGACCTGATTGGCAATGCCGAGCGCCCCGCTTACCGCGACTCCACAGAAGATGTTGACGATCATGATGATCCCTTGATGCTTGGCAACATTAGCCAATGTTCCCAGAAGGCTCCAGCCGGAAAATGAAAAAATTTCTTTGATATAGTTCATTTTCAATCGGAAAGAAAATTGACACTGGGGAAACTTCCTGCGACAGTATCCGCGATAAAAAAGGAAGACAATCAAGCTGGTTGCACTAGTCATAAAAACATAAAGGATTAATTTGTCGCCGGAGAGAAAGAAAAGCAACCAGACATTCAGCAGCAGTAACAGAGACTCCAGAATGCTTATGAACGAATAAAAAGACATCTTCTCGTAAGCGATAATCAAAGCATTATAGGGAATTTGAATGACTTTGAAACAATAGCCGGCCAGCGTAAGTTGAAAAATCCAATTCGCGGCAGCAAGCCGGGCCGGAGGTATATTCAACCTGCCGTTCAGCAGCCACAAGCCCACCGTTTCTCCCAGCAGAACCGCCAGTGGAATCAAAAGCAGGAAGAAAACAACGCTGACACTGAAAACGCAGGAAACATTTTCCGGTTGCCCTTTGCCGATTTCAAAGTTCAGAAAGCGTTGTGTGGCTGCAACCATAGCCGTATTGAAGAAACCGAACATGACGACGATACCGGCCACGACGCTGAGAATTCCATAATCATCCACGCCCAACAATTTCAAGACGATCCGGGTGGTATAGAAGGAAACCCCCATAACCACAAACATTCGGATGTAAAGAAAAATCGTATTATGAGCGATCCGTTTATTATTTTCAGCGGTAGTGATTGGCATAATGACAAACAATTATAAGGGTAACCGGGAATAACATTACTATAAATTATCCCAATACCATTTTATGGCTTCTTTAAGACCCTGTCTGACAGTAAATTGCGGATCGTATCCCAACCGCTTCCTGGCCTTGTCGATGCAGGCCAGACTGTGCGGAATGTCGCCGGCGCGGTTGGGACCGTATTGCGGCTCGACTTTGGCAATCTCCGGATCGAATTCCGTCAGATATTCGCGCAGATATTTGAAAAGCTGATTCAAGGTCGTGCGTTCGCCGAAGGCCACGTTGTAAACCTGGTTGACCGCTTCCGGCCGATCCGCCAGCAACGCCAACTGATTGGCCTGGATCACATTATCGATGTAAGTAAAATCCCGGCTGTAACTGCCGTCCCCGTTGATCACCGGACTTTCATGTTTCATCAGACTCATCACAAACTTCGGAATCACCGCCGCATAGGCGCCGTACGGATCCTGCCGACGGCCGAACACGTTGAAATACCGCAGCCCGATCGTTTCAATCCCGTAAGTCTTACTGAAATTCTCGGCGAACAGCTCGTCGACATATTTGGTGATCGCATACGGGCTCAACGGCCGGCCGATCTTGTCTTCCACTTTGGGCAGGCTCTTGCTGTCCCCGTAAGTCGAAGAACTCGCCGCATAGACGAAACGTTTGACTTTCGCTTCCTGCGCCGCAAAGAGCAGATTGACAAAGCCGCTGATATTCACTTCCGTCGATGTCATCGGATCTTTGATCGAACGCGGCACCGATCCCAATGCGGCTTCGTGCAGCACATAATCGGCGCCGTCGACCGCCTGGCGGCACACCGCCATGTCCCGGATGTCGCCCTCGATCAAGGCGAAAGCCTTATGCGAGGCGAACGGAGCCAGATTTTCCCGCCTGCCGGTCATGAAGTTGTCCAGAACCACCACTTCGTTGTTCTGGGCCAACAGCGTTTCCACCAGATTGGAACCGATGAAACCGGCGCCGCCGGTCACCAGGATTCGGGAATTTTCAACTCGCTTTTTCATCATTTACAACCGTCCATCCACCGCTTCTTTGGGCAGCAGCCCCTTGATATCGAAAACCACGGCATGCGATTTCTGAAACCGGCGGAAATCGAGCGTCGCAAACTGGCGGTGGGAAACGGCCAGCACAATGGCATCGTACTCGCCGGGTTTCAGTGCCGACAGCTCCCGGACCGAATCCAGATCGTATTCGTGCCTGACCTCTCCCGGATCGGCCCAGGGGTCATAAATATCGACCCGGCAGCCGAACTCTTCCAGACCGCGCACCACATCGACCACATGAGAATTGCGGATATCCGGACAATTTTCCTTGAAGGTGATCCCCAGCACCAACACTTTGGCATTGGCCACCTTCTGTTCCTTTTTGATCATCAGTTTCACCACCTCGGTCGCCACATATTTGCCCATGCCGTCGTTGATGCGGCGGCCGGCCAGAATCACCTCAGGCAGATATCCCAGCGCCTGCGCCTTGTGGGTCAAATAATAAGGATCGACGCCGATGCAATGGCCGCCGACCAGGCCAGGCCGGAATTTCAGAAAATTCCATTTGGTGCCGGCCGCTTCCAGCACTTCGCTGGTGTCGATTCCGATCAGATGAAAGATTTTCGCCAATTCGTTGACGAAGGCGATGTTCAGGTCGCGCTGAGAGTTTTCGATCACTTTCGCCGCTTCGGCAACCTTGATGCAGCTGGCCCGGTGGGTGCCGCTCTGCAGAATGCGGTTATACAACGCATCGACCAGTTCGGCAGTCTCCGGCGTCGAGCCGGAAGTGATTTTCAAAATCCTGGTCAGCGTATGTTCCTTATCGCCCGGATTGATCCGTTCCGGACTGTAACCGCAGAAGAAATCGACATTGTATTTCAAACCGCTGAACCTTTCCAGGACCGGAACGCATTCCTCTTCGGTACAGCCGGGGTAAACGGTACTTTCGTAAACGACGACCGCACCCGGTTTCATCGCTTTACCGACCGTTTCGCTCGCTTTATACAGCGGCGTCAAATCCGGACGATTGTACTGATCCACCGGGGTCGGCACCGTCACGATGAAAACATCACGGTCTTTCAAATCCTCCGGATTGCAGGAATATTTCAAATATTTCGCGGCTTTCAGATCTGCGGGTGAAGTCTCCAGCGTCGTATCCACACCGTGGCGCAACGATTCCAGACGTTCCGCTTTCACATCGAAGCCCACCGTGTCGAACTTCTTGCCGAATTCAACCGCCAACGGCAAGCCGACATAACCCAGACCGATCAGCGCAACTTTGATTTCACCATTTTGGAGCTTCTGTAACATCTCAATCCCTTAAAGCATTTTTTATAGTTCAATTCTTTTTATAACTCGATAAATTCATAACACTTTTGAGACCAACAGGGATCTGAACTGGTATAATGTCAGATTAAATTTTATAATTTTTGCAATTGTTTTAAAATTGAAGTAAATTTGGGTAATATTTTCTTCCTCATTGCTCACAAAACGACAATCGCCAAAACCATCTATCGTCATTGGAGTCACTTTCCAAGCCGCCAATTGAGGGCATCTGAATTCTTTTTCAAAGGTAAAAGGATAAAAACGGCTGATGTGTTCCGCCATCGTCATGAAGCATATATCGGCGAAAATATGTTCTTCCGTTTCACTGTTCCGAATTTCCGGAATCTCCCTGACAAGAAAATTTTCATTCATTATTTTCCGGTCTTCGGCGGTCAATGCGGCAAAAACGACTCCGGGGAAAAATGGTTTATTCTCATATTTTCGATTGGATATGATTGAACATATTCTGGGATAATAATTGGAAATATGATTTTGCCTTAATGTATCGGCCAACCGCTTTTCACTTCCTGAAACCGTATAAATCGGGGTCCAGATCTTATCTGCAATTTTTCGTAATATGGGAATACCGGGGTCCGGCAACAATTTTTTTATATAGAGCCCCAAATAGGGATCGTAAATCCGGTCTGCTGTTTTCGTATCTGCCGTTCGCGTATACATAATATCAATGACAAAGAGCCGGTTGAAGAATCAAACGGTGATTTTCTTCAATGTTTCCGCCGCAATAGGATATTCGATATGTTTATTGAGAATAGTAATATTGACAATAATCATATCATGTTTATCATCGCGCTTTACAACATCAGTTACCAGGCCAGCCAAAGCTCCCGAGGTGACCAATACCTTATCTCCTGTTATGATGTCCGGATTGATTCGAATAGGTTCTTGACGGGCTAACAATTCACATTGCCGAAGAGAATTCAATTCCTGTATCAGGATATTCTCATAATACTCTTCACGCAAAAGCTCGATTTGAACAAACTTCGCTTCCTGCCGTTTCAAATTCTGCCGTTCCACATCGTCGATACACAAAAAAATATATCCCGGAATCATTGGAATCTCGGTGATAATCTTTGTGGAATGATGCATTCTGGCTTTGGGAATCATCGGGAGATAATGAAATATCCCGGCAGCAAGCAACTTTGCTCTGATAACCTTTTCGGTACGCGGCCGCAGGTAGGCGAAGCCCCAGAAGCGTCCTGAAATTTTTTGTATCGGGTCTATAGTCGTTACTTAGAAAAAATAAATTTTCCCATGCCGCAGCCCCGTCGCGGGATTTTTCATTCCAACGACGAAGCTATCGGATGAGTCTTCCGTAATGTCTGGCAAAACTTAACTTCGACTCAAAACAATAAAAAACCGTAAACTTCAGTTCTTACTCTGAAGCTTACGGTTTCCCAAAATATCTTCCATGAAACAGGACACAATGGTCCCCTGAATGGAATCTCTTGCAAAAATATACGGAAAAAGAGCCAAGTGACACAGTATCCCAAAAACTCTTTTCAGGAAATAAAATAAAAGATTTTGCCGAATTAATTTTCCAAGGCAAAAACTGGCATAATGCTTGCTTGCTTGCTTGCTTGCTTGCTTGCTTGCTTGCTTGCTTGCTTGCTTGCTTGCTTGCTTGCTTGCTTGCTTGCTTGCTTGCTTTAAAATTTCAGCTTGATGATGTAATACATCATCAAGCTTCGTCGTGCCACGCACGCCGAATAACGGAGACTGTGAAGGCGACGACAACACATTATCGAATAACATATTTACAGCCAACATCTGCGTCATCGTTCTTTCATTATCCAAGTTCAACACTAAAAGTCGAAATTAAATATACTGCCGATTAAATAAATGTCAAGATGTCAAGACAATTTTTACAAACTAATAAAATATCATCTTAATTCAAATAAGACGAAAGCAATAAGCACATATATATTTTTGCAACATTAAAAGAAGCATATATATACTTCATATTTCAAAATGCTTTTTCATGAAAGAGAATGATTCATTCCGATTCGTCAAATCCAAATAATTTACCACCCCAAAGCCACAGAAGCTGATGGCCGATGATCAACCGATGGCCTGACCGTAAGCACTGAAATACTGGCGCCTTTAAGATTTGGCTTCGCCTTGCCCGGACACGAACGGCGGAATCCGAACCCGCCGGGCCGCGACCGGGTACAACGCCCCGGAGCGGCCTGTTGCACATGACGTTTAATCTTCCTGTTCAGCCAGGTTCTTGACCGCCTGCGTCGCCAGCTTCACGTCGCACAGACGACACGGCCCGCCGACACAGCCGCCCTCGCAAGCCATCACTTCCAGGAAATTGCCGGGCAATTTCCCCATGCCGTACATCTGCAGCAGCTTCATCGACTTGCGATCCAACCCATTGATGAACTTGGAGTCCAGCTCCGGCACTTCCTGATCCGGACACTGCCCCGCCGCTTCGTTGAGAATCGCCGCCGTCACGCCGCAACTGGTGGCAAACCCGCGCGCGTGTCCGCCGACCTTGCGAGTCAGCTTCACCCCCGGCAGCGACGCGACATCGATTTCCAGCGCGACGAACAACGCCCCGAGCTCCTCGAACGTCATCACCCAGTCGACATTGCCATCCTTCAACGCCTCCTTGCGCTTGGCCACACAGGGACCGATGAAAACGGTGACATAGTCCGGATTTTCCTTCTTGACCTCACGGGCAATGAAACTCATCGGCGTCGGCGTCGACGACACAAACGGCTGCAACGCCGGCACATGGCGTTTCACCGCCTCGGTGTAAGCCGGACAACAGGACGACGTCATCAATTTGTCGCCGCGCGCCATCCGTTCGAAAAATTCTTCGGTCTCATGTTCGGTCGTCAGCTCCGCGCCGCGCGCCACCTCTTCCATATGGTCGAACCCGGCCAACTGCAGCGCTTCGGCAATCTGTTCGAGCGAACCGGCGAACTGCCCGACGACCGCCGGCGCCACCATCGCCACCACTTTTTTGCCGGCTTTGATCTCCCGCAGCACGTCGATGACCTGCGAGCGCTCCAATACCGCGCCGAACGGACAGGCCCGCAGACATTTGCCGCAGGAAATACAGGCCTCGAAGTCGATGTATTCCTTGCCGTCCGGATGCTTGTGGATCGCGTTGACCGGACAGGCCTCCTCGCAGGGAATCGGCACCCGGATCACCGCGTGGTATGGGCAAACCTGCGTGCATTTGCCGCAGTCGATGCATTTGCGCTGATCGATTTTCGCCTGGCCGTCGCGCACTTCGATCGCCTGCTTCGGACAGTTGAAAACGCAGGGCCGGGCAAAGCAGCCGCGGCAGGCGTTGGTCACCAGATACTGGCTCTGCACGCAACCGTAGCAGGCGACATCCAGAACGCTCAAAATATTCTCATCCGGCGCCGTCCGCGTCAACGCATCGTCCACATAAGCGGCCAGCGTCTTGCTCTCATCGCTTTCGTCCTCGACGCCGAATCCCAGCAGGGCCATCAGCCGGTATTTCAGCACCGCCCGGTCCTTGTAGACGCAGCAGCGCATCGCCGGCAATTCACGCGGCCGCATTTCGACCGGAATCCGATCGATGATCTCGCGCAAATTACCGTCGACAAAACCGCGAATCGTCCGGATCATCAATTCATTTTTGATTCGAACCGCATTGTTTTTATCCATTCCTCAGTATCACCTTTCGTTGGCCGTCAATTCCTGGAGCTTGGCGATGACGCTCTCGATCGTCGCATGAGACACCACCGTATCGTGGTTGATCCGCACGAACGGCGCCTGCCCATCGTTGCGCTGGCGGCAGAATCCCAGACAGGGACTGCCGCAAATTTCCACCCGATCCCTCAAGTCATCCGGCAGAAACTGCTCGATCTCCTGCAATTCGGAAGCGCCCAGAATGAAACACGTGGTACCGACACAAATTTCAACTTTTATCTTCGAACCGGCGGTCATTTCCTACTCCGTTGCTTAAAAATATTTGATATAAACTTTTTTGCGATATTTCTCTTCCAGCAACTGCTTCAGCCGCTTGACGATGTTGCGCCGGATTTCCAGGTCGACCGGCAAATTGGGATCCTGATGCGCTTCGTTGACTTTGGTGCCGACGATCAATTCGATGACGTCGCTCTCCGCCAGCAAAGTCATAATCTGGCGCACCGCCGGCAGATTCCGCGCCTTGCAGTCCCCGTCCAGCGCCCGGGCCACTTCGGTCAGGGTCAGGATTCCCTCGGTCCCCAGATCGACGCCCTTCATCTTCGACGTCGGCGGCAACCCCCCGCCCAACTGCTTCCAGTCCGTGGTAATTCCCCGCCGCAACTCCCGCGACACGATATTGGCGGTCGTGCCGCCGCTGATGATGACCTTGCCGTCGAAACTTTCGACCATTTCGGCGAAATCCCGGTCGTTCTCCTTCTTGAACGGCGGACCGGTCAACAGCCGCAGCCGGCGCGGCCGCCGGAAATAGATCACCACGCAACTGATGTCGTCGATGCAACTGTAGTTCGGGTTTTTCATGCAGGCCTGGGCCACCACCATCTGCGATAATTCGCGGGCGGAAATCTGCGGCTGCCGCGCCACCGCTTCCTGCACAAAGGCCAACAGCCCCTCCCGGCGCCAACCGAATTTGAACGGCGCATGCCCCAGGCCGGCCTGGGTCACGCCGTCCGAACAAAAGATGATCCGGTCGCCCGGCACCGCCCTGAATTCCGCCACCGCCAGCTTCCGGTCCGGCCAGCGGGCCGACACCAGGCTCTGCTTCTCCCACTGCAAATCCCTGCCGTTGCGCAGATGGATCAGCGGCGGATTGTCCATCTCGATCGTCCTGATTTTGCCGCCGGACAACACATCGACGATGGTAAAAGTGGCATAGCTGATTTTACGATATTCGCACACCGGCAGCGTATCCATGATGATCTCCGCCGACTGCAGGATTTCCATGTTGCGGGCGATAAACTCCAGCGCCATCGTCGTCGTCATCGTCGACAACAGCGACGCTTTGATGCCGCTGCCCAACCCATCCGACAGCACGGCGATGACGCGGTCCTCATTTTCCAGCCGGACGCTCTTGAAATCATCCCCGCAAACGCTCTCGCCGTCTTTGATCCGCTGGCAGCACTCTACCTCGACAAAGGTTTCGTCAATGTTCATCGCGGCCATCCGCCCCCTCGCCGGCCCCCCGGTTGTTTTTGGTCTGGTAGCCGCTGGCCACCTCCCGCAGCAGGATTTCGGTTTCCGCCATATGTTCGCCGAGGTACTTGGCAATCTGCTGAACGGTCATGACATTTTTCTGGATCACCTCACGGGCCTTTTCGGCAATGTGCTCCCGGTGCAATTCCGACTGGGTGACATCCTGCACAATCGCGCCGACAATCTGATGCGGCTCAATCGTGAAGACATTGACATTCATTATCTTATCGCAAACCATCTGATTATCGCGCGCCAGATCTCCGCCGGAAGCCAGCGCCGCTTCGAACAATTCGGTGAAATCGACGATATTGGCCACTTCGACCCCGGCCAGTCCCGGCGTCGCCTGGTAGGCCAGCAGCGTGCTCTCATCGAACAACCGGGCGAAACATTCGTTGCACTCGATGATCCGCAGATTCCGGTCGACCATCACCACGCCGGCCGGAATGTAACGAATCAGCGCATTGCTCTTCTTCTGCGCCATCCGCCGCAAATTGGAAACGCACATCGCGGTTTCCGCTTTGCCGACCACCAGTGCCCGGGCAAAAGCCCGGCAGGTCGGATACCCGCAGCCGCCGCAGTTGAGTTCATCCGCCGGCGACTGTTTGCCGACCGACATCAGCGCCTGCTTCAACTGCAGATCGGAAATCTCTTCCGGCGGCAGGCGGTCGGGCAGGATGCGATCCTCGATTTTCACTTCAACCGGGCGGTCCAGGCTGTTGCGGTGCTCGAACAGCCGCGCCGTCGCCAGCAACGCCTCCAAATCGCTGCCGTTCTCCGGCATCGCCGGCCCGTTGACGCAGCCGCCGTCGCAAGCCAGGCATTCGATGAACAATTTCATATCGGCATATCTGGCCGCCGAAGCCTGGCCGAGCACCCGCTGGACATTCAGCAACCCGGAGACCGCCAGATAATAAGTCCGATCCCCGGCGGCGCCGCGCAACGTCTCATTCATGCCGCCTTCCAGCGAATACACCCGCCCCTCGCTGGCGGTTGCCGGCACGAACTGCTGCCCCGCCCCGGTCAACGTTTCCAACTTGATATTATCCTGGGCCAGCCAGCTCTCCAAATCTTCGAACGTCAGCGCCAGGTCCAGCCACTCCGGATGGCGGTCGGCTTCCTGCTTTTTCGCGGCGCACGGGCCGATAAAGATCACGCCGATATCGTCGCCGAATTCGCGGCGCAGCAACCGGCAATGGCTGAGCAGCGGCGACAGGACCGGGGTAATCCGGTCGGCCATCGCCGGAATGTATTTCCGGATATAGTCGACGGCGGCCGGGCAGGCCGAGGAGATGAAAACCCCCTTGTTTTCCTGCTGCAGCAGTTTGCCGGTTTCCGAACTGACCAATTGGGCGCCCAGCGCCGTTTCGCTGACGCCGGCAAAGCCCAGCTTTTTCAAAGCTTCGACCAGCACTTCCGGCGCAACGCCCCGGAAATAACTGACGAAACTGGGCGCCAGCGACGCATACACTTTATGTTTGCGGGTCATCAGGAAACGCGCCCGCGACAAATCCGGCCGGATCCGCTTGGCGCCGGCCGGACACACCCGGACGCAGCGGCCGCAGGCGATACACAAATCGGTCATCACGCTGGCGCTGCCGTTGACCACCTTGATCGCCTTGCAGGGACAATGGCGCACGCATTTATAACAATCCTGACATTCGGTCTCCACGGTGAAGACCGGAAAATTATGATTCATGGCCTCAGGCTCTCCCGATAATTATTGTTTTTCGAAACAACTTTTCAGCAGTTCCAGCATCATACCGGGATCGACATTGCCGTAACGCTGATTGTTCACTATCACATTGGGGCCTTCGGCACAGCGTCCCTGGCAGAGCGAGCAGCCCAGTTCCAGATCGACCTCATCCTGCAAATGGTGCTCTTCCAGGTATTTTTCAATCACCTGCAAGTTTTTCTCATTGCCGCGGGCAAAACAGGAGCTGCCGAGACAAATTCTGATTGTCGGTTTGTCACTCATTCCACACCCGTCCCTTCGTCAGCCTTTGCTCTTGCCGGCGACATTGATCAGCCGCACCGCGCAAATCCGGTCGTGCAGCGCCCGCTTCGTAAAAAACACGCACAGCGGCGAAAAAATCCCCAGCACGACCATACCGACCGTCCAGGCGAAGGAACGCAGGAAATACACCTCCTGCAACTGCTCCTCCCTGACCAGGAAAATGCCCCAGAACCACATGCCGAAACTCTGGGCAAAATAACCGACCGTCAGGCCGTAATACAACAATACGGCCGGCACCAGCAGCAGGATGCTGAAATTCATCGACAGCCACAGACTGCCGCTCGGAATCAGAATCGAATTTTCCGCTCCCCGGTACCAGACGATACCTTCCGGGGTGCGCTGCACGGTCGAAATCTTCCGCGCCGGACCCGCCGCTCCGGAATCGTTCGCCTGGATCATCTCCGGCGGCACGGCATAGGGCCTGGCATTGTCAACCGAACGCCGCAAACCGACGCCGAACAACATGATCGCCACCGCGCCGATCAGAATCAGGTCGAAAGCGAACGCCGACAGCCGGCGGCCGACCGTCGCATCCTCGGGATCGTACTTCCGGACGAACGCGGTGCTTTTCTCCTTCTGCGGCGTCAACAGCGTTTTCGCCTGCTCGATATAGTTCCGCCAGGATTCGTCCTGCATCAGTTCCGGATTTTCCTCCCAGCGCTTCAACTGCCGCGCCAGAGCGTGCTTCAAGCTGGGAATCTTGGCGGCCGGACGCCATTCCGACATCATTGAGTTGCGGATTTGCGTCGTCGGATTGATCAAATCGTCTTCCACGCACTTCACAAGGGCGCTCAACGCCAGCGGCCCCACTTCGTTGCCTTCCTGATCCAAATAGATAAACTTCATATGCCGTTCCGCTCGCTAACAGTTCTACAGTTCTCGAATTCCCGTCAATCTGGTTAATAAGATACATTCAACTTGCAAGAACTCAAATAATCGCATTTGATTTTTCCGGTTTTGCGCTGTATTTTCTCCTATGCCGACCAGCAGCCGGCCAGGCTGCTTCCGCCGGAGTTTCGACCGCCGCTGCCCGGCCGGCCGGAAATGTGAAAATCAAAGTGCCAACGAACATTTTCACCGCATTTGCGTACGATAAACACAAGGAGGATTATGATGAGCAATGCGACAGAATTGAAGAAAGATACGTTCAAGGAAGCCATCGCCGGTAAAGTCGCCCTGGTCGATTTCTGGGCGACCTGGTGCAATCCGTGCAAGATGCTCGGCCCGATCATCGATCAGGTGGCCGCCGAAATCGGCGACGCCGCGCTGGTCGCCAAAGTCAATATCGAGGAGGAACAGGAGTTGGCCGCCGAATATAACGTCCGGATGTTGCCGACCATTCTGATCCTGAAAAACGGCGAAATCGTTCAACAGTTCGTCGGCGTCCAGAGCAAAACAAAACTGCTCGACGCCATCCGCAATGCCTGAACCGCCTTTCCGATTGCTGCCGGCCGCATGGCCGGCGGCAATTTATTTTCCCCGGCCGCAGCCCGATTCCGCCGCAAAACATAATTATTCTTTACATTTATTCCCGAAACAAACTTGCGCAAATATAATTCATTGATATATTAACGGACGCTTATTTAAAAATAATAAATGAAAATAGAATGAGAACGTTTTTTCTATGAATTTTGCATTTCTTGATCAGTTGAAGAACAATTCCGTCCCATTGGCCGCGTTGCTGCGCGGCGTGCAGAAATATTGGCTGATCATGTTACTGGCCGTCCTGGTCATCGGGGTGGGAACTTTCTACGTATCGACTTATCTGGTGCAAAAAACGTATCAGGCTACCGCTTCCATTCTGGCGCTGAACAACAAGGAAGACAGCTCCGACGGCAAGGATTCTTCGTCGATGACCTACACCACGCTGATGATGGCCAATCTGCTGATCAACGACTACAAGGAAATTCTCAGTTCCCGGCGCGTGCTCGACAAGGTGGATGCCAAAGTCTGCGAAGCCAAAAACATTACCGAACCGCCCAAATACAAACTGAGCGTCAATTTCAAGCGCAATACCCGCATTCTCGAAATCAGCGCCACCAGCAATGACAAGGACCTGTCGCTGCAGGTCGCCACGGCGACCACCGATATTTTCACCAGCGAGATCAGAGATTTGTTGAAAATGGACAATGTCGTCACCCTGGACGATCCGAAACTCGAGGATGCGCCGGTCAGTCCCCGGCCGTTGCGCAATACCGCGATCGCCATGGTGCTGGCGCTGCTGCTCTCCGGCGGCGTCGTTTTCCTCAAAGAAATTTCCGACGATTCGGTCAAAACCCCGGAAGACATCACTGAAACGCTCAAACTGCCGGTCATCGGCACCATTCCGGAAGCCGGCAGCAAAAAATCCCGGCGGCGCAGTGCCGACGATGCCAAGCAGCCGCGCCACAAACGCCTCGATTTTGTCGGCCTGTTCAGCATCGACGAGAAATACCGCCACATTTCCGAAGCTTTCCGTTTGCTGCGGACCAACCTGCAATATCTGACACCGGAAAATGCCGAGAAAAACGCCAAGGTTTTCACGATCACCAGTGCGATGGCTTCCGAAGGAAAATCCAGCTGCTGCGCCAATATGGCGCTGATCACGGCGCAATCCGGCAAACGGGTGTTGCTGATCGATACCGACCTGCGCAAGCCCAATGTGCAGAATTTCTTCGAATTGGACCGCCGGGTCGGCCTGGTCAATTATTTGAGCGGCGACGCCAAACTGGAAGAGATCATCAACCGCCAGGTCGTCGACGAACACCTGGATGTCATCCTGTCCGGGCCGATTCCGCCGAATCCCTCCGAACTGCTGATGTCCGAGACTTTCCAGAAGATGGTCAAGACGCTGGGAACAGATTACGATTTCATCTTTTTCGACGCGCCGCCGTGCCTCAATATGGCGGACGCCACCATCGTCGCCAGTAATTCTGACGGCGTCATTTTCGTGCTGCGGCACGGTTCCACCCGGATGGGGGCGGTACAGCGTGCAATCCGCCAGTTCCAGCAGACCGGCATCAAGGTGCACGGCGTGCTGTTGAACCGCTTCGATATGAAGCGGGTCGGTTACGGCTATTACAATTATTATAACTATTACAACTATTATTCTTATTATCAGACAGATGGAAATAAGGAAGCATGATTGACCTGCACTGTCACATCGTCCCGGACGTCGACGACGGGGCCCAGACGGAAGCGGAAAGCCGCGCCATGCTGGCGCAGGCCGCTTCCATCGGCATTACCGAACTGGCAGCGACCAGCCATTATTCCGGCGACGCCTGGCGGCGTTACCCGGAAGCGCTGGAAAAATTGCGTCAACTGGCCGAAGAACACCACATCAAAATTCATGCCGGGGCCGAATATGACTTTTCACGCCTCGAAGAAGCCGAACAATTGCAGACGCTCGGCGACAGTTCTTACGTACTGATCGATTTCGTCACCCCCTATATCAGTCCCAACGCCATCGCGCAACGCTGTGAAGATTTGCTGAACCGCAAATACAAGCTGTTGATCGCCCATCCGGAACGGCTGTTCCCGGCCGATAAACTCAAAGTACTGCAATCGCTGGCCGAACAGGGCGCTTATTTCCAGCTCAATGCCGGCAGTTTCCTCGGCAATTTCGGCCGCGGCGCCCAACGCCAGGCGGAGCAACTGCTGAAGCTGGGCCTGTGCCACTGCGTGGCATCCGACGCCCACAACGCCGGTTCCACCCGGGGGTTCTGCCTGAAAAAATGTCACGACTACCTGATCGAGCATCATAACTGCAATATCGCCGACAGACTGGTGTTAATCAATCCGCAGCGCATCCTGGCCGATCAATATCCCTTCCCGGTGGTGGAACCGGCCGCCGGCGCCGAAAGCTCCTGGTGGGGCAGATTGAAAAATCTTTTCCGGCCCCGGAATTAGAAAATCCGACAACTTCGGCGGGGTGCCGTTTCTGGAACCGCGCGATGCCTTTTCACGAAGCGTACGTCAGGCCGGGCAGGAATTGCACGATGATTTTCCGGTCGCGCGGGCCATCGAATTCACACAGGTAAATCGACTGCCAGCGCCCCAGGAGCAGTTGGCCGTTGCGGACCGGAATGGTCTGCGATGCCCCGAACAGAGAGGCTTTGAAATGCGCCGCACTGTTGCCGCCCTGGTGCTGATACAGCTCATCCTTCCAAGGCGCCAGACGATTGACCACGCTCAAAAGATCGTGCCGGACGGCGGTATCGGTGTTGACGTTGAGTGTCAGCGCCGCCGTCGTATGCCGGACGAACAGCTGGCAGACGCCGTCGGTCAGCGACGACGGCACCAGCTCCCTGACCTGATCGGTAATATCGATCATCTGACTGTGCTGCAAAGTCTGTATACTGATTTCGCGCATAACACACCTCCTCTGTCGGTCAGCGTTTCTTGAAAATATCCCGCAGCGAACCGCCGGCCGGCGGCTTGCTGCGGTCGCCGGCACCGGAATTTTTCTCCGGTTCCGGCTTCAGAATATTGATGACGCCATCCAGCAGGCCCGGCGAAGAAGAATCGGAATCGGGCACGGTGCCGTTGTCCTGGCCCTTCTGAGCCGGCGACAGGATGTTGACGACACCATCCAGCGCATTGCGCCACTCGGCCGGCTGGCCGTCCGAACCGCTGGTAACGCCGGTGACGTCCAGAATGGAAAGGATATTGGCCGCGTTGCCGGTGATGAATTGCGTCACCGTTTTCTGGATGTTGACTTCCGGCTTCTGCAGCGTTCCATCGATCTGCACCGGCATCAGCACGCCGACGACATTCAGCCTGGAATCCAGGTCCAGCGCCTGCCGGCTGCCCAGTCCCAAACTGCCGCTGAACGCCAGTTCGCGCACCAGCGGACCGGTGAAGCTGCACCGTTCGATATGGATTTGACCGTCCCGGCTGGCCAGCTTGATGCCGCCGTTTTCGAAGCTGATCGTCTGCGTCTGTTTGAAAAATGAACCGATGACGCCCACCGCTTTGTCCAGATCGGCGACCGTCTCGGTGGCCGGCAGAAACTCCTGGATGGAGCGCATCACCTCCAACGGCAGCAGGAACAATTTTCCAAGCGTCGTATATTGCAGACTGTTCGGAATTTCCAGGTCGCTGAACGCCAAAGTGACATCGCCATTGAGATTGTCCCACAACCGCGGCGGTTTCAGGCCATTGCCCCTGACCGCCACCTGCAAAGATTTCATCTTGCCGCTGAATGCGGAAAATTCTTCCGGCAGGAACGGCGCCAGCAACGGCTTCAAATCCACCTCGCCGGCCTGACTGGCCAGTTCGTAATCGACATCGGCGTCGGTACTGACCAATTTTCCGCGGGTATTGATCTGCGCGCCGTTGAAGGTCAGCAGCAATTCGTTGAGCAGCAGCTCACGACCGTGAAAATCGACGTTGCCGGCAAAATTCGCCTGGACCGCCGGTCCCCAGGAAATCGAATCGCATTGAATCGACAGATGCACCGGCCGCGGACCGAAATTAAACTGGATCGGCGTCGGGTCCGCTTCGGTCGGGAACGGGTTGCTCTCGGGAGCGTTTTCGGCGGTCCGGACCGGAGCTTCGGGACCGCGGAACAGTTCCATCAGCGCCTCGACATTCAACGCTTCCGAGCGGATGACGACATTGCCATTTTCCGTGCTGGTTGCCGCCAGCGGCCAGAAGGCGTTGGCTTCGAGATTGGCCAGCAAGGTTTCCGCCTGATGCAGCGCTCCGGACAGTTGACGGCAGCGGAAGGCTTCCGGCGTCAGCTCGGCGATCAGTTTCAGGTCGCCCCGGATCGCCTGCGGCTGGTTTTCCGGCTGAAATTCCGGAATGTTCACGGTACCGTCGACTTTCCAGTCGCGCTGTTTGAAATTGCCGCCGGCATTCAACGCTCCGTTGACCGACAGTTTCTGCAACTTGTTCGGCCAGAAAGGCGCGACCAGCGCTTCATTCAACTGCTCCAATTGCAGCGTACCGGCAACTTCGCCGCTGTCCAAAGCGGTTTTGCCGTCGAACGAAAGCTGCAGCGCCTCCGCCTGGCCGGCCCTGGCCGCCAGCTCCCCCTTCACCTGCCAGCGCTGGAATTTTTCCTGCCCGGCGGCTGCCACTTTACCGGAGAACAGCCAATCCGCCGTCGCCAACTTGTCAACCCAGAGTGCCGGCAGCTTTTCCGTCAATTGCAGCAGCTGCAGAGTCAAATCGGTCGCCCCGGCCGTCAAATCGGCTTCGCCGGTCAATGACAGCGACAGCGCCGGCTGCTCCTGAACCGCGGCCTGAACATCGAACCGGCCGATCTTCACCCGGTCCGGCAACGTCATGGCGACGTCGAACTGCTGCTGCGCCGCCAATCCGGCCAGCCGCTGGCCGGCGGCAATCAAATCGAGATTGTCCTGCCGGCTTTCCCCGGCAATCCGGAACGACTTCAAATCGGCCGCGGCGTCGACTTCACCGGACGTGGACAAGGTCCCCCGGAAAATGCGCAACTGTTCCGCCGGCAGCAATGATTGCAGCCGGGTCAACGCGAAGTTCTGCAACAGGAATTTCGCCTTCACCGGCTCCGCCAGTTGGAACGGCTGGAACGTGCCGCCGAACGGCGACGCCGTCAGGCGCATCAGCAATTCCTGCTGCTGGAGTCCCTGTAAATCCAGGGCGGTCAATTGAAATGATTTGCCGGTCAAATCGAAATCGGCGCCGAGCGACAGTTGCAACGACAAAGGATCGAGGATTCGCGCATAGGTATTGAGCTTGGCGCACTGGTCTTCCGGCAACGGCAGCAGCGGAATCAACTGCAGCGTCGCGTCGGTAATTTTGACGGCGGCGGAACCGCTCCTGTCGGCAAAATGATAATCGCCGCCGGCGACAACCTGCAGCAACGTCTGGTCCTTCTCCTTCAGCGTCACCGTCAATTTGGCCAGTTCGGCGGTCTTCCCCAGCGCCACCCGGGCGGCATAGGCGGCGGTCAAATTGAGATTCTGATACAGACACTGCGGCAGTTCCAGCTCCAGATTGCTCAATTGCGTCAAGCCGGACAATTGAATCTCTTCGCTGTCCGGCTCCACCGTCGCCAGCAGATTGCCGTTCCACACCCCGCCGTTCAGTTTGACCGGCAAGGCCGGCGGCAGGAATTTCCGGACCGGCGCCAGATTGAATTGATCGACCGTCAAACGCAATTGCGGAGCGGCGCCCGGAAAATGCCGCCCCTCCGGCGCATAGCTGATCTCGGCCGGCTGCTGCAAAGCACAGTCCACCACCGGCCGGCCATCTTCAGTCAACGTCAACTGAAATGCGCGCAAGTCGGCTAATTTTCTGGCCGGCTCAATGCTGAAAGCGTGTTTCAGATCCAGCTTCAGCTCCGGCACTTCATAATTCTCCCGGCCGATGACCACCAGTCCGGAACGGACCAGCGAAACCGTACCGACGCCGCTGATTTTTTCCGGCGTCACCGACCAGTCGCCGGCACAAGCGAACTGCAACCGGCCCGGATTGAACTTCAGCGCAAACGCCGAAGCGATCGCGGCAATCTCCTCCGACAGCGGGTTCAAGACGACATGGAGCTGCGCTTCCAGCGGATCGAGGCCGACCGAACCATTCAATTCAAAATTGGTCCGCAACTGGTCGCCTTCCAGCTGTTTAAACTGCAGTTGCTCGATCGCATAATGCTCTTTGCTGCCCCTGGCGGCCAATCGCAACAGCAACGTTCCGTCCTGCATCGCGATATCGCCGGCCTGGCCGTCCAGTTGCCCGATGCGATTTTCCAGCGTCACTGCCGTCGGGAACAAATCGTCGGCCAGCGCGGCTTCCGCGGTCAGCGCCAGAGCGCCATGTCGAATCGCAATCGTCTCGCCGGCGGAAATGTCGGCAATGTCACTGGAAATCCGCAACTGGGCGGTAGCGCCGTTGGCCAGGTGCGGCAATTCGATGGAGATATTCGGCAACTCGATGACCGAATCCTGATAAGTCGGATTGGCCAGCTCCAATTTGAACGCCAACTTGTCCAGCTTGATGTTGTTCAAATCCAACTGCAGCGGCCGGCTGCCTTTTTCGCCGGCGGCGCGTTTCGGTTTGCCGGCGGAGGCGGTCGCCAGCTTATCCGGAATACAATTCCACCGGCCGGCCAGATCGCGTTTCAACGTGACGCTGCCGCCGTTGAGCGACAGGTGATCCAGGACGATCCGGCCGTCCAGCAGGGCGCCGACGGCAATTTCGGCGTCGAGCGAATCGACGACGGCAATCGGCTCGGCAGCCGATCCGGCCCGCAATTTGACCACCTGCAGCGTCCCGCCGAACAACGAGACCCTGATCTCCTCGGCCGCCAATTCCATACCGATCGCTTCGCCGGTCCGCGGCAGCACAATGCCGGTCAAGAACCAACTGCTGGTGGCGATCAGATAGACGACAACCAGCAGAACGGCCAATCCGCCCAGCAGCGAGCCGCTCCAGATTAAAATTTTCTTCTTTCTGCTCATCATGACTCCTCCGTGCCGGTTCAGCGGCCGGAGGCAAACAGATTTTGCAATTCGGCCTGGAACTCCTTGATATCGTCTTCGGTATATTCGCCGTTGACATTGTCCAGCCCCAGCCGGCCGTAGGAATCGAGGATCCATTCGGCAGTCGCGCCGGAAGCGAACTTCACCGTGCCGTTGGCCATCGCCCCCGGACGCACCAGTTTGCTCTTTTCAACGACGGTTTTACCGGCGACCGGCACCGCTTCCTTGGCCTTTTCGGCCTCTTCCGCCGCCGGCTTGACCGGGTCCTGTTTGCTCCAGTCGATATTCTCAAGTTCGGCCGCCAGCAGCCGCAATTCCAGGAAGGTCATTTTGCAATTGAACTTCTCCACCAGTTCCTTCTGCAGGTCGGACAGCGAAACTCCTTTGTTGAGTTCGGCCGCCATAAATTTTTTCATTTCCAGATTGTCGTTGTTCATGGGATTTTCTCCTGTTTTATTATTTTCAAGTTTTTAAGACCGTAAACGAATCCGCGGGTCCGCCCAGGCATAGGCGATATCCGCGAGCAAATTCAAGACGACGAACAAAAGCGCGCTGATGATGACCAGCGCCTTGAGCAACTGCAGATCGGAGTTGTTCAACGCGTCGATGCCGGTATATCCCAATCCGGGAATGCCGAAAAACGTCTCCAGCAGCAGACTGCCGGTGAACAGAAACGGCAATACCGAGGTGGCCCGGGTGATGATCGGAATCGCCGCGTTGCGCAACAGATGCCGCCCGAAAATCACCACGGGATGACATCCCTTGGCCCGGGCGGTCCGCAAATATTCCTTGTTCAATTCGTTGACGAAAACCGTCCGGTAAAAACGGACGCCGCCGCCGAGCCCGCAAACGATGCCGATCAACACCGGCAGCAGCAGATGTCGCAGGCCGCCCCATCCCCAGACCGGGAAAAAATTGTAATAGTAACCGAGCACCCATTGCCCGAAAATAATCATCACCAGATAACTGACGCTCATCGCCGCAATCGCCAGCAGCAGCAGCAACCGGTCGACCCAACTGTCTTTGCGGGCCGTCGCCAACAGCGCCAGGACGATTCCGAGCAGCAGTTCGCCGAGAAAGATCGGCGTCATCACCCACAGCGACGGCCAAACCCCCCGCCACAGAATGTCGCGGATCGGCTCCCGGGTCACCACCGTTTTGCCGAAATTGAAAAAGCTGACATACGGAAAAGCCGGCTTGATCGTGAAAATTTCATGCAGCGCATTGAAAAATTGCGAGTCGAACGGCGACGCCTGGGCCCGAAAACAAGCACTCGAAGCGATCACCCCCTCGCCGCCGATGTTCAACTCCGCCGCATTCGCCGGTACCTCCAGAACGGCGGTCCGCAAAGTTTCATGCTCAAAGACTTTCCCATTGACCACCAGCCTGCCGCTGAAACGCAGCTCCAGCCGCACCGGTTCCGCCAGCCGGATATTGCGTTTCAGCGTCAACTGATTTTCCGCATCGATCTGCAACCCTTCGGCCCGGAACGGCGGTTCGGCGCTTGAACTCTCGACGCCGGGCAGCAGCCGGCCTTCGGTGAAATCGACGTTGCTGAACACTTCCGAGCGGCGCCAGTCGCCGTAGAACAACGGCAAATCGGAGCCCAATTCCAACCGCAGCGCCTCCACTTCGGCCGCCGACGGATTTTTGCCGAGCACCGCCGCCGCCGGGTCACCGGCCGCCAAACGGAACAACAGAAAAGTCAGCAGCACGACGCCGAGAATCACCAGTGCGGAATAACAGACTCGTCTAACAATAAAACTCAACATATTTTCCGATTCATTCACACAAAAAAACGGCACCTTCGCCGCTTTGTATTATTATATATGATAAACGATGGTCGGCAAGTAAAAATTGTTATTTTTTGTTGATAAATGGCAAAAGATGGCATACATTGTGCAAGAAAAAATGTTTGGGAGTCAAAGATGTCCATCCTACCGGAAAAAATATTGCTGCACTGCTGCTGCGCGCCTTGTGCAGTCGCCTGCGTTGAACGGCTGCTGGCGCACGGCCGCCAGCCGGGACTGTGTTTTGCCAATTCCAACCTGGACAGCCGCGAAGAATACCGGCGCCGGCTGGCCGCGGTGGAGCAGTTGGCGACCCACTTCCAACTGCCGTTGTTCGTCGTGCCGTACGACCACGAAAGCTGGCTGGCCCAAACGGCAGCGTTGGCCGCCGAACCGGAACGCGGCCGCCGCTGTCCGGTCTGTTTCGCCTGCAATCTGGCCGATGCCGACCGGGTCAGGGCAGCAAACGGCTATGAGTGTTTCACCACCTCCCTGACAGTCAGCCCGCATAAAAACTCCGCGGTCATTTTCGAAGCGGCCGCGGCGTTTCCGGCTTACGAACGCTGGGATTTCAAAAAGCAGGACGGCTTCAAACGGAGTCTGGCGTTGACCGAGCTGTTCGGTTTCTACCGGCAGAACTATTGCGGCTGCGAGTTTGCCAGAAACCGCTGAACAGGCCGGACAGTGGCGAAACACTTCCTGCCATGCGCAAGTGTCCTGGCACGCGGCAGTTGTGCCGACCGAAAACGGCCTTCCCGACTGCGGCCGGCTACCTCCCGGCGCGGACGCTCGCGATACGAGCGATTTATATAAAAAACTCCCCGATGGCCTGCTTTTTCAAGCACGCCGGACAAATTTATCCAGCGGCTGCCGTATTTTTTCCTTCGGCGCATCGGCCGGAAAACCCAGCGTAAACAAGGCGATCACTTTGTAACTGCGCGGCCAATGCAGCAGGCGCCGGACCGCTTTGCCGTCGATCCAGCCGATCCAGCAACTGCCCAAGCCTTGAGCGGCGGCGGCCAGGACGAAATGTTCACCGGCGATGCCGCCGTCCACCAGCGAATAATCCACCTTCGACAGCCACGGCGCCGCCACATGCGTCAACAGGGAACGTTCCAACGCCAGCGCCACCAATACCGGCGCCTGCCGCATCCAGGTCATCGACAAGCCCGGCAGGACGCCCCGTTCGCAAAGTGCCCGGCGCAAACCGGGCTCCTGCACGACGGCCAGCCGCCAGGGCTGCCGGTTGCAGGCCGACGGAGCCAGCCGGACCGCCTCCAAACAATACGCAATCATCTCTTCCGGCACCGGGTCCGGACGATAACCGCGACAACTGTAGCGGTCGCGCACCAATTCGCCAAAACAATCTTTCCGTTCCAACTTTTCTCCTCCCCAAGTTCAACCTTCACCGTCATTCCAGACAAAAACGCTGCGGCATCCGAACAGACACCGCAGCGCCGACCTCCAGTCAACAATCACCGGGCAATCGTCAGTCGAGATAGCGGATGTCCACCACTTTCAACTCGTTGTTGGAAGGATTGCGAACGACCGTCGCCAGCAGCCGCACTTCCCCGGTAATTTCATCATAATAGACATCGTTTTTCGCATCGTAATCGAAGGTGCCCAGCACACACCCACGGGTACGCTCCCGCCCGGTTCGGTCAAAGCGCGTGACATCGATCGGACGGCCGTAAATGCCGCCGACGTCGAGGATGGACTGCGCCACCACCAGAACCTGGAATTCAGTCGGCAATTCGCCGGTCTGCACCAATCCCATCACCTTGACGACGCTTTCCTCTTGCTCTTTGTCGTTGTCGCCCTGCCAGTAATCCCTGAGCGTCTCATCGGTCGCCTTGCCGTTGGAATCTTTCAATTTCATCGCCAAAAGCCCGGAAGGATTCAACAGGAACTGCCGGCCGGCGTAACTGCAGGTAAATACGGTTTTGTTGTCGACGTTGTCCCCGCGTTGGAAATCATCCTCATCCTTGATCAGGGAAACCAGAGAAACCGCAAACTCCCGGCCTTTTTCATTCTTGCTGTCGTTCTTCAGAACATCTTTGAACAAAGCCTGATAGAGATACGGCGTCATATCCGCATACTTCTCCACGTCATCGCCGTCGTAAAGTCGGCCGCCACTCGCCCAGGCAGTGCCATATTTGTCTTCCATCGTAAAAATCTTCTCTTTATCATCCCGTTCGGCATACAGCACCGGCGCCGGGAAATCGATGGACAGGCGCTTTTTGCTGCCACCCAGCGTCACCTGGTCCAGCAAAGCGCCATCACCGTCCTCATAGGCAACGCCTTTGAAACTGCCGCCGTCACTCTGGTAATTGAAATCCGGTTTGTAATAATCCGCACCAATTCCGGAGCCTTTCAAATTGATCGTCTGCCAGGGAGCGCCCCGGCTGATCCGTCCCAGCAGCACCAGGTCATCGATCTTACCGTTCGCCGGCCATTCTCCCGACGAGGAATTTTCCAGCGATTTCTGCATCGACCTGAACTCGTCTCTGGCCGCGTCGTCTGACAACGCGAACCAGTTATTCAGCTTGCCGATGGAATGCTGATTGCTGACCTCAAAAGATGCATTGTCCAACGTCGCAACCACGTCACTGCGCATATCTCCCCAGTCTCCCGGATTCAAGTTCTGCCGGGCATCCTTGGCTTCACAGGAAATCAGACGCGGCTGCATGGAAATTTCCGAACTGCCGGTAAAATAATGCTCCAGATTGCGATAATAATCATCCGTCAGATTCACCCATGCCGTCGTCTGGCGATTGATTTTGGCAGCATCCACGCCCACGCCGGCTTCATTGTCCGCATCACCGACCGTCCGCCGCAAAATCGCATTGTCCAATTTCAGCGAACAGCTCATCGACAAAATCGGCAACGGGCTCCAATCGCCCGAGGTATCCTGGACGAATTCCTGAGAAATAACTTTATCCAAACTGGTAGTTCCGGTTTCGATATTATAATACCCATAGGGATGATCGCCGGCTACCCAGTTTGTAAAGTCCTTCGCCTCAAAGCGCAGCTCCTTGGTTTCATTTTTCCCGCCCAAATTGGCGGTGACGGTCAGCGTGCCGGAAAGCTGTAAATCATAGGTTCCGGTGGACGCCCGGAAATAGTCGCATAATTCTCCGATAATCCGCAGAGTTTCAATCCGGGCAGTCACTTCATAACTTACCCCTTCGTCCGTTTCGTTCTTCTTGATTTTCAACGCGGGAACGATATCCATCCGGAATTCACTGATATAGGGAGTCTTCTCGTTGCCGGTATAGCTCGGCATATTGGTCAATGACCAACTTGCCGGCGCAATATTGCTGTGCGGCGTGTTGTCTTCGTCGGTGAAGTCGAGGAAATTGGCCACCACCTGGCGCCGGAAATCGGCCAGACTGTCAAACGATCCCTTATCGTCGCCGATCATCCGGAAAAACTGGATGACATTGCGGTCCGCCGGATTGTTGTGGTCGTTGTCGACGTCCTCCTTCTCTCCTTTGTGAATCGGCTCCGCGGTCAAAAACTGTTCGACACACTGCCCGGAATTCGAACCGCTGCATTGATGCGGCTTGCTCAGATTATAACGCTTGAAAAAACGTTCGTCATCCTTCTTCCATTGCGACGAACTGCCGTCGGCATAGAAGTAATATTTCTGCGGCGTCTCCTGCTGATGAAAGCCGAGATAACTCCAGAGATTCCCCCGCACCGCGTCGTATTGGGCAACCTGCTCATTCAGCTTCTCTTCCGAAACATTTTCATTGATCAATCCTTCGTCCACCAGCGAAGCCACGGCCAACATCTGCTCCAGGCCGCTGTTCTGCTTCGTGAATTTCTCAAGATCGACGAATGCCGTGCCGCGCCATTTGAAACTGTCGTCCAGCTCATCCAAATCGATCGCTTTGCCGTCGGCGTCTTCCTCCACTTTAAAAACCGATAAATCAAGCTCTTTCAACGATTTGCCCTGACGGGAGGCGGAGCCGGCCATCTCTTCCAAATCCACCTTGACGGTCGTCGGCAAAACCAGATAGGCAATCCGGCCGATAATCGGACTGTCATTGCGGTCACCCGTTTTAATGTAGCTATAACTGAACCGGCTGTCGTTGTCCGCGTTGCGTTTGAAAGCATCCCCGACGCTCAAATCTTCTTCCTCGAAGGAATAGACGGTACGATCCCCCACCTTCAATTTGAAGGCGTCGAGAAAACGGGCGTAATCCGGATTGGCTTTGCGGTTATCTTCCAGCTTCCCGCGGTCCTCGCCGCTCCAACCCCATTTCGCATAATTGTAACCGACCGACATGTCGGAATTCCAGTCCGCCGTATAAGCATAATAAAAATCCCGCGGCATAACCGGAAATTCAGTACCTTCGCTCATCACCTTCAGGGTCGCCAGAGCACGAGTCAACCCCGCTTCCGCCAAATATTTGGCCTGGGTACGGGCATTGTTGTTCGCGGCAATTTTGCGCTCCACCAGCGAATTGGCGGCAAACCCCAACGCCAGGAACATCAGCAAAGTCAAGAAGCCGAGCGCGAAGATCAACGCGATTCCCTCTTCCCCACGCCATTTTACAATATTTTTCATCTTACATCCTCTGCATAGTTGCTTCATTACCGCTGTTTCCAATAGACTGTCCGGCTATAGGTTTGCTCGCGCGACACCAGAAATGCCGCCGCTTTCGTCTCATCCTCCTGGCTCCCGGCCCGTTCCACCATCGTCTTCCAGCGCCGGAAATCCGCTTCGCTCAACAACGACAACTCAACCCGCAACGCTTCCGGGCGGGAATCCCAATAATCGATCGCATTGCTGTAGCCGGACGGCACGTCTTTCAAATTGGCATTGGTCTTGGCCGGATCCACCTCTTCCCAGACTTCATCGTCCTCATTCCATTTCAAAGGTACAAAATTCAGGTTGGTGATGAAAGGCACCACTTCATAGGTTTCACCGTAGATGGCCCGAACCTTGTCACGCACGTTGAAAAACTGGGTCTGATCCTCGGCGGAAATGCCGTCTTCCTTGACGAAGATATTCGGTTCGGGGACATTATCGCCGATCGCGCTGATCATCAGATAATTGTTGATGTCATAGACATCCTCCTCCCCGTCGTCGTCCAACCCCTCGAACCAGGTATCCACCCAGAACAGCACCAGATAAGTGTTGGAACGGGCATCCTGATAAATTTTGCTCGGCGCATTAGTGACGAACCCGATCCGGTTGTTCATGATCTGCCCGTCCCTGGAGCGGATGATGAAGAACGGCAGTTTGCTGCCCTGGGTAACCACGTTGTCCAGCATGCCGGTAATCAAATCCAGCGCCACCCGGGCATCGCTCGCCCGGGTCATTTTCCGATCCGCGTTGACCCACAATACCTGGGCGCTGTTGAAAAACTGCACCGTCATCAACAGCAGCACGGAGAACACCCCCATCGCCACCATCAGTTCAACCAGCGTGAACCAACGGCATCTGCGTAAATTTTTACCGTATTTCATGACCATTCCTACTGATTGAAGTATTCAAAATAATAGACCCGTTTTTCCCGGTTCTTATAAGGTTTCTCCGCCGGCCAGCTCACTTCGACAAAAATACCGGCGCCATATTGATAATCCAGGTAATCGGTCGTATAGTTTTCCACCTTCAAGCCGCTGATCTTCTCCGTCCACACCCGGATAATCGCATCGAAATCGAGGCTGTAGTTGCCGACATCGTCATAAGTGACCTTCCAGAAACGGTAAATTCCCTGCTGGTCATAATCCCCGGCAAACAGATAATTTTTAATCGGCTCAACCTGCAGCGGATCTTTTTCATGCTCTTTCCAGGCACCGTCAATTGCCTTTTCCGCCCCGTCGATATCCCAACCATTCATCATCTCGGAGCGCTTTTCCGTGAAGAACGCATTCGGAGCATCGGCGTCGATCAGCACCTTCAAAAATTCATTGTTATAACTGCCGTTCCGTTTCGCCTTATCCAACCGTCCCCGCAGATACGGGATAAAGCTGTCGGCAATGTCGCCGGCCAGATTGTCGCCCACCGCATTGCTCGTCGCATTCAATCCAACCGGGAACAATACCATGATCGCCGAAATTCCCAGCACCAACACCGCGATGGCCAGCGCCACCTCGACAATCGTAAACCGGCGGCAAAATTTTTTCCATTCAGTATTCATCTGCCAGCACCTTCGTTTTACCGGTAAACTTGTTGATCATGATCTCCCGGCAATTCATCGGATAGCCCTCCTCGTCGCGGTTTCGGAACAGGAACGTCTTCGTCCGCTCGTTATCGGGATCGGTCCGCACCGATCCTTCGGCCACCACGATGTAAGCCTCGCCGTTCGCCAACTGTCCGGTCGGCGAAAACACCAGAGCGCCGACCTCTCCCCGGCCGTTCGAAGAGCCGTAATAGTTGTCCACCGAATTGTCCGTAACACCGATGTAGAGCAAACCGCTGTTGCCATTGCGGTCCCAACCGTCAAAATAGGACGACTCATTGTGCTTTACAAAAATCTTGCGGTCATCGCTGTTGTCTTTATTGAATTTGTCGGCGCAAAAAACCTGCGCGACCACCGCTTTGTCGGCCAGTTCCAGCCAGTTGGAATCCGGTCCCCAGTCATCGAAAACGAAATTATCACCGTCTTTCAACACGTAACACAGCCGGTAGCTGCGCATCGGCGGACCGTAGGGCCGATTGTCCTGGTCCACTTGATTCGAGCTGCCGTCCGGCAACAGCAGCGCCACATAACGCCGGGTTGCCGCGGCCTTGGCGCGTGCCTGGGCAATCGCCGTCGTCAACGACCGCGTCGTCCGGGCGACGGCATCGCCGCGCATCAGATTGTCGAACGACGGCACCGCCAGGGTCATCAGAATCGTCATGATCCCCAGCACCACCATCAATTCCACCAGGGTAAACCCCCGGATTTTCAATTTCACGTTCATCTTCAACCCCAGTATTTCAAACGGTTACCACCCCAACACGTCGTCATCGTCTTTGTCATTGCTGTTCACGCCATACAAATGTCCGCCGTTGTCAACGCCGTTGGGGCCGCAGGAGTAGACCATCACGGTTGCATTGTACTCCTTGCCATCCAGCACGATGATATCGTCATAATCGGAATCCAGCAAGATGACATAACGCGACCCCCACGGATCGAGCATGCCTTCCTCGGTAAAATCCGGCGGCGCATCCAGAAATTTCAAGCCGCGCCCGTTGCGGCGCTCCTTCTTGGGCCGATTGTTCAGATAATTCGGCGCATCGGTATTGTTGCCGTCGGTAATATTCATCTGGGTCAGCAGCTGCAGCAATTTATCATATTCGACCATCTCATCGTCATTCTCAACACTGCCCAGCGCAGTAAATTTATTCGAATCGCTATTTTCCGTAATCCCATTCAAGCTCAACGGCAGCGGCAACTCATTGTAATCCATTTCATAGCGTTTGACTGCGTTGAGGAGATTGGCGACATCCGCCTTGGCCTTGACCTGTTCCGCTTTGTTCTGGGCGATCGTCAGTCCGGCCAGCACCAGACCGGCCAGCACCACGATAATGCTGATCACCACCATCAATTCCACCAAAGTAAATCCGCGCTTCTTCATTGTTCTGCCTTTCTATACAATAATGATACAAATAAATAACCGTTTTTGTTCAATTACAGCCGCTCAATTGATGATATCATCGGAATCAACGTCATACTGGTCTTCGAATTTTTCATTCGGTCCAGCCGATTTCAGGTCAAACGTCCGGCGATTCTTTTCACCCGGCACCTGATAACGAATCGCATTGCCCCATTCGTCCCGCAGGACCACATCATCCTCACCATACTCCTCCAGCATGGCTCCGTAGTTGATTTTCTTTTTATATTCATCGATGTACTCATCCGGAATGTTGCGCCAATTGCGCATATCGCAATTCCAGGCAAAACAATTCTGGTCCTCCGCGGCATACGGCGGCGGATAAAAACCGTATTTGGTCTTCAAATCATCCAGCACCGTCGCCACCCGGTTGATCAATGTCTGGGTCCGGCTGATCGCCATCCGCTCCTGAACGACCACATAAGCGCCGCCGGTAATGCCCAGGATGGCGATGATGATCGCGATGACCACCATCATTTCAACCAGCGTAAAATGTCTCCGGCGCAACCGGCCGCCAACCGTTCGGAATCCCATCGTGAAAACCTCCTGTAAATTTTAATTACAATGCCTTCCCATCACCATAAAGTATAATAATTGCAAAACGAAAAATCAAGCATGTCAAGCCGTCATAATTATTTTTTTTCCGTCAAAATGCCGTTATTCGGTACTTTTTTCCGTCACTTTTCCATTTATCAAGATTTCTTCCCTCCCAACTCTCCGGCCTGGCCGGCCCAATAAAAAAAGAGACCCGGATCGCTCCGGATCTCTTCGCAGTCCCGGCGGTTGCCGGCCGGACCGGTCTTCAGAGGTCGACGGTCACTTTGCCGGCGGCGGTCCAGAAGGTAATATTCGTTTCCCAGTCCGGGCGCCACTGCGCATCGCGGAATTTCACCAGTTCGCGCCCCAGGTTCGACTCGGCATGGCCATCGACGAAGGACAGGTTCACCCGGTTGTCATGGCGGGCGGCAAACACCTGCGTGCTGGTTTCGTAATAGGTGATTTCCGCCATCTGCTTACCGTCACTGAGGCGGGCCGAATCGGCCGTCAGGTAAAAAGTGGTCGGCGTGTTCACATTGGTCGTCTTGAAAGTCAGCGGCGTAAATCCCTTGATATCGTTATAACGAATATTAAAAGCGCCGCCATCGGCGGTTGAGGCGGATTCCAGCGGCGTCGGCGCGGCAAATCCCTGCCAATTGATATCGCCTTCCACCGCCGGAGCGCTCGGACACTGAAAAACCGGTGAATTTTTGTCGGTGATCGGCAGGTAGCCGAGTCCCATGCAATCGCCTTTTTCACCCAACACCTTGCCGTTGCCGTCCGGCGTGCCGTAGATTACCGGCCACATGAAAGTCGGACTCCAATCGCCGTTGCGGGCCTGGGTGGAAATGTTGTCGTCATAATCATTGGCATATAAATTCATCGCCAGCGCCGCCTGCTTCTGTCGGGAAAGGCAACTGATGGCCTGCGCTTTGCCCTTGGCCTTTCCCAACGCCGGCAGCAGCATCGAAGCGAGAATGGCGATGATCGCGATCACAACCAGCAGTTCGATGAGAGTGAAAGTTTGTTTCATTTTCCGGTTTTCCTTTTCTATTACTATAACTTTGGTTTAGCGGTTGGCAAAACTGTTTCATCGCTTAAAGTATAGAATATTTTTCAAAAGAAAACAATAGCACAGCTCTTGATTTAATGATGTTATTATAGCATTAATCGACTTTTACAAAATCCAGCCGTTTCCTTCAAGTTCAAATCGCTTCCTGATTTCAGCCGTCCACAGAAAACCTTTCCAAATAAAAAAATCCGCCGCAGTTTCAAGCTGCGGCGGATTCCGGATGAATCGCCTGATTCAAATTCCCAAATCGATCATCGCATCGGCCACCTTGCGGAAACCGGCAACGTTGGCGCCGAGCACATAATTGTCCGGTTCGCCACATTCCGTCGCCGCCTGGCGGCTGGCGGCATGAATGTTGATCATGATATTGTGCAGCCGCTCGTCGACTTCCGCGGCCGACCAGTTCAGGCGCATCGCGTTCTGGCTCATCTCCAAACCGGAAGTCGCCACGCCGCCGGCATTGGCGGCCTTGCCGGGGCCGAACAGCAGGCGGTTGGCGTGAAACACTTCGATCGCCTCCGGGGTCGACGGCATGTTGGCGCCTTCCGACACGCAGCAGCAACCATTTTTGACCAGCGCCCTGGCGTCCTCGCCATCCAGTTCATTCTGCGTCGCGCACGGCAACGCGATATCGGCGGCGGCCAACTGCCACGGACGAGCGCCGGCATGGTATTCCACCCCGCTGAACGCCTCGGCATATTCCTTGATACGGCCGCGCTTGACATTCTTCAATTCCTTGATGAAAGCAAGTTTTTCGGCATTGATGCCTTCCTGGTCGATGACCGTACCGGCGGAATCGGACATCGACAGCACCTTGCCTCCCAGTTGAATGGCTTTCTCGACCGCAAATTGCGCCACGTTGCCGGAACCGGAAACCAGCACCCTGCGCCCCTCGAACGACGCCTTGCGGGTCGCCAGCATCTCGGTCGCGAAGTAAACATTGCCGTAACCGGTCGCTTCCGGGCGCATCAGGCTGCCGCCCCAGTTGAGTTTTTTGCCGGTCAAAACGCTCTCATTGGCGTTGACGATCTTCTTATACATGCCGTACAGGTAGCCGATTTCGCGGCCGCCGACCCCGATGTCGCCGGCCGGCACATCGGTATCCGGACCGATGTGGCGGTAGAGTTCACGCATGAAATTCTGGCAGAAACGCATCACTTCCAAATCGGATTTGCCCTTCGGATCGAAGTCGCTGCCGCCTTTGCCGCCGCCCATCGGCAGCGTCGTCAGGCTGTTCTTGAAAATCTGCTCGAAGCCGAGGAACTTCAGGATGCTCAGATTCACCGACGGATGAAAACGCAAACCGCCTTTGTACGGACCGATCGCGCTGTTGAACTGAATGCGATAACCGGTATTGATCTGGATCTCGCCCTTGTCGTCCACCCACGGCACCTGGAAAATAATCGCCCGCTCCGGCACGGCTATCCGCTCGAGAATCCGGTTTTTTTCATACTTGCGGTCACGCTCCAACAACTTGCCGAGCGACTCGAACACCTCGGTGACACTCTGGATAAACTCTTTTTCCCACGGCGCTCTGGCAATAATCTGATCCAGGGCACGCTGCGCATAAGCATTCATCATTCCAATCGACCTTTCCTGTTTTTCAAGTTCTGTCCATCAGTAAAATATTTGAATATTTAGCAAAATTCATGCCAAATCGCGGAAAGCCACAGTTATCTCTTCAATGCAAATCAGTTATTGTTATCCGGCATTGCGGCCCGCTTCCAGCCAGAAGCTGACAAATTTGTCAGAAACAGCATAAAATAACATTTTTGTCATTTTTATTACCGCGCTTTCGCTTTCCTGCTGAAAACAGCCGGTAAAAATGAATTGGCAATGACATTTTTGTCATTTTCGAATATCAGCCTTTGGTCAAACGACCTTCCGCCGGGAATGTTCCGGACCGCCTTTCTGGGTAATTTACGCCGGGCGCGTTGTCGGATGACGGCAAGCAGCGATTGTCCGGACAGCCCCGGCCGGCGTCTTACGTAAATTTTCAATTGTTCCGGCTGAATTCATCCCTTTTTCAAGACCATTCAAAATTTTTTTTGATTTTTTAAGATTAGGGGATTGACATTTTGTCAGAACTTTGCTAAACTATTGATTGTCGATACGTATTAGCAAAAGCTTTTATTTTTTTTGGACAAATTGCAAATACGAATTATCAAAACGAAGCGAAAGCCAAAATTCAGGAGACACGGAAATGAAAACCAACCGGATCAAATGCTTTACATTGATCGAACTGCTCGTCGTCATCGCGATTATCGCCATTCTTGCCAGCATGCTGCTGCCGGCGCTGGGCAAAGCCAAAGCCAAAGCGCAGGCGATCAAATGTCTGGCCAACACCAAGCAGTTCGGCCTGGGCATCGCCATGTACAACAACGAAAACGACGACGCGATGCCGTTGCTGGAACCGGATTTGACTCAATCGACCAAACAGACCGAAAGCGGCAAGCCGGGTTATTATTTCAAAGGCGGCCTGCACGATGACGGCAACAACATCACCTGGATGGACATGATCGACATCGGCGGCAAGGACGTCTTCCGCTGCCCGTCGGCGGCGCAACCGGAATGGTGCCCGTCTTACGCCTACAACAGCGACCTGGGCGGCGGAACTTATGCCGCCGGCGTCAAGGTCAGCCGGGTTCCGAATCCGTCCGAATTCATGGCGGTCATCGACTTCGAATCGGTCTACAACAAAATGGAGCCCTACTGGTTCTACATCGTCGTCAGTCCGCAGGACGGCAATTACAAGGACTTCAATCCGCGAACCTTTCACAATGGCGACAACACCTGCAGCGTCCTGATGGTCGACGGCCATTCCGAGAGCATGAGGGAAGTCGGCTCCAGACTCTATTCCGAAGCCATTCAGTGGGGCAGTTATTCCACCCATTACAACTTGGCGGAAGCCATCATGAAATACAATAAAAGATGAAAAAATCACTTTTCAGTATTTTAGGTTACACGTTGTTCGTTGGCGCGCTCTGCTGCGCCAACGAACAGTCGTTACAGAATTCCACCGGCACCTGGAAAACCGGGGCGGCCAACGGCATGCCGATCGCGTTGACCGTTGAGCCGGATCGCACCTTCTGCGTCGCCGTCGAAGCCGACGGCGGCTCGGAGAGCTTCCCGCACCTGACCCTGGAGCTGAAACAACCGGAGGATTGGCGCAACTTCAACCGTTTGCGCATGGAGATGAAACTGACCAGTTCCAATCCGGACATCCAGGCCAACGGCAAGGAAATCGCCTTCTGCGTCTACGACCGGAATTTGCGTCATGAAAATCTCGCCGGCAATCCCCCGGTCCAACAGTTGTTCGCCCGCTCCAAAGTGACGGCCGGCGCCTGGCAGACCGTCGAAGTCGACCTCTCCGGCGCCGAACGCGGCGCGGTACAGGGGCTGGACATTCATTTCTATGAAATGCCCTACTCTTATCCGCATGAATTCCAATTCGAAATCAAAGATGTCGCGCTGGTCGGCGAGGATACCGGCAAAACCGTTTTCGACGGCGCCGGATTCCAGCCGGAGCTGCTGACCGGCAAAGCCGGAAAAACGGTCGGCAAGCTGACCGGCAATGACGGTTTGAGCATCGAGCTCGGCAGCAATGGCGGCATCGTTTCGCTGTCGCAAAACGGCCGGCTCATCGGTCAGGCCCAGCAGGGCCCGTCCGGCATCCTGATCCGCGACGCCGCCGCCAATACCGCGCCAGTCATGGCCGGCGGGACGATTTCCGCCGACGGCAACCGCATCGAACAAACCGCCGAACTGCCGGAATTGGCCCTGCAACTGAACGCCAGCTACTCGATGCAGGACGACCGGCTGATCGTCAGCGGCACGGTGGAATCGCTGAACGATGCCGACCGGGCGGTTACTATTTACGTCGCATTGCCGGTCGCACCGGGCGACTACGATTTCTTCCAGAGTTTAAGCCGCAGCGTCAAACCGTTCCAGGAATATGCCGCCTTGCCGCAATACGAGAGCAAGTTGACCCGTTACCCCTTTGCCGCCCTCGCCGACCGCAGCGGCGGCAAAGCGCTGGCGGCGGCGGTCGATCTCGGCAAGCCGTGCACCTACCGCCTGGCCTTCAATCCGGCGCTGCAGTTGTTCTATATCGCTTTCGACGTGGCGCTGGTCGATATCGAGAATATCGCCGGCCGGTCGTTGAAACAGGGCAGTTTCGAAGCGGTGTTCTATACGACCGATCCGGCCTGGGGCATGCGTTCGGCCGCCGAACGGTATTACGGTTTTTACCCGGAATATTTCGCCGACCGGGTCGGCCAGGGCGGCGGCTGGGAAATTCCGTGGTACCGCAGGAAATCCGGTCAGAGCCGGCCGGAAATCATCTATGGCGGTTACCGGTTCGTCTGGGGCGCCGAAGAGCTGGAGGTCGAAGAGTGGAACTGGGACAGCGACAACGGCATCTTCAATTTCATCTATATCGAACCGGAATTTTTCCAGTTCAGCATGGGAGACTATCAGTCGCCGACCACCGGAGAAACCTTCGAGCGGATGAAAAAACTCAGTGAAAACGATGAGGCGGAATGGGAAAAATTCCTGCCGCTGCATTATTCGCAAGCATACAACTGCAATCCGCATGCCCGGAGCGTCGACCGGCAGGAATTCCTGCATTCGCTGATTCAGGCGACGTTCACCAGCGGCATGTACGACCAGAACGGCGAGCCGGTGCTCGGCCTCGGCAACCGGGTGGCCTGGATCGGCGACAGCGGCTTCGGCGCCATGGTGCCGTGCAACATCAACCCGGCCATTCCGAACGGCCGCGGCCAGGCGGCTTTCGAAACGATGCTGCAGCCGCTGATCGACGAAATGGTCCAGGCTGGACGTTCGCTGCCGCGCGGCTTCGGTCTGGATTGTTTCATGGATGTGCCGCCGGACTACCGCCGGGACAATTTCCAGTACGCCGCCCTGCCGTTGACTTTCGACCCGGAAACCAAACAGCCGATGGTGCAGCGCGGTTTCGGTTCGATCGAATGGCTGCGCGCCGCCAGCGCCAAATGGCGGCCGCAGGAGATGTTGTTTTTCGCCAACGCCTTCGGGCCGATGACCTTTGCGTCACCCTATCTGGACATTTTCGGCATCGAAGGAACGATGGTTTCCGACCCGGAATTTCTGCGGACCATCGCCGGGCCGAAACGGCCGATCACCTACCTGCCGTACGATCCGCAGCCGAAGCCGGGCATTGAATACCATCTGTTCTGGGGCATCTATCCGGGCCGCAACGTCACGGTGGATATCCTCCGGCCGATGATCCCGGTCCTCGACCGGATGTACCAGGCCGCCTGGCAGCCGGTAACCCATGCGCGGGCCGACGGCATCAAATTGGAGCGTTACGGCCAAGCCGGCGATGAAACGATCTATTTCACCGCCCACAACCCGGCGGTGACCGATACGGCCGCGGCCGTCGAGTTCGATTTTGCCGCACTGGGAATGCCGGAATCGGCGGAATTGCGCCGGATCTATCCGGACGACGCCGCGATTTCCGGCGCTTTGAAACTCAACGGGGGCGAAACAGTCGTCCTGACTTTAAGCAAGGGAGTGACAGAAAAATAACATGTTACCAGAATCTATTATCGCCGGCTCCGGCCGCGGGTTATTTTTCGCCGAAATGCTGATCCGCGACCTGAAAATGCCGGTCGTCGCCATGGTTGAAACCAATACCGAAATCCATCCGCAAGTCCGGCAACGGCTGGCCGAATACGGCAGCCCGGATACGGTGTTGTGCCGAACGCTGGCGGAAGCGCACGAGCGCTTCCCGCGCGCAGACCGGGTCTTTATCGCCACGCCGAATACCACGCACGCCGACCTGTTCGAAGAGGCGTTGCAGGCCAATTTCCACGTTATGCTGGAAAAGCCGGTGGCGGCCCATCCCGCCGATGTCGACCGGCTTGAGCGGCTTGGACAGGCGACCGACCGGGTAATTCAACTGGGATTCGTATTGCGCTATTCGAACTTTTACCGCCGCATCGCCGCGGCGGTGAAAGCCGGGCAGCTCGGACAAATCCTGATGATTCAGATGAACGAACGGCTGGGCGCGCTGCATGGCACCTGTTACCGGCGCGGCTGGCGGCGGCTGATCGCCAACACCGGCGGTTTTCTCAATGAAAAATGTTCGCACGACCTCGATTTGATGTGCTGGTTCAAATCCGGCCAGGCCCGGCCGGTCAGCGTCTATTCGGTCGGCGGCCGCCAGCTTTTCGAACGCGACAATACGCCGGAATCCTGCCCGGTGTGTGCCGACCGCGATTGCCCCTTCCGGGCGATCGACCGCAAAATCCACGGTCAGCAATACCAGCAATATGTCGATGAAGCGGCCGAACAGCGCTGCGTCTACCGGACCGACGCCGACGTCCTGAACCACCAGCACGTCACCGTTAATTTTTCCGACGGCACCCACGGCCATCTGGGATTGATCGCCGAAAGCGGGGCGGAAGGCCGCGACATCATGATTCACGGCACTCGCGGCTTCCTGGCCGGCGACCTCGGCAAAGGGCAGTTGACGCTGGTTGAATACGGCGCGCCGGACCGCACCGTCGATCTGTCGATGGAGGCGAACAACATGCACGGCGGCGGCGACCTGGCCATCCTGCAGGAGTTCTTCGACTGCATCGCCGACGGCACCCATCCGGCCGCCACGCTGGCGGACGGCATTCTGGCCACCCGGATTGCTTTCGCCGCCGACCGCAGCGTCGCAACCGGACTGCCGGTAGCTCTGTAAGTGTTCTGTTTTTTTCTCAAAAGAAATTGAAAAGTTCCCAACCGGAAATTATCTTGTGGGAACTTTTCGCTTTTTCAGCCTCGCCAGGCGAGTCAATCGATCAAAACAGGGAAAGGCGCTCTGAAAAAAATGCGAAGACAGCGATCTCATTTCATGCTTCGCCGTTTGTTGTTCGGCAATCTATTATGGATCAGTACGATGTTACACGGAATCGACGATCTGCCGCCGGCAGAATTGAATCTGCACCTGGCCGCGCCGGTGAGCGCCTGGGATGAAGCCCTGCCGCTCGGCAACGGCACATTGGGCGGCCTCTGGTGGGGAGAAGGCCTGTCGTTGCGCCTGTCGCTCGACCGCGGCGACCTGTGGGATGAACGCCGGCCGCGCGGTTTCGAGGCGGCAAACTTCAATGCCGCGACGTTGCGCCGCTGGGTTGAAGCCGGCGATCATGAAAGCGTCACCCGCTGTTTCGACGCCATTTACGGTTCGCCCTGGCCGACCAAACTGCCGGCCGGCCGGCTGGAATTCAGCCTGCCGGCCGCGGCGCTCAGTGAGTTGGAACTGAATCTGGCCACGGCAAGCGCCCGCTTGAAACTGGACGACGGCGGAACGGTCGACAGTTTCTTTGCCGCCACCGCGCCGGTCGCCCTGCTCCGGTTTCCGGCCGGAGTGACGCCGCAAATTCACTGGCGGCCGCCGGCCGCCGTCGCACAACTGGAATATCCGCCGGCGGTTGAATTCCGAGAAAATTCCGCCTGTTATCTGATACAGGAGACCGCTGACAAAAACTTTTACTGCTGCTATCTCGCCGGCCGCAGCACGCCGGATGGCGAACTTTACGCCGTCACCGTCACCGCACTTCATGATTCGGCCGATGCCGCGGTGGCCGAAGCCCGGATGCAAACCGACCGCGCCCTGAAGGAAGGCTACCCGGCACTGTATGCCGCCCATTGCGACTGGTGGCAGACCTTCTGGCGGCGTTCCGCCGTCGAAATTCCGGACCGCGCCTTGCTGCGTCACTATTACCTGGTCCGTTATTTCTACGGCGCCGCCTCCCGGCGGGGAGCGCCGCCGATGCCGCTGCAGGGCGTCTGGACCGCCGACGCCGGCGGACTGCCGCCGTGGAAGGGCGATTACCACAATGACCTGAACACGCAGATGACTTATATGGCCTATCAGGCGGCCGGCCATTTCGACGAGGGGCTCGCTTATTTGGATTTTCTTTGGAAGGAGCGGGAAACATTTCAACGCTTCGCCCGCGAATTCTACGGCGTCGAAGGCCTGCTGGCGCCGGGAGTGATGTCGCTGGCCGGCCAGGCGCTCGGCGGCTGGCCGCAATATTCGCTGTCGCCGACCAATTCGGCCTGGAGCGCTCATCTGTTTTATCTGCACTGGCGCTATACGCAGGACGAGGAATTTCTGCAGTCGCGCGCCTATCCGTGGTGCGCAGCAGTCGGCCGGGCGCTGGAAGAATTGCTGAAGCCGGATGAAAACGGCAGGCTGGTGCTGCCGCTCTCCACCTCGCCGGAGTTCGACGGCGCCGCACCCTCCTCCTGGCTGACGCCGAACAGCAACTACGATTTGATGTGCCTGAAAATGCTCTATCTGGCCTTGGCCGAAATGGCCGAAGCCCGGCAATCCGAAGCCGAGGCAACCCACTGGCGCCATCTGGCCGAAGCACTGGGTCCTTATCATGTCGATGCCGACGGCGCGTTGCTGATCGCCGCGGACTTGCCGTTGCCGTATTCCCATCGCCATCTCTCCAACCTGATCGGTCTCTACCCGTTCAATCTGCTGCAGCGCGGCAATCCGGAACAACGGCAAACCATCGACGTTTCGCTCGAACGCTGGCAGCAACTGGGAACCTCCGGCTGGGTCGGCTACAGTTTCGGCTGGGCGGCCGCCTTGCTGGCGCGCCAGGGTGATGCCGAAGGCGCTCTGAAAAATCTGGGCATCTTCATCAAAGCATTCATTTCACGCAACGGTTTTCATCTGAACGGCGACCAGACCCGGAGCGGTTTCAGCGGCTTCACCTATCGGCCGTTCACGCTGGAAGGCAATTTTCTGGCGATGGCGGCATTGCAGGAAATGCTGCTGCAGAGCTGGAGCCCGACGCCGGGAAAATGGAATTCGGAGATCATCCGGATCTTCCCGGCAATTCCGGCCGCCTGGCAGGAGGCCGAATTCAAAAACCTGCATGCCGAAGGCGGCTGGCTGATTTCGGCGCAGCGGCGCAACGGTGCAACGACGGCCTTCCGGATTACCGCCACCAGCGACGGAATCCTGCGGCTCGCCGACAATTTCGCGGGCGAAGTTCGCTGGAACCGCACCGGCGTCGCACAAACGGACGGTTGTTTCGTCGTCCGGCTGGCGGCCGGCGAAACGCTGGAGGGAGAAATTCTCCCGGCGGCCGTTTCCGCTGAAACGGTCCGCTGAACAAGCCGGCATTCCGATCTTCGCCGATACCTGCGCCGCCTCCGGCGCCCATATGGGAGAAGGATTTTACGGCTTCTATCCGTATGCCACGGCGGAAAATTCAGCCGCCAGCACCAACCACGGCAGCACCGGCAATGTCGCTTTCGGCGACGGCCACGCGGCGGCGCTGACGATTGGACAATTCCGCGACCTCGACTTCACGACGCTGGTCGTTGACGGTGTCGTCAAGACATACACCAATTAATTGACCGGCGGAACTCCGAGGCAGGTTTTCCGAACTTAAAAAAACACTGCTCCGGGTTGCCGGAGCGAAATGAAATCCGCCGGCGTCCTTCCGTCGCGACGCCGGCGGCAGCACCGCCGATCGGCGACGGCCGGAGCGGCGGGCGGCTTGCCGGAAAAGCGGCGATGGGCAGGAGGAGGAGGGGGTGCTGATAAATTGCTGATAAATTAAAAAAAATTGAATTATTGTTGTCGAAGGGGTTGACTTTGGGATTTAAATTTGCTATAATACTCTTATCGGAAATCAATTTTTAGATTACACATAAAGCAAAGTACTATCATGATCTTCGGCAACAACCTCGGCAAGCGGACCGAAACCGCCAAACAGGCGCTGCTGGCCTATATCTGGGACCAGCGGCTGGAGGTCGGCGACCGGCTTCCCACCCAGGTGGAATTGTGCCGTCGCTTCAATGTCGGCAGCGCCACCGTCGACCGGGCGGTACGGGCGCTGGTCAAGGAGCAGGTGCTCGAGTCGCGGCGCGGCATCGGCGTGTTCGTCAAAACCTCGCGGCCGACCGGTTATCCGGGGCGGGCAGTCGGCCTGGTCGGCCTGATCGACGATCGGCTGCACATGTTCAACTGGACGCTGGCTTACTCCGTCCAGAATTGGCTGCAGCAGGAAGGCTGCCAATGTTTTTCCTTCCCCTACAACACCCAGGCCTACGAAGGACCGGGCGTTTCGCAATTTCCCGGGCTGGAATCCAACGTCCGGCGCGGCGTGCTGCAGGGCATCATCACGCTCTCTTCGCTGCAGCCGGCAGACTGGACCGACCTGGCCGAAGCCGGCGTCCCCACCTGTTATGTCGGACCGCCGATCGCGGTGCCGCGCGGGGTCATCATCGATACGCCGGAATTTATCCGGCTGGCTCTGAAAGAATTGCGGGAGCAGGGTTCGTGCCGGCCGGCGATGCTGATCGGCCCGACGCCGGAATCACTGCACCGTGACATTCAAATTGTTCTGACCGAAACGCTGGCGCAGCTCGGCATTCAGTCGGCGGCGGCGGACATCTGGTTCGAAGGTTACGGCATCCCCTGCGGCCGCGAAAGCGCCCGGCGCTGCCTGGCCAAACCGGCGGCGGAACGGCCGGACGGCATCGTTTTCTGCGATGACCTGATCGCCCAGGGCTTTTTCGCCGAACTGGTCAGGCTGCAGAAACCCCACCTGAAATACCTGCCGCCGGCAGTCTGCATGCGGAACAAGCAATGCGATTTCGACTTTGCCACCGATACGATGGTCGAGTATCTGGTCGACATCGATCGTTTGAGCAGCCTGGCCGTCCACATGCTGCTCGATCTCCTGAAAGGCAACACGCCCGAAAATCAGTTGATCCGCTATGTACCCGAACGCGTCAATAGTCCGACCAATTTTTCCGGAAAAAATTTGACCTCTTAATAAAGAAAGGATGATCGAAAATGAAAAAGCACTTCTCCAATTTCACACTGATTGAACTGCTCGTCGTGATCGCTATCATTGCGATTCTTGCCAGCATGTTGCTGCCGGCTCTGGGCAAAGCCAAGCAGAAGGCCGTCGGCATCACCTGCGTCAGCAATTTGAAGCAGAACCTGCTCGGCGCCCAGCTTTATGCCAACGACAACAAAGACCTGATGATGGCCTATTACTACGACGGCAAGATCGAGCTGACCTGGAGCAAGGCCCTGGATGAAAACAAGTATGTCGACCGGGCGGTGTTCTTCTGCCCGTCGGTCAAGCAGCTCGACTACAACAACGGCAACATCGACTGGACGTTTCGAACTTACGGCGTCATCAATTTGAAGGACGATTTGACCTTTTATAACGATCACAAGGAAGAGTGGGGCGATTTCGCCACCTTCGGCAACCCGAGCTGGTATTACGGCTTCTACACCTTCTCGCGGATGAAGCAGCCGACCAACATTCCGATTCTCGCCGATACCTGCGCCGCCTCCGGCGCCCATATGGGAGAAGGATTTTACGGCTTTTATCCGTATGCCACGGCGGAAAATTCGGCCGCCAGCACCAACCACGGCAGCACCGGCAATGTCGCTTTCGGCGACGGCCACGCGGCGGCGCTGACGATCGGACAATTCCGCGACCTTGACTTCACGACGCTGGTCGTCGACGGTGTCGTCAAGACATACACCAATTGAGCAAGGCGATGAAGATGAAACTTGCCGGTACCCTTTTGACCGCCATTTTGGCCACTGCCGCGGCGCTGGCGGCCGCGCCGCTGGTCGACAACGGCCGGAGCGACTACCGGATCGTCGTTCCGGCGGATGCGATTCCGGCGGAACGGACCGCTGCCGAGGAACTGCAAACCTTTCTGGCCGAAATCGGCGGTGTCGAACTGCCGATCGTCGCCGAAACCGACGGGCCGGCCATCCACGTCGGCCAATCGCCGGACGCCGCCCGGGCGCTCGGCATTGCCGACTGGCAGGAGTTGAAGCCGGACGAAATTTGCCTCAAGACGGTCGGCCTCGACCTCTATCTGGCCGGCGACCGGCCGCGCGGCTCGCTTTATGCAGTCTATGAATTTCTGGAACAAAATCTCGGGGTCCGTTTCTGGACCGCCGAAGTGACCGAGGTTCCCAAGCAATCGACCATCGAACTGCCGCTGCTCGATTACCGCTACGCGCCGCCGTTCGAAGTTCGGGCGGCCGGTTACGATCTGGCCCGTTCCGATCCGAAATTCGCCGCCCGGCTCCGCAACAACGGCCACGGCGTCGCCAATCCGCCGGAATGGGGCGGCGACGTGCAGTTGCTCGGCGGCGTTCATACGTTCAGCGACAATTCGCCGCTGATTTCGGTCCAGGAGTATTATGACGCGCACCCGGAATGGTTTTCGGAGCGCAACGGCAAGCGGTTGAACCGGCACGTCCAGCTCTGCCTGAGCAACCCGGAACTGCGCCGGGAATTGACCCGCAAAGTACTGGCCTGGATCCGGTCCAACCCGAACTGCCAATACGTCTCCGTCTCTCAGAACGACAACCAGAATTACTGCCAGTGCGCAACCTGCACCGCTTTCGTCGAGGAGCACGGCAACCAGGCCGATCTGCTGATCGACGCGGTCAACGAGGTGGCGGCGGAAGTCGCTCCGGAATTTCCGCACGTTCTCATTGAAACGCTCGGTTACAATTATACCCGCACTCCGCCGGTAACCGTCCGGCCGCTGGACAACGTCATCGTCCGCTACTGCACCATCGAAGCGCAGAGCTTCCACTGCCTGACCGACCCGGCAAACCGGCAACTGGAAGAGGATCTGACCGGCTGGCGGCAGGTCGCCAGGCAATTGATGATCTGGAATTACGTGACCGATTTTCACAAATATTACCAGCCGCACCCCAACTGGCTGACGGTGGCGCCGGATCTGCAGTTGTTCCGCGACTGCGGCGCCATCAACGTCTACGAACAGGGTTCCTGGAATGGCGGCGGCGCCGCCGCCGACCTCGGCGACCTGCGCGCCTGGCAGATCAGCAAACTGCTGTGGAATCCCGACCTCGACCCGGAGGCGCTGGTCGAAGAGTTCGTCGCCGGTTATTACGGTCCGGCGGCAGGGTACGTCCATGTTTACCTCGACTCGATGATCGAATCGGTCAACCGCCATCCGGAAAATATTGAAGGCTGTTACGCCCGCTCAACCAGCAGTTGGCTCGACGCGGATCTGCTGCTGCAAGCCTACTTCGCCATGGACGAAGCGCAACGGAAATTCCGGGACGATCCGGTTTACGGTCCACGGGTGGCCACCGCCGCCATCCCGGTCAATTGCACGTTGCTGGAACGGCCGGAACTGTTCGACAATGCCGCGCTGCGCGGCGTCGATTACCAGCAATTGCTGCAAACTACCGTGGCGGCCGTCAAGGCGGCCGGCGTCGACCGGTTGACCGAAGGCGGCCTCAGCCCGGAAGAGTGGCAAAAGAAGCTGGAGTGGCAGCACAAGCTGCGGACCGGCAACCTGGAAAATGATGGCAGCGCGCCGGCGGTGGCGGCCGGAAAAGCGTGCCATGCCTGGAGCGTCGAACGGGTCGCCGAACTGCATTCGCTGGGCAATGAGCTGTTCTGGGAAACCGATCCGGCCGCCAGCGTCGGGCGGGCGGTCCGGATGCCGAACACCCACAATGAATGGCATCTTCAGAGTTTCGACTTCCCGCACGGCACCTTCGACCTCTACATGGAAGTGCGCTGCGACAGCGCCAAACCGTCCGGCAACGCGATCCGGATCGGCACTTACGACTGGAACAGCCGGATCGAAGTGCCGAAGGATTTCCCGGCCGGAGACATCGCCGGCAAGGAGTACCGGACCGTCAAAGTCGGCCGGGTCGATTTGAAGGACAACATGTGTATTTTCATCGCGCCGATCATCAATCCGGCCGTTGAAAATATCTGGATCGACCGGCTCATCCTGGTGCCGGTCCAGCCCTAGAACCGCATTTTCGCGTCACCGGAAAGACGGGCAATAATCAACCCTCGAATTACCCGTCTTTCCGGTCTTTGCTGTATCGCTCTGGCGGCGATTTGATTTCCCGTCAACCCATTCGGCGGACTTCCATGCGTTTTATCGCTTTTTATCGCAAGCGGACCGGAAAAGTAGTTGTTTTTCGTACCATTTTTCACTATATTTATCTTCAAACCGATTTCAAAACCGGAAAGGAAAGAAGATGATCGAACTAGTGATGCTGCTCTATTGTTTCTCCTCCGTTCTGCCGCCGACCGCAAGCCTGACAAGCGACCGGCCGCAAGCCTGCCTCGCCGCCGCGCCGACCGAAGCGGGGTTCTCCATCCAGTTGACCGCCGCCCTCTCCGACGCGCCCGCTTCGGCAGTGCTGCTGGAAATTCCGGACGCCGTCGTCCTGCGGCTGCGGCAGGCCGGCACCGATCCGGCCGAGAATGCCGAAGACCGGCGGCAGAATTACGTCAACTATCAACTGCCGGACGGCAGTTGTCCGGTACTGGAAGCCGTCCTGACGCTTCACTCCGAGGCGCATCCGGATTGGCGCGAAATGCGCATCGGTTTTCCGCTGGCCCGGCTGGAACGGCTGGACGGCGTACGCCAAATTACGCTGCAATTCACCGGCGCGCGCTGGCAGATATTTGCCGACGGCAAATTGATGGACGAAGATTTTCCGGTCGGCTTCCCACGGTGGCAGCAGTCCGCCGAATGGCGCATCGATCCGGCGCTGGTCTCCGGCGCCGAACTCCGGCAGCCGTCCGTCCGGGCCGAATCGCGGCCGGCGGCGGGCGCCCCGCGAAAAGGCATTCAGTATTTCACGCCGGAGGGCCACAACACCTGGGTCGGCGATGTCGTCACCTTTTTCCATGCCGGCCGTTATCACATCTTCTACCTGCTCGACCGGCGGCATCACTCCAGCAAATTCGGCCAGGGCGGCCACTATTTCGCCCACCTGTCCAGCACCGACTTGCGCCACTGGACCGAACACGAACCGGCCATCGACCTGACCGAACAGTGGGAAACCTGCGGCACCGGCACCGTATTTTTTCACCACAATCAGTATTACTTTTCCTACGGGCTGCACACCACCAGGATGGTTCCCTATGAAAAAACCGCCCTGCCGGCACAGTGGGATTATCTGGAAAAGCACGGCGAAACCGGCATTTTCCATCCCGGCGAATACGACGGATACCCGGCCGGCTCCACCTATGCGGTCAGCGACGACGGCATCCACTTCGAAAAGACCGGCATCCTGATGCATCCATGTGAAAATCCAAGCATCTATACGCTGCCGGACGATTCACTGCTGCTGTTCGCCGGTTACGGCGCCAGCGGCTCCTGGCGGGCCGCCCGGCAGCCTGGTCACTGGGTTTGTGAAAATCCGGATTTTCCTCCGTACGGCAAACAATCCGTCATGCGCAACTCGACCGAATGCCAATGCTATTTCCAGTGGAACCAATACCATTACCTGCTCGGCGGCTTCAGCGGTTTCTGGATCAGTCCGACCGGCGAAGCGGGCAGTTACATCGATTCGGCGGCGGCCGGGTCCGATCCTTACGACGGGCTGGGCGTTCCAATGGTCGCGGAATTCACCGGCAACCGGCGGATCATGGCCGGCTGGCTCGGCGGACTCGGCTGGGGCGGTTATCTGGTGCTGCGGGAACTGGTTCAATACCCGGATGGCCGGCTCGGCCTCAAATGGCCGCCGGAGGTGGTGCCGCCGACCGCCGAACCGATGTCGCTGGCCACCCGTCTCTCCCCGGCCGAATTACACGGCGACGGCCGGGCTTTCGGTGAACTTCCGGCCCAATCCTTCCGGCTGGACCTGGACATCGACCCCGGCAAAACCGCCGCCGGCCGGTTCGCCATCCGGCTGACCGGCGCGGCAGGCCAGCCGGGTTGTGAATTGCAACTGCGCCTCGGGGAACGCTACGCCCAGTACGGCAGCGCCGACGGCAACCGGTTCGCCGCGGCGATTCCGAGCGCCCGGGAACTGATCGCGGCGGAGTGTCCGGAACTCGAAGCCGCCACCCATTTGAAAAATCCCAATCTGCACCAGCGCGGCGGCAATTTCGCCATCGAACAAGTCGACGGCATGGACCGGCCGTTCCATTTGAGCCTGCTGGTCTATCATGATCCCAAAATGAACGGTTCGATCGTCGACGCGGAAATCGCCGGTCAAAGAACGCTGATCAGTTGCCGGCCCGGCCTGACGGTTTCGCAACTCGTCCTGGCAGCCGACGCGCCGGACCTGGAGGTCCGCAATCTGCAACTGGCGCCGCTGCAGCCGGACTCCGACTCGATAAGCACGGCCGGGCGGAGGTAGATCGGTTGATCGCCGGCGTCAACCGCGTCCGGCTCTGCGACGCCGGCCCGGCTGCGCCACTCCGTCATTTTCCCGGTCAGTGCGCCAACAGGCGCAGAATCGCACTTTTCCACTCGGTAAACGGCGGATAACGCAACGGCCAGTCGAACCAGGCCCCTTTGACCATCACCGACTTGATATGGCTGAAGGTATCGAAGCTCGCCTTGCCGTGATAGGCGCCCATGCCGCTGTCGCCGACGCCGCCGAACGGCAACTTCGGATTGACCAGCTGCATGACCGTATCGTTGACCACCAGCGATCCGGACGAGGTCGCCGATGCGACAAACCGGCGGGTGGCGCGGCGGCGCGAAAACAAGTACAGCGTCAACGGCTTCGGACGGGCATTGATCGACGCCACGGCCTCTTTCAATGATTCGTAACTCAACACCGGCAGGATCGGGCCGAAAATCTCCTGGGCCATCAGCGGATTGTCCCAGTCGATATCGTCGATAATCGTCGGCGCGATGTACAAGCTGTCCGGCTCTTTTTCGCCGCCGCAGATCAACCGTCCTTCGCCGAGCAGCCGGCACAGCCGGTCATAATGGCTGTTATTGACGATCCGGCTGAAATCCGGACTGTCCTGCGGATTGTCGCCGAAAAATTCCCGGACATACCGCCGCAGCAACCGGGTGAGCTCGTCCTTGACCGAACTGTGAACCAGCAGGTAATCCGGCGCAACGCAAGTCTGCCCGGCGTTGAGGAACTTGCCCCAGACGATGCGCCGGGCCGCCAATTTCAAGTCGGCATCCGGTTCGACCAGGCACGGGCTTTTGCCGCCCAGCTCCAGGGTGACCGGGGTCAAATTGCGCGACGCCTTTTCCAGCACCAGGCGGCCGGCCGTCATGCCGCCGGTAAAGAAAATATAATCGTAGTTTTCGGCCAGCACCTCGTCCCACGGCGCCACCGTCACCGTCACATGGCCGGGCTCGAAACACTCGCCGAGCAGCCGTTCCAGTTCATGCGCAGTCACCGGCGCCTGATCGGACAATTTGACGATCGCCGTATTGCCGGCGGCCAGCGCGCCGATCAGCGGCTCCAGCGCCAGCAGAAACGGATAATTCCAGGTCGCGCCGATCAGGACCGTGCCGTAAGGCTCCGGCAGCAGGCGCCCTTTGCCCGGCCAGTTGAACGACGAAAGTCCGACCCGCTTCGGACGGGCCCAACGCGTCAAATGCCGCAACGTATATTTCAGGCAGTTCAGAATCGGCAGGTATTCCGACAGCGTCGCTTCGAAATCATTTTTGTGCAGATCGGAAGCCAACGCATGCAGAATCCGTGCCCGGTTCTGCCGGATCGTCTGCTGCAGCGCCTTCAGCGTCCGGCGCCGATAGACGAGGTCGCGGCTGCGGCCGGAAGCAAAAAATTCCCGCTGGGCGGCAACAATTGTACTGATTTTTTCCATCTATTTTTCCACATAAATTCTGGCGCAGCGCGTTCCGAACGAACACAACAAATCGTAGACATGCGTTCCCTTGAGCCGCGCCCACTCTTCCAACGTAATCTGCCGGTCGCCGTCCCGGCCGATGCAAGTAACTTCATCCCCCCACTCCGCTTCCGGCACCGCACTCAAATCCACCGTCGTATAATCCATCGACAACCGGCCGAGAATCGGGCAGAGCCTGCCGCGCACCAGCACGGCGCCGGTATTCGACAGCGCCAGCGGCAGCCCGTCGGCATACCCGGCAGCGATGGTTCCGACCCGGGTTTCCCGCGGCAAAACGCAAGTCCGGCCGTAACCGACCGAATATCCTTCCGGCAGCACCCGGACCGCCGCCAGCCGGGTCTTCAGGGCGACCACCGGCTGCAGGCGCATCGACCGCCGGACATCGTTGTCATAATATCCGTACAGATTGAAACCGGCCCGGACGCAGTTGAACGGCGGCTGCCGGGTTTCCGCGAAATTGTTCAAGGCATCGCTGGCCGCCATATGGATCTCCTCGAAACCGATGCCATCCAGCGCCAACTCTTCCAGCAGCCGTTTCATCTTCTCCACCTGGCCGACCGTAAACGGGTCCTGCCCGTCGAACGCCGATGAACAATGCGAATAGATTCCGGTCAACTGCAGATTGGGCAACCGGCTGATCGCGACAATTTCCCGGCGCGCCCGCCCGGCCAGCATTCCCAGCCGGCCCATGCCGCTGTCGATCGTCAACTGGCCGTAGACGACCCGGCGCTGCCGGACCGCCTCGGCGCTCAACAGCTCGGCCATCGCCAGATCGTTGACCGGACAGATCAAGCCGGCGTTCACCGCCGGCATCACTTCCGCCGGCAGCAGGTTGCCGAGAATCCGGATCGGCAGTCCCAGTCCGACCAGTTGCAGCGCCTCATTTAGCTCCGCCACTCCGAACCCGTCGGCGCCGGCCTGTTTCAGCGCCCGGGCGATCGGCAGCACGCCAAGCCCATAGGCGTTGGCCTTCAGAATCGCGATGACCTTGCACGGCGCCACGTATTGTTTGACGGTGCGGAAATTCTCCCGCAACGCCTTCATATCGATCTCCAGCCGCACCCGGCTCTCATGATCCACGTCGAAAAACATCTCCGCCTCCGGCGGTCCGCTTCGCCAAACCGGACCGCTTTTTGTATTTTCTTTTCCTTATAAATTACAATCTCCGGCCGATAAATGCAAGTCCCGCCCCGCAGGCCGCCGCTATAGATTTGTCAATCCGCCCCGCGCAGATCCCCGCTTTCCGGCCGGCGGCTGGCCGCCATCCATTCCCATCGGTAATTTTCCTCAATGCCAATATCATACCCTGTCTGCACCTCCCGGCGGGCGTCCGGGGGCATCCAATGTTAAAAATATCCGTTTTTATGATACTTTTATCCATTGTTTATTTCGCTTTTTTCCACTATAATATTATTATGGTAAACATCGGAATGAACGAAACACAACCCATCCAGGAAGGAAGGATCGAAATGAAAAAATTCACGCTCATCGAATTGCTCGTTGTCATCGCCATCATCGCCATTCTGGCCAGCATGCTGCTGCCGGCGCTTTCCAAAGCCAAAGCGGCGGCCCAGAACATCACCTGCGTCAACCACCTCAAGCAGCTCGGCCTGGCCTGCATCATGTATGCCAACGACAACAACGATTACCTGCCGGACAACGGCCAGGACAGTTCCGGCAACTGGTGTTCCTATGATTTCAGGCAACCCAATGCCACGGCATCGCTGCGCGATTACATCGGCCGGCAAAAGCTGGATACCGACGGCCAGGTCGGCAACAATCCGGCCATCTTCTATTGTCCGGTGATGCTGGGCAACACCTGGAACACCGGCATCGACAGCACCGACGACAATGTGTTCGGTTATTACTACTTCGGCTGGAAAGAAAATTATCCGCCTTACAGTCAGAGCTCGGTCCGGACGACGGAAACCGAAACCTTCTGGTACAAATCCAACTGGTTTGCCAGCGAAGGCCCGCGCGATGTCATTTTCATCGACCTGTTTTTCGTCCAGGGGGATGTCCATGCCGAAGTTCAGCAGGTTCACCAGCCGGGCCGCAACGGCACCACCGTCGCCGGCTCGAACATCCTGCGCCTCGACGGTTCGGTCCACAAGCAGGCGCCGTACGAAGGGAAATAAAGAACGCGACTCAATTCCTTATCAACGGAGCAAAATATCTTGAAAAATAATTTACTCTGCCTTCTGCTGATCATGGTGACAATCACTCCATTGCGGGCGAAAACTACCACCCCCATCGTCCTCGCCAACCGGGATCTGCAACTGACCTTTGCCGATGCTTCGAAAGGCTTCGGCTGCCTGGAATTGCGCAATTGCCGCGATGGTGCGGTCTTCGGGCCCGGCGACGACGCCGATGCCCCGTTGCTCTGGCAAATCAAACTCTCTTCCGGCGGACGGCTCGAAGGGCAGACGGTTTCCCGTTATACCGAAGGCGGCATTCTGGTCTCCGAAACGCTCAATTCCGACCAGGGGCTTCTGACGGTGTCCAATCTCGACGACTGCCGGCGCAGTTGCACCCGGCAGACGATCGACGGCATCCGGCAATTGACTTTCCACTGGAACGACATCGCCCTCCCCGGCGGCGCCGGCACGCTGCAGGTCAGTTGCACATTTCGCCTGCCGGCGGAGCACGGCATGGCGACCGGCACGCTGACCGCGGAACTGCAGTCGGATACCTACGCCTTTGAAAGCTCGGTTTTTCCGATTTTATCCGGTCTGGCCGCGCCCGGCGATTACGATCTGCTGGCGCCCCGGCTGACCTTCGGCGCCCAGTTGTTCCGGGCCAACCGGCAGGCCTTTTCGCTCACCTATCCATCGATTATGGCCCAGGTCGAATATCTCGCCTTGTTCCGGCCGGAACAAGGTGGCTTGTATTTCGGTCTCCATGATCCGGCCGGTTCCACCAAGACCATCTCGGTCGGCAGCGATGCCGGCATCGCCGTCGAAGCGATGGCATCCGACGCCGGACGGCCCGGCCATTCCAGGCTGATCGACTACCAATTCGCCGTCGCGCCGGCCGACGACGCCTGGGAAGCCGGCCGCCGTTACCGGCAGTGGGCCGTCACCCAACCGATGCTCTCCAAAGGCAAACTGAACCAGCGAACCGATCTGCCGGCCAATTACCGGGACATCGACCTGTGGCTGAACGTCTCCGGCTCCCCGGCGGAGCTGAAAGCCATTTACGACCGCGCCAAAACGGAGGTCGACGGCATTCTGGCGATCCACTGGTACAATTGGAACGAACACAAATTCGACACCAATTATCCGTTCTTCCTGCCGGCCCAACCGGGATTCGAAGCGGTAACGCGGGAAATTACCGCCAACGGCGATTTCGTCGTCCCCTATCTCAACGGCCACCTCTGGGACAGCACACTGCCGAGCTATGCCACCGACGGCACCGCCGCCGCGGTCAAGAACCGTTCCGGTCAAATTCATCTGGAGGACTACCACTCCGGCGTAGCGCTGGCGCCGATGTGCCCGGCTTCCGCCATTTACCAGCGGGCGTTGCAGCAGCAGTGCCGCCAGTTGATTGCGATGGGCGTCAACGGCATTTATCTCGACCAGATCGGCCAGTTGATGCCCGGCCAATGTTTCGATGCCACCCACGGCCATCCGCTCGGCGGAGGCAATTTCTGGGTGGAAGGTTATCGCGAATTGCTGACGCCGCTGCTGGAAGAGGCGCCGGGCAGCATATTTTTCGCCACCGAAAATGCGGCGGAACCTTACGGCGATGTCATCACCAGTTGCCTGGTCTGGACCGAAATCACCGGCGAAGATTTCCCGGCGCTGTCCCAGGCGTATTCGGGTTATATCAATTATTTCGGCGCCCTCTCCTTCGCCGATGACGATCTGCCCAGCTTCGCGGCCGCCCAGAAACGCGGCGTGCTGTGGGGACTGGTCCCCGGCTGGCTCAGTTGGCTGCACGGCCGGAAACCGGAGGACCGAACGCCGGAATCGGCGGCGATGCTGGCTTACCTCAACCGGGTAATCGCCTGGCGTCGGACGCTGGCCGATCACGTCAAATACGGTCAATTGCTCGACGGCGTCCACTTCAGCGACCCGGTGCCGGAAATCGTCGTCAAATGGAACCGCATGGGCGGCGAAACCCATTCCGAAGCGTTGTTGTCCGGGACCGTATGGCTCGCCGACGACGGCAGCCTGGCGGTGCCGCTGGCCAACATCGGCGCCGAAGCGCGCGTGGCGAAATTCCGCTTCCGGCCGGAACGTTACGGCTTGACCGCCGGTCCATACCGGCTTTACAGCGTCGCGCCGGACGGGCGGCGCACCCTGCTGACGTCCGACGCCTCAACTCCGCTGGAAGCCGCATTGCCGGTGCCGGCCTACGACTTCGCGGCAGTCATCGCCGAACCGGTTGAAGCGCGGTAGCCCGGCTCCGCCCGATGGCCCGGCTGGTTTCAGCCGGGCTGTTTTTTTGTCGTGACGATTTTCCGCGCCGCAGAATTGCAAAAACGCCGGGCCGCATTATGGTATGGCAAGACAAACAACGATTGCGAGGAGCCGGCTGGTCATGAAATTGAAAATCACTTCGAATATCTGCAAACTGATGGACATCGGCAACCGGGGCTGCCTGTTCGGCGGACGGATGCTCTGCTGGCTGGACGAGGCCGCCGCCATCTACGCGATGGAGATCACCCAGTGCCGGGACCTGGTCACCTACCGGCTGGCCGAAACGGTGTTCAAACACCCGGTCCAGCACAATGACGTGCTGGAATTTTTCGGCGACAATCCGCGGCCGGGCCGCTGCAGTTTGACTTTCGACCTTTACGTCATGGTCAACGAACGCGAATGTCTGCGTACCGAGTGCACGTTCGTCGCAGTCGACGAAAGCGGCCGTAAAAAAACGATCGACTGGCGGAAATCGCGCCTGTCGCAGTGACCGCTCTCCCGTTGCCGGAGCAAAAAAAAGACCGGATGTAAAAAACATCCGGCTTTTTGCAGCGGCAACCGACTCAGGCTTTGGAATAATTTCCGTTGCGGATACAGGCGGTACACATTTTGACCGTCTTCACCGTGCCGTTGTCGTTGATCCGAACATTCTGGATATTCGGTTCGAAAGTACGCTTGCCGTTTTTGACGACGTGCAAACCGATACCGCCGGCCTTTTTGGCCAAACCTTTGTGGATAATGCGGCCGCCTTCGGCTTTGCCTTTTCCACACATCTGACAAACATTGCTCATTTCAGTCCCTCACAATCCGGACGGCTTATCACATGAGTTGTTTCACGCCGGTCCCAACTATTTATTTGACTTGTTCTTTCAAAAAAAATGGTGGGTTGACGGGGACTCGAACCCCGGACCACCGCCTTAAAAGGGCGATGCTCTACCGACTGAGCTATCAACCCACCAGAATCAACTGATGATTTCTTAAAATACTCTGTACGTGAAATTTTTCAAGTTTGCCACTTCAAAAATTCCGCATTTTTTCACTGCGCCGGATAACCGTTTTCTCCGGCCGAACCGGAAAACAATGGCGCTTACTATAGCAGGCCTTCCCGGCTTCGCCAGCCGGCAACCACTTTTTTTCGGAAAAAAACTTGCATTCCGGCCAAACGGTTCTATGTTCTCCGCAACAGCCAATTCCAAATGCGGTTCAGGACTATGTCAACGCCATTCCCAGCCGGCCCGCCGGTTCATATCGTCGAAAATCACCATGAGGTCCTGCCATTCTGGTCAGCGCTCCGCCGCCGGCTGGGCCTTGCGCCGGTTGTCCTGACGCTCGACTTCCACACCGATACGCTGCCGGCTTTTGATCACTGCCGGCAACACGGCCGTCCCCATCCGCCGGTCGGCGCCGCGCTGACCGAGGTGTTGCCGCTGTTGCGCCATGACGAACACCTCGATTACGCGCTGCAGGCCGGTTTCATCCGGCAGGCGTTCGTCTGCTCTCACGTCAACTTCTCGCGGGATGTCAATCCGGCCATCCAGATCCTTCACGACCCGGCGACGCCGTCCTATCCGCAATCCGCCGACGCCGACGCCGGCTACCGCCGTTACGCCGACCGGGTGCTGGAAACGGATTACCTGTCCCGGCGGCTGCGCCGGGCGGAAGCATTCCAATTCCGGCCCGGCGCGACGCCGTTTATCCTGGACATCGACCTGGACTATTTCCAGACCGCCGCCGGCATGAAGCCGCAGACGCCGCAACTGTTTCACCATTTGATCCGCCAGGCCGCCGCCGTCACCATCTCCCGGGAAACGATCTGGGTGGAACTGCTGCGGCTCGCCGGCGAAACCATCGACGCCGACAACTTGCTGGCGCAACTGCGGCAGCACATCGACCAAGCCGGTTCCGGCGAGGCCTGAAAGCCGGCCGGTCCCATGATCCATCCCTTTCTCCGATGCACTTGGACCGGCCTGTTTCCAGACGGTCAAAATTCCCGCGGCGGCAAACCGCGAAAGATGCGCCGCGGCCGGCCGCGTTCCAACCGCAGATGTTCCCGGCGCAATGCCGACTTCCCGGCGGCCTCCTCCACTGCTTCCAGCGCCTGCAGCCGTTCCGCCAGGCGGGCGAGCGCCAGCTGCCGGTTGCGCAGTTGCGAGCGCTCTTCCCTGGCGACGGCGACGATTCCGGTCGGCAAATGGGTTACCCGCACGGCGGAATCGGTCCGGTTGACATGCTGTCCGCCCGGCCCGGAAGCCCGGAACGTATCAATCTTCACCGCCGCAAGATCGAATTCGACGGCGGAATCGCCCTCACGGCAGGAAACTTTGACAAACCAGTTTTTGCGGGAATGTTCCGGCCGGAGCGTGCTTTTCCAGATCCACTGGACGGTTCCTTCCCAGGCGCGCCGAAACGCATCGAGGTTGGCGCCTTCCAATTGAAAAGCCACCGACGGCAACGCCGCCGCCGATCCGAATTCTTCGGTCAAACTCAGGCAGGTCAATCCGCAACGCAACGCATCCCGGCCAATCAATTCCGCCAGCAGAACGACAAATTTCCGACATTCCGCCGGCCCCTGACCGGCACTGATCTGCAAAATCATCCGTTTCATCCTCCATCTCCTCACGGTTTGCAATTCAGCACCGGACGCAGGGCGGCGACAACGTCGATCAGGCCGAATGCCGTCAAATCTTCGATCACCCGGTCGATGTTCTTATACGCTTCCGGCGCCTCTTCGTAAAGCAGCTCCCGGTCCGGACAGACCACCCGGGAACCGATTCCGGTCTTCAGCAGCGCCTGGTGTTCATATCTGGCCTTGAGCCGGGCCCGGGCGTGCTGGCGCGTCCATTTGCGGCCGGCGCCGTGCGCCAGTGAAAACAGATGGGTCTCCGGCGCCGCCTTCGGCATGACCAGGAAGCTGTGCGCGCCCCGCGAACCGGCAATCAGGACCGGTTCTCCGGGACGCACTTCGGCCGCGCCCTTGCGGTGAAGCCACCGGTCCGGCCCGCATTCGGTGATGCTGTTGTGCGTATTGTCCAGAATCTCGCGCCCTCCGCAGCCCAGCAAAGCCAGAAAGACAGCCGCCAGCAACCGCCGGTTGAACGAGGCCCACAGCCGCAGCCGGTCATGTGCTTCGAGATAAGCCCGGCCGGCCGGCGAAGCGGCTTCCACGCCGCCGTCGCCATGGACGGCGGCAAATTCCGTCCATAACGTCTCACCGTAACCGCGCGACCCGGCGTGAACCAGCAGCAGCAAGCCGTTGTCCGGCAGATTCAGTGCTTTCCATCGTACGGCATCGCGGATGTCGTCGACAGCCAACAATTCCACAAAATGGTTGCCATGGCCGATCGTCCCCAGCAGATGGCGCGGGTCGGGAACGGAAGACTCCCGGTTTCGCAACAATTCGCCGGCAGTCTGGCGCAATTTCGCCTCCGGCTCGTCGGTCAACGAGCGGATCAGGCGGTCGATCTTCAGCTTACGCGGTGGTAAATCCAGCGCCCAAAGGGTCATGCCGCAACCGATGTCGCCGCCGATCAGTGCCGGCACAATCCGTTTCTCGAACAGAAAGGCGGCGCCGACCGGCACGCCGCGTCCGGGATGAAGATCGGGAAACGCCGCGCCGGCAAGAAGGTTCGGGAAACGCATGATTCGCCTGAACTGTTCCACGGCATCGCCTTCGAGCCAGATTTTGTCGGAACAGAACAGACGGAAAGGTTCGGAAATATCCAAAATAACTCTCTCCTGAAAGAAGGTTCAAATACCACGATCCGTCCGAAGAGAATAAGAAGCAATGCGGCATCACTGCCGTCTGGAAGGCCGCTTATTTCTTCAGCGGATAAAAGTGAAAACCCGGTTGGATTGAAGAACAGACATCGCACACCTCCCGTATTGATATTGCAGACTGAGTTTCAATTCTCTTTTATACTATTGACCCGCAAATATTTTTTGCAATCCTCGTGTTTTATAAAATCGCCAAAATTTCCGCCGCGCGGCCGCAGCTCACCGGTGACAGGAAGTTGCCATCATCAGCATCGCGCCGGACGCATCGCTGCCGGCCACCAGTTTCCGGACCGACCGCAAACAGCTTGTTGAAGACTGTGTTTCCACCCGGCCGTTTGAAGAGGGAACCGAATTGCAGGAGTTCCGCTGCCGCGCAAGCGGTAATAACCGCCGTCCGGGAACAGGATGACGCGATCAGTGCGCTAACCTGAATGTTGCATGAAACTTTCGAATCGTCGAGAAATGTTCAGAAGATTCGGAAGTTTTTATTTTCAGAGTCGGATATTGTCGTTTTTTTGCAAATTGAGCATATTCCCCCTTTCCCCCGTTGTTGTTCGGCGAGCCGGGGACAGCTCTCCAAGGTTTTATTCCCAAGCGATGATTTTCGCAGCGATCAAGCGGAGGAGTTCCTGATTTGGACAAGCACTTGAAAGAGCAACATAAATTTTTCTGGTATTCCGCCGAATAATGGCACCGATTTTCACCAGGTATAAGCGAATGCTGCCGCAGGTAGCCTCGGCAAATTGAGTTCCTGTCAACAACAATGCCCGAAACCGTTCCATGAGAATATAAGCCAAACTTGAAAGCAGAAGCCGGAATTGATTTGCCGCAAAGTCATGGCAGCTCGTCCGATCAGCGAAAAGATCCAGCTGCTGTTCCTTGATCCTGTTTTCCATCTCACCTCGGGCGCAATAGACTTTTTCATAAAGATATTGTCCATCATCATCAAGATTGGTGACGATAAAACGATTATTCGGTCCGGGGGAGTTGAATTCCGCTTTGGCAATCACCCGGCGCGGGTATTTCCAAGTTCCTGCCGCATATTCGAACTGAGTAAACAGTTTTGCTTTTTCATGTGTTTCGTTGTAAAGTGCTTCCGCTTTCACTTGAAGATCTTTTGATAATTCCAGCAAACGTGGATTTTTCGCCAATCCGACAATATATTTGACCTCATTCTTATCACACCAGTTCAGCATTTTCTGCCGGCAAAAGCCACTGTCTCCCCGGAAAATAATCTTAACCTTCGGCCATTTCTGCCGAAAGCGCTTTACCAGTAGCGAGAGAATCGCCCAAGCATGCTTGGCCGCATCAATTTTTGATGGACGCAAATAAGCCACAAGCAATTGATCCCCGCAGAAAACATACAACGGCAAAAAGCAATAGTGGTCATAATAGCCATGAAAAAAGCGATTTTCCTGCATCCCGTAAGTGAGGTCATCGGTAGCATCGAAATCAAGAATCAATTCTCGAGGCGGCGTGGAGAAACTTTCGATAAAGAATTCGACAAACAATCGGCTCAAATCTACGCAAGCACGACGATCGATTCCATTTTCGAATCGACATAAAGTGCTTGGAGTGGCGAGTTGACGATCACGACCGGCAACAGTTTGAATCAGCGGATCAGTTCGCAATTCATGATGGTCATTGAGATCTTCATGGCCGGCAACCAAACCAAAAACTCGTTGACGAAGCATGCTCAGATAGGAATGTTCAACTTTTCCGGGCTGTCGAATATCAAAAGAATCCAGCAGTTTACCGGCGCGCCGGGTCAAACCGAGTTTGCGGTCGAATTCTTTCACGAAAAGCAACCCGCCGTCACTGCTGATATCTCCACCGGCGAAATTGAATTCAATTTTTCTGCTTTTCGGACCTTGAAAGACCGGAATCGAAACATTACATTTTGTCATTGGCAGACCTCGGCGTTATATTGTGATGTAAGATATTACAATATAATACGTTAGTCGAGAATCTGCCTCTTTGTTTTTGAAAATTTACGCAATATTCAGGCTAACCGGCTCGCGCCAAAGTCCGCGCCTGAAAATCGAACGGATAGTTCAGCAGCCGAATGTTTCCGGGCATATTTCCGAATCCCGGCCAGCCAAGTAGTATTGCCACCTTCAGAATCGCGCACCGGGCAACGGAGAAAAATTCACCGGCAAGCGTCCCGGCTTCAATCCGTTTTGCGGGTATCGTTGAGCAGCGCCGGCGACGGCAGCACCAATCCGGAAGTATCGCTGCATTGCTGGAAGACGCGCAAATCGAACACCGGCAGAATGGCCAGCAGATGATCGAAAATATCCGCCTGCACCTTTTCATGCTCCACCCAGCGCACATCGCTGGTGAAACAGTAAATTTCCAGCGGTAACCCGGTCGCGCCGGGCTGCAGTTGCCGGACCAGCAGCATCATATCCTGATTGATGTTGGCATTGCTGCGCAAGTAATGCTCCACATAGGCGCGAAACGTTCCGAGGTTGGTCACCCGGCGCTCATTGATCGGTTTGGCCCCCTGTTTCTCCAAATCGGCATTCCATTCCGCCAACTCCCGCCGCTTGCGTTCCAGATAATCGTCAAGCAGCACGAACTCCTCCAGGCGTTTGATCTCGGCGTCATCCAGGAAACGGACGCTGCGCTGGTCCAGATAGAGCGACCGCTTGATCCGCCGGCCGCCCGACTCGAACATGCCGCGCCAGTTTTTGAAGGCATCGGTGATCAGCTTGCGGATCGGCAGCGTCGTGATGGTTTTGTCCCAATTCTGCACCTTGACCGTATGCAAGGCGATTTCAATGACGTACCCGTCGGCATCCTGGCTCGGCATCTCAATCCAGTCGCCGATCCGGACCATGTCGTTGGACCCGATCTGCATACTGGCCACCACCGACAGAAGGGTATCCTGAAACACCAGCATCAACACCGCGGCCATCGCCCCCAGCCCGGAGAGCAGAATCAACGGATTACGGTTGATCAAAGTCGCGACGACCAGAATCAGCGCCACCGCGAAAATAAAGATCTTCAAGAGCTGCAGATAGCCTTTGATCGGTTTGTTGGAGGCGTCCGGCCGGCGGCGGTAAACGATATCGATCCAATCGAGGAGCTTCGCCGCCGCCAGAGCCGAAGTGAGGATGATAAAGGCGCTGCAGACATTGCGGATCACCGCCGCCAGCACTTCGTGAATATCAGGAATGGTCACCACGCCGACGGCCAGCACCACCGCCGGTACGATATTGGCCAGCCGCGAGACAATCGCCAACTGCACTGCGTTGTCCTCGCTGTTGGCCGAAGGGCGCGAATGCAGCAGTTTGTGCAGACCGCGCAGCAGAATACATTTGGTAAGCCAGTTCACCGCGATCGCCACCAGAATCAAAAAAATCGCCGCCAGCGTGCTGTAAGCCCAGGGATAGGGCGACAGAACATTCTGCAAATCCTCCAACCATGTCTGCATCAATGCTATCCTTTCCGAAAACGATCGCATGCGACCGTCTCTCCGCTATTTTTTCAAGTTATCCGCCGGGTTACCGACGTCGGCACAATATCGCAATAAGATAACCGAAAAAAAGCCGGATGCAAGCCCATTATCCGGCCGGGCTTCCGCTTCGCGGCAAAAAAAATACGCCCGACCTCTCCAAGCCGGGCGTACTCTCCTCTGCATCCTCTTCATTTCATAGTATAGCAAATTTTTTAAGAAAAGTCAACAGGCAATAAACAAAACATGTTTATTTTCTTTATAAAAATAGTATTTTCTAAATCCAATCCGGAAAGATCAGGGTTCCCGTGTCAACTTCACCTGTACTTTCGGCGGATAAATGCTGACGATGCTGCAATCCGGCGCATTGTTCAAATAGCAGGCGACATCCAGCGTATACGTCCCCGGGTCGGAGAGATTGTTGAGGTCGATATAAGGCCGGATCACCTCCGGCTTCAAACTGCCGATCAGTCCTTTCGGGCCGTTCAGCGTCACTTCCACCGACGGCGCCGTCAGCAACTCCACCTTCATCTTCGCTTCACTGCCGGATGGATAGAGCACCCGCAGCGGAATCGACTTGAACACCCGGTTGGTGAAGAGCTTGACGATTTCCACCTCGGCCGAAATCTTCGTCGGCGAAACATTGACCCCCTCCGGCACCACCGCTTCGGTGGAATATTCAAAACTGTCGATAATCCGCCGGTCCAGCGGGATCGGCTGGGTCGACACGCTGTCAATGTTGTCGACCAGCGATTTCGGCCCGCGGATCCAAACTTCTCCCGGCATGAATTTCACCTGCCCGACCGAGTAATCTTTTTCCAGATAGTCCTGGGAATCGAAACGGGCCACCACCGGCACCTTGCGCGATTCCAGCGGCTCCAGGTTGACGACGATATCCTTCGGATCGATGCCGACCACGCTGGTGCCGAACGGCGCCTTGACGTTGTCCGGCGTCAGGCGGATGACATAGGGAACGCCGGTGTAGTTCGAAGCCAACACCTGCGCCTTGACCTTCAAGGCCGACACATTGACTTCCGCCAACGCTTTTTTGCTGCCCTTGACCGTCACCGTGACCCGCTGCGGCGCCTTGTCCAAGTTGATCAGGCCGGCCGGAATATCCAGCGTCACCGGCACATTGGAAATCTTTTCCTCCGTGCCGATGCGGGTGGCAATGGTGAAATAAAGCAGCAGCGCAAAGGAAAAGGCGATCACTTTGCGAATGAAATCCCGCCGAATGATCTCCGGCACATAGCGCCAGGGTCCGCGGTTGTTGTCACTGTTGTACATCGTCCGAATTCTCCGTACCGGCGGCGGGCGCCTCCAGCTTTTCCTCGTCTTCCATCGAATTGAGCAGATCGGCGAAACTCTCCTTGTTCTGCAGGATCAGCAAATCGTTCAACCGCTTCTGCAAATTGTCCGCGGTGATGTCCCGGTGGATGACGCCGCGGCAGGCGATACTGATGTTGCCGGTCTCCTCGGAAACGACGACGACGACCGCGTCGGTCTCCTCGGTAATGCCGATCGCCGCCCGGTGCCGGGTTCCCATCGTCCGGGAAATATTATCGTCCCGCGACAACGGCAGAATCGCCCGGGCCGCCACGATCCGGTCATTCCGGATGATCACCGCGCCGTCGTGCAGCGGCGAGTTCGGATAAAAGATCGATTCGATGATCAGGGCGTTCAGTTTGATGTCCAGCTTGACCGCATCCTCGACAATGGACCGCATGCCGATCTTCCGTTCGATGACGATAATCGCCCCGGTCCGCCGCCGCGACATATTCAACACCGCGGCAACCAGCTCGGTGATCGTCTCCTTCTTGCGGCTGCGTTTCAAAAAAGCATAACTGCCGACCTGGGCGAAAGCCCGCCGCAGTTCCGGCTGGAAAATGACGATCAGCGCCACCGCCAGCAGCGACCAGACTCCGTTGAGCAGATAGTTGATCACCTCGAATTTCGCCCAGTCGGAAAGAATCGTCAGCAGCAGCAGCACGACGACAATGCCGGCCAGCACATTCGAACCGCGCGTGCCGCGCAGATAATGCAACGTCACATAGATGATGTAAAAAATAATGAATACTTCCAGCGCCGGCCCCAGATAGGCCCAGCCCTGATTGAAGTAATTGCCGATTTCCTCGTATGACATCGCAGTCGCCTTTTATTTCATCCGCATTCCGGAGAATTTTCCCGCCGGTCAGCCGGCCGCATAGGCCGTCATCGCCTCGCGATGCAGTTTCACGGCATGAACCCGCAGAATGTCGCAGTTGCGCTCCATCAGTTTCAGTGAAATGCCCACCGTTCCGATATCCCGCTGCCGCGGATCGCTCTGCCGCAGCAATTCGCCGATGAAACGTTTTCGCGAATGTCCGACCAGCAGCGGGTACCCCAGACTTCCGAACTCCTCCAAACGCCGCAGCAGCGTCAAATTCTGCTCCAGCGTTTTACCGAAACCAATCCCGACATCGAGAATGATCCGCCCCGCCGGCACTCCGGCTTCACGGGCCTGACCGGCCGCCGCCAGCAGAAACGACTTGACCGTTTCGACGACATCGCCGTACTGCAAAAATTGCGGCTGCTGCATGACATCCGGCGTCGCCGGCGAATGCATCAGCACCAATCCGGCCCCGGACGCCGCCGCCAAACCGGCAATTTCCGGCGCATACGCCAGGCCGCTGACATCGTTGATGATATCGCAACCGGCTTCCAATGCCGCCGCCGCCACCGCCGCCTTGCGGGTATCCACGCTGATGATGCAGCCGGGACGCGCCCGGCGCAACGCTTCGACCACCGGCACCACCCGGCGGCACTCCTCGTCGTCGGGGACGGCGGCCGAACCGGGCCGGGTCGATTCCCCGCCGATATCGATCAAATCCGCCCCGTCATCCAACAACGCCAGCGCATGGTCCAGGCCGCGTTTCGGACCGTCAAAACAACCGCCGTCGCTGAAAGAGTCCGGCGTCACGTTGACGATTCCCATCAAAAGCGGCCGATTGCCGCTTTTGACCAGCGAACCGTGAGGAAGCCTCAACTCAATCATTCATTTTCATCCGCCGTCGGCGGTTCCGGCGGCAGCTCCGTTTCCGCCGCCGGCGGCTCCTGTCCGGCGGCCGCCGCATTGTTCCTATTCAATTCCGCCTCAACCTCGACCAGCTTGGCGACTCCGGTAATCCGGTCGCCGTCGTTGAGATTCATGATCCGTACGCCCTTGGCCGCCCGGCCGGTCAGCCGGATTTCATGCACCGGAATCCGCACCAGTTGACCGCGTTCGGTGGTCAGCAGCAGTTCATCGCTGTCGCCGATCTGCAGAGCGGTAACCACCTGCTCGTTCTGCCGCAGCTTGATGCTGACCACGCCTTTGGCGCCGCGGTTCGTCTTGCGGTAAGTGCTGACGAAGCTGCGCTTGCCCATGCCGCCGTCGGACACCACCAGCAACTGCGGACCGCTGCCGAAGGCGATTTCTTCCTCATTGTCTTCCCCCGCCTGCTCGACGGCATCCTCTTCGCCGTCAGCTTCGGCTTCCAATTCATCGATGTGCTCATGGATCACTTCCATGCTGACCAGGTAATCGTCCGCCAGCTTGAACCGCATTCCGGTCACGCCGCGGGCGGTGCGGCCCATCGGACGGATCTGCTCGTCGCACTGCTCGAACCGGCATGCCATCCCCTGCGCGCTGGAGAGGAGCACTTCGTTGCCGTTCTCCGACACATCGGCGGCGATCAGATCGTCGTCCTCTTCGATGACCAGAGCCCGGATGCCGGTGCGCCGCAGATTGCGGAACGCATCCAGCGGCGTCTTCTTGATATAACCGCTCCGGGTGGCCATGACGATGAATTTATTCGGATTGTCGAAATCCTCGCGTTTGACCGTCAACATCGTCTTGATCTTCTCGCCGGGCTCCACTTTGATCATGTTGACGATCGCCTTGCCCTTGGAAATCCGCGAGCCCTCCGGAATTTCATAAACATTGAGCCAGTACATGAAACCTTTGTCGGTGAAGAAGAAGATCAAATCGTGGCTGTCGGCGTTGAACAGATGCTCGACATAATCCTCTTCCTTGGTCTCCATGCCGATGATGCCTTTGCCGCCGCGGTGCTGCGTCTTATAAGTGTCCGCCGGCACCCGTTTGATGTAACCGGTATTCGAAACGGTGATCACGCAACTGTGGCGCGGAATCAGGTCGGCGATGTTCAAATCGCTGTCGTCGCCGACGATTTCGGTCCGGCGCGGCGTGGCATACTTGTCGCGCACCTGGATCAATTCCTCGCGGATTACGCCCAACCGCATCTCCCGGCTGGCCAGCAGCGCTTTGTAATAATCGATGCGCTTGCAGATTTCATCGTATTCATTCTGGACATCTTCCATCGCCAGGGCGGTCAGTTGATGCAACCGCATCTCCAGAATCGCATTGACCTGGATGGTGCTGAAACCGAACCGTTCGCACAACCGGTCGGCCGCTTCCTGTTTGGTGCGCGATTCGCGGATCAGCCGCACCACTTCATCGATGTTGGCGATGGCGATCAGCAAGCCCTGTAAAATATGCGCCCGCGCCTCCGCCTTCTTCAAGTCGAACCGGGTCCGGCGGGTGATCACCTCCAGCCGGTGGTCGAGATAGGCCTGCAGCACCTGCGGCAGGTTCATCACCCGCGGACGGTTGTGGTCGACGACCAGCATCGTGCAGCCGAAAGCCGTCTCCATCTGGGTATGCGCGTACAATTGGTTGAGCACCACCGTCGCCATCGCGCCGCGTTTGATTTCGACGACGATGCGGATGCCGGTCCGCTTGCTCGATTCGTCACGCAGCCCGGAAATGCCGACGATCTTCTTCTCGTTGACCAGCTCGGCGATGCGTTTGACCATCATCTCCTTGTTGACCGCATACGGAATTTCGGTGACGATGATCTGTTCGCGGTTGTCTTTCTCGATGATTTCGGCCCGGGCCCGCATTTTGATGCTGCCGCGGCCGGTCAGATAGAATTGCCGGATCGAATAACGGCCGCGGATGATCGCGCCGGTCGGCAGATCCGGACCGGGCAGATGCTCCATCAAATCATCGACCGTCGCCTTGGGGTCATCCAGCAGCGCGATGGTCGCATTGATCACTTCGGCCAGATTGTGCGGCGGAATGCTGGTAGCCATCCCGACGCCGATACCGGTCGTGCCGTTGACCAGCAGTTGCGGAAAACGCGCCGGCAGAACCACCGGCTCCTCCGCCGATTCGTCGAAGGTCGGCATCATATCGACGGTGTCCTTGTCGATATCGGCCAGCATCTCCTCGGACAACCGTTCCATCCGGCATTCGGTATAACGGTAAGCGGCGGCCGAGTCGCCATCGATACTGCCGAAGTTCCCCTGTCCGTCGATCAACGGCTCGCGCATCGAAAAGTCCTGCGCCAAACGCACCATCGCATCGTAAATGGACGAGTCGCCGTGCGGATGGTATTTACCGATCACTTCACCGACCACCTTGGCGCTCTTGGTATAAGCGTGGGATTTGGTCAGGTTCAACTGCTTCATCGCATAGAGGATCCGGCGGTTCACCGGTTTCAGTCCGTCGCGGACATCCGGGATCGCCCGGCCGACATTGACACTCAGCGAATACTGCAGGTAAGCAGTGTGCATGATGTCTTCGATGCTGATCGGAAAATCTTTGTGTTCGAGTTCGCTCATCGTCTTTCCATTCGTCGAAAATTAGGCCGGCCAACCACCGCCGGTAGTGATTCCTATACTATTATATTCAGTAATATACCTCCTTCCGGCCGTTTTAACAAGTTTCCGGTATCATTTTTACTTAAAATACCGTTTCCTGTTCAGCCGCTCTTTCCAGCCTGACGCCACGATTTCGTTCGTATTCCGCCGGCTGGCGATTGCCGCCGCTGCTAAAATTTTTATTTTTACGGCATCGGGCCTTGGGATTCGGACATCGGCAGATTATATTACCGATGAAATCAAGCAAACCGCAAACCGGATGGGTAGCCATAAAGCCATGAGTGAAGATGTCATGTCGGCCGATTCCGCCGCCTGCTTTGCCGCGGCGGCGGACAGTCTCGACTTCCTGTTCGCCGAAGCCGGACCGGCCGGACCGGTCCGCATCGCCGACGGCAGGCGGCGCGGCTTTCTCGAGCAGCTGCAGCGGCTGTTGCGGCAGGCCGGCAGCGGACAGCTTCCCGATCCGGCCCGCCATCCCGACACCGTCATATTGCTCAACACGCTGCTGCAGAATTGCAACAGGCTGTCGCTGGCCGGCCTGTTCGAACAATTGCTGTTCGAACGGCTGCTGGCGCAGGGGTTCCGGCTGCCGGAGAGCGACGATGCCGCCGACTGGGCAATCTTCCGGCTGTTCTTCACCCATGCCAACCGGGTGCTCGCCGCGCTGGAACGCTTGAAAACCAACGTCGAGACGCTGGAGGCGCGCCGGCCGGCGGCGGAACCGAGTCCTTTCTGGCCGAACTGGCCGGCGGCGCTGAGCGAAGCCAATCCGTTCCCCGACCTCGGCACCCCCTCGGCGATCCGGGCGATGGCCATTCGTTGCGACCGCTTCGCCAATGCGCGGGCGTACCGTTATGAACGCGGTGAATTCGGCGTCGCCGAATTACAGGCGACCCGGTCGGCGGATAAATTTTTCGGCTACCGTTCCGTCCAGCAGATTTTCCAGCAATTTTTCGAAGCGTTTTCCATCGGCGCCCCCATCCTGCCGCTGTTGATTTCCAGCCTGCCGGGCCTCGGCAAAACCCAGATGACCATCGCCCACACGTTGAAGCACCCCAATCTGACGCTGATTTTGCCGGAAGTCGCCGCGCTGGATCAGGGGCTGGAGGAGCTGCTGCGCAATCTGGAGCGCCATCCGAACCACCGGTTCGTCGTATTTTTCGATGACATCGACCCGGCCGGCGTCAACTGGTATTTTTTCCGCACCCATATCGGCGGCAGTTTCACGCTGGCGCGCAACATCGCCATCGTCATCGCTTCCAACTATGAATTTCCGGTCAGCATCCTCAGCCGCGGCCGGGTCGTTTCCTTCCCGACCTTCGACGAAATTCAATGTCAGGAGATGATCGCCGATTTTCTGGCCGCCCGCGGCATGCGGCGCATCAACAACAACCTGGTGGCGGTCATCGCCGCCGACTACACCGAGGAGTTCGGCCAGAAGAAGTTCAGCGAACTGAGTCCGCGGACGCTGATGCACTATCTGGAAGTGTACGAGCGCGATATGACGAAGCGGCGGCGAATGCTGGAACTGTCGCAGCAGGAGTTGATCCAGCGTCCCGACGCGCAGCTTTTTTACGAGTTCAATATCAAGCTGCTGCGGACGCTTTACGGCGATGCTTACATCGAAAATCTGCTGAAAGAGAAATTGCGCAAACTGGAAGAGGGTTAACGGCACGCTCCGGCGTGCGTTTTCGGAGAAAAATCATGTGGTTATATCTGGCGAAAAGACTTCTGCTGGCCATCGGCACGCTGCTGGTGATTCTGGTGATCAGTTATGTCATGCTGCGGCTGGCGCCCGGCGATCCGACCAAAAGCAATTTGTTCGGCAGCGACGCCGGCGCCGGCACCGCCTCGGCGGAACGCAATGAATTCGTCCGCAACGATGCCCTGCGCAAGCAATTGCATCTCGACGAACCGATCTATATCGGATTTTATTACTGGTTCAAAGCGGTGCTGCTCCACGGCGATTTCGGCACTTCAGCCACCGTCGATCCCGGCCGGCCGGTCACCGATCTGATCCTGTCGCGGCTGCCGGTGACGCTGAAACTGAACTTCTTCGCCGTACTGATCACCTATCTCCTGGCCATTCCGCTCGGAATTTACGGTGCGGTCTACGCCGGAAGCTGGTTCGACCGCCTGACGACGATGGGGCTGTTTTTTCTCTATTCGCTGCCGGTCATCTGGGTCGGGCTGATGCTGCAGGCGGGGCTGTGCGAGGGCGGCTGGTGGCCGCTCTTTCCGCTGAAAGGCCTTTCGGTCGCGCAGCCGGACCGCCTGAATTCCTGGGAATTGTTGTGGGAAACGGCCAAATGTTACGTATTGCCGGTCAGTTGCCTGGCCTACGCCGGCTTCGCCGGGCTGTCCCGCTACGCCCGCAACGGCATGCTGGAAGTCATCCATCAGGATTACATCCGCACCGCCCGGGCCAAAGGATTGCCGGAATCGGTTGTCATCTTCAAACACGCCTTCCGCAACGCAGTCATCACACTGATCACCCTGTTCAGCGGTCTGCTGCCGGGGTTGGTGGCCGGCAGCATCATCATTGAGCATATTTTCAGCATTCCCGGCATGGGTTCCCTGTCGCTGCTGTCGCTGTCGAGCCGCGATTATCCGCTGCAGATGGCCTTGTTCGCCTTCGCCGGCGTCCTGACGCTCGGCGGCATTCTGCTGTCGGACCTTCTCTACGTCGCCGCCGACCCGCGGATTTCGTTCAACAAACGGTAGCGTTCACGGCGCCGTTTTCGAGACGGCGCCGCATACCGTCCAATATTCAATCGGCATCTTTACCCGGAACGGCCAGTTGCAATGACGTTTCATGCTCCGTCACACTGCCGTCGGGACGAATCGAAAAATGATCGAATACCTTGCCGTCGCGTTCCATGCTGCGGATTTCAATCCGGTCATCATTGAATTCCAGCAGGACGGCGCTGAAATCAGGGCCAGCGCCGCCGCCGGGACCATCGTTGACCAGAACCACATAGGGCAGCGTCTCCGGATACGGCAGGACGGCGCCGCGGTCAAAAACCCGTTGCGAATTGCCGTTTCCGGTACTGCGGGAATAGCGATGGGTATGGCCGCAAAGCCAGAGATGAATCCTGTGTGCCGGGGCATCGCCGGTCAGAATGCCGTCGGCGATGGTTTCAATGGATTTGGCCATATAGGACTCGCCGTAGCCCGGGGAGTGAGCGAGAACAACGCGGAAGGTCGCCTCCTGAAAGAGCTCGCTTCCAACCACTTTTTCCAGCCAGGCCCGCTGTTCGGCCATCAACGGCGCATCGTAGGTGCGGGCATACCAGCGCATGGTCGCCCAGCGCGGCTTGTCCTCGCCGGAGTCAAGGACGATAAAACAAGTGTTGCCGTGACGGAATGCATAATAACTTCGATGATCCGGGCCGCCGAAATAGCCGAAATAATCGCCGCTGCGATCGCCCCGGTATTCATGATTGCCGCGCAGCGCCACCAGCGGCTGGCTCATTTCGCGGTCCGCGGTCAGCACGTCGACAAAAGAATCAAGGAACAGCGGTTCGGAAACATCAAAGATATTATCCACATCACCGCCATGAACAAAGAGATCGGCAGTGGCGGCGCCGCAGTTTTTAAGGAAATCCTCAAGCAACGCGACGCGGCGGTCCGGCGGCATCTGGGTATCACTGGTGAAAAAAACTTTGAAATTCTTTTTCGCCGGCGAAAAGGTACGGAAAGTATGGACCGGACCGGGACATTCCCGGCCGGTAAACGGCTGGGGCACCAGCACCGGGCGGTATTCATAAACGGTATCATCCTTCAAACCGTTCAGCGGAATCGTATGTTCGGCGCGGTCGTCCCGGGCCTGGCCGCCGAGAAGTTCATAGGCCCGCTGCCACTCCTGCGTTCCTTTTTCACGATAATCGACAAAGGCGACAATCGGGTTCGCGGTAGGGAAATTCACCGTCACCGTCCCGATTCCGGCATGGGTGATCCACGGCTGATGGGTAACTTCAGGCTGGAAACGCTCCTGCAGCTCAGGCGTCGGCTCAAAGGAATCAAGCGCGACGCACCAGCCGCCCCCCTGCCAGCCGGACAGCAGATAGATGGCGATATGATTGACGCCCTTGTGCACCCGGACCGGGAAAATATGGTTGTCGGCGGCAAATTCCCTGGTGCGGTTGCCATCCCAGAGGGTTGAATAAACCATCTGTTCATTGACATAGCATTCAAAGGTCCAGTTTGCTCCCACGCCCAGATAGACTTCGCCGTCCTCTTCGGCCGTCAGGGTCGCGGTCAGGATAGCCGGATTCTGGGTCTGGAGCTTGAATTCGCCGCCGTTGGCGACAATCTCCACCAGACCATTGTCATCAGCCGAAACCGTGCGAGGAGCGACGGCCATCGCATGGGCGGGATCTTTGGCCAATGCGGCGGCATCCTCGCGTGAAATCTCGCCGTTGACATAAAGTTTGAACCCGGGAGCGAGTTTCCCGACCGTTGCGGCGGCACTGCACAGAGAACAGAACAGGCAGAAGACGGCTGCAAACCCCAAAAACCGTTTCATATCATCTTTCCTTTCCTGGTGTATGGTATCTCATCAGAAAAATCGGGAACCACCCGAATACGATGAACTCCAATATAGCATTGGTCGATAAAATTGTCAATCCCTCCCGGCGTTATTCAACATTCGATCCCGACACTTGTGCCTCTGATTCGATGATCAATTCTCCCAGTAAATTGACGCCACCGTGTTTTTCGGTATCGGCCAGAAAGGAAACATCGCCGTTGGCCAGACGGATGGCGTAATCGCTGCGCTGGCGCAAAGCGGGCGCGGCATCCGGCCGGCTCTTCTCTGCGCCGCCGCCCCGCGGATTTCGTTCAACAAACGGCAGCGTTCACGGCAAAACCGCCGGCAACGGACCAGGCGCCCCAAGCGGCACCGCACGGCCGGCAATTCCGGCGTCGTCAAGCCCCGGCGAAACCGCCGTCAACGTGAAACGCCCGACCTCTCCGGTGGACTGGAGGATGACCAGCGCTTTGCCGTTGAAAGCCCGACGCCGCCAGATTCCGCCGTCGGCCTGATAACGTTCCCAACTGGCGGCATTGCCATTATCCACGCCGACGATTTTCGCGGCTCCGGCGACCGAAAAAACGACCGGATTATCGGCCGTCGGCACCGGATTCCCCCCGGCATCGAGAATTTCAACGGTAACATAAGCCAGATCACGGCCATCGCTGTCGATTTCGGCCCGATCAATCGTCAAACCGATCCGTCGGGCTTCGCCGGCCGTCGCCACGGCATCGCGGGCAATTTCCTGACCGGCCGCATCGAAAGCCACGGCGGTCAAACGGCCCGGCCGATACGGCAGCAGCCACTCCAAATACAATTTATCGGGCTCTTCGCCGTTCACCTGATAGACGACATTTTCCCCCCTTTCGTTCCGGTACGGCATAATTTCTGCGAAATGCTTCCTGCCCAGCGATTCCCCCAAGCCTGCGGCGGCATTGCCGGCCGGTTGGAAAAATAATTCCACTGCGGCGGCGTTGGAATAAACGCGCACCGGTATTTTTCCGTCCACCAGCAGTTTGGCCCGCAGTTTTTCATCCTCCCAGTTCCAATGCGGCAGAATATGCACCATCGGATTCTTTCCGGCACTGGTCCATTGACTCTGGTACAAGTAATAATCATCCTTGGGAAAACCCGCCGTGTCGACAATGCCGAAATAAGAATTCTTCGGCAGCGATTCGAACGACTGATTCCATGGCGTCGGTTCTCCGAGATAGTCGAAACCGGTCCAGACGAACTGGCCGGCGACGAATTTGCGATCCCGATCGTAAATCCAGGATTCGCCGGCAGTCCGCCCCCATTCGACGGCCGAATTGTCGTAAGATGAAAGCTGGTAAGGATCAATGCCGGAGGCGTTATCGCTCTTTTGCGGATCCGAGTAAAATCCCCTGCTCTTGACAGCCGACGAGGTTTCCGAACCGTACAGGCACATTGCCGGATAAGCGGCGTGAAGCGCATCGTAACGATTCTCCGAGTAATTCAACCCGACGACATCGAGCTGCTGAAGAGTTTCCAGAAGAGCGCCGCCCAGATTGTCGGTCCGGTCGGCCCCGTCGCCGCGCAATTTATCCTCCGCCAGCGTAACCGGCCGCGTGGGGTCCGCCGCCCGGGCGACAGCAACAAGCAATCGCGCCGTTTCGGTTCCCCCGGCCGTAGCCGTACTGATGTCGTTGTTGATTTCATTGCCGATCGACCACATGATGATCGAGGGGAAATTTTTTCCCCGCGCCACCATCGCCGCCAAGTCGTATTCGGCCCAGGTTTCCCCGGCGCGGGCAGCCGGCACACGGGCGCGACAATCGGGAACCGGCCGGCTGAAAAAACGACCGTAATCGTAGGCTTTTTTCCCCCGTTCCACCCCCCAGCAGTCAAATCCCTCTTCGACCATCAGCAGACCGAGCCGGTCGCACGCCTCGTGCAGTTCCTCCGAAGCCGGATTGTGCGTGGAACGAATCGCGTTGACGCCCATCTGCTTCATAATCTGCAATTGGCGTTCGACCGCCCGGTAATTGGACACCGCCCCCAGCGCCCCCTGGTCGTGATGCAGACAAACGCCATGCAATTTCAGCCACTTCCCGTTCAGCGAAAAGCCGTCATCCGGGTCGAATTTGAACCACCGGAAACCGAAACGGCTGTCACAGGCATCCACAACTCGATCGCCATCGAACAATTCAGAACGCAGGATGTATAAAGCCGGCCGGTCGGCCGCCACGCTCCAGAGTTCGGGACGTGGCGCCGCTAACGCCTGCCGGACTTCCATCGCGGCACCGGCCTCGACCGCGAACGGTCCGGAACTGACCGGCGCAACGAACACCGAGCCATCGCACTCTTTCAGAATGGTCGTGCGCAAAGTGACACTCCGGTCCGACGCCTGCCGGTTTTCAATCCGGGTTCCGACTTCGACGGAGACAGGCATCCCGCGCCGGTATTCCTCCTCCAGGTCCGGCGTTACACCCGTACCGCCGTAGCGCGCCACCTGACCCGGCTCGACCGCCGCAAGCGTGACGCCACGGTAAATGCCGCTGCCGGAATACCACCGGCTGCTGCAACGGTCGCTGTCACCGGGTTCGGTCCGGTTGACCGCCCGCACGGCGACCACATTTTCCGTGGCGCCGTCGCAATTCACTTCATCGGTAATATCGTAGCAGAACGGAATATAACCGCCGGGCCGCGTCCCGACCAGCCGGCCGTTGACATAGACGGCACTGTCCATATAACCCCCGCCGAAATCGAGTAGAATCCGTTTGTCCCGCAGCGCTTCCGGCAAGATGAAACGCTTCCGGTACCAGCCGACGCCGCCCTTCAAATGGCCGATCTCACCGGTGACGTCATGGGAAAAATCCAATTCGATGCTCCAGTCATGCGGCAATACGACCTCCCGCCAGCCGGAATCATCATAATCAACCTTCGCCGGCCTCTCTTCCCGCACCGCATCTTCGAAACAAGGATCGGCGGCAAGCTGAAATTTCCAATGGTCGTTAAACGGCACTTGCAGCCGCCCCGCTTCCGGCCAACCGGCGACGACCGAAGCAACGACGCCCGGTTCCCCCGCCCTTCCGCCGGAAAACGCGCCAAGCACGGCTCCCAGCATCACCAATCTTTTAAGGCGCTTCATCATATCGACCTTCCATTGCTTGAAAATCCGTCACAGGACGCGGCACACACGGTCGGACCCCAAGGAAATTAATTTAGCGTATGATTCAACGTCCTGCAACTCTCGAAAGGCAGATATTTTCCGGAGCGGTCCCGGCATACAACCGGCGCGTCAAGGGAAATGACGGTTCGCTGCTCGAACCGTCTCGCTTTCCAGGCGATTCCCGGCGGCTGGCCGGCCGAAAGGATCACTCGGCGGCATGCTTCAGGATCACCCGGTCGATGAAAACGTTGTCGACCCCGTCGGAAATCGTCGGCGCCATATAGAGCCGGACGCCCGTCCCCATCGGCAAGGTCGCCAGTTTGATCCAGTGGTAATTGCCGGAAATATCCTTCAATTTGAACTGCTGCTGATGGTCCTTGTCGTTGCTGCCGTCATAAACTCCGATCAGCATGGCATCGCTTTCCGGATCGTTCCCCTCGCCGCGAATGCTCGCCCAGACCTCCCAGCGATTTTCGACCGCCGGGAACCAGTTCGCCAGCATTCCCGGCAAATCCAGCAGAAACGCCCAGGAAATATGATTGTTCGGCATCCGCACCGCGACGCCGTACGGCGACAGTGAATCCGCTTCACGGATATTCTTGACGCCCGGCTGCAACAAGGTCAAATCATCGGCCGAAAACTCGTACCAGGCCGCGTCATCCAAGCCGCGGCAGAATTCCGGCACTTCGCCGGACCGCTTCAGCCGCGCCGGACCGCCCAGCAGTTTCGGCATCAGTTCATAAAACGCCGCAATCCGGGTAATTTCATTGAAGTCGACCACGTTATTCCGCTGCAACGTCGCTTTGACTTCTTCCCACAATTTCCACAACCGCTCCCGTTCTTCCGGCGTCAAAGCCGGATTCCAGGCCGAGGATTCCGGCCGGTAAAGCAGCGCAATGTCATAAGGCAGCCGGGCCCGGCGCAGCCGTTCGCGGCAAACCGGTCGCTGTTCCTCCGGCAGCGCCTCCAGCGCCGCCGCTGCTTCGTCGAACCGCCGGAGCGCCTGCTGCAGCGTTTCCATCGACAGCCAGTCGTTGGCATCGGCCCGGTAGCAGCCGAGCGGTTTGCCGCTCCGTTCGAATTCCGCCGCCATCAGGTCGATGACCTCCAGCAGCTTGTCGCCGGCTTCCGGCGAATAGTAGCCATGCAGGAACTCTTTTTCGAGTTCGCGCTGATCGAGATAGGGATTCCACAGCAGATGGGCGACCACCCAGGCGCGCATCTGGATGAATTCGCCGCAATTCGAGGTGCCGATATCGCCCTGGGCGAAAACGAATTCAACGTTATTGTCGGCAAAGAGCCGGAGATTGGCGCCGAGCGTCCGGATGTTCGGATGCGGAATCAGATAATTGCTGAAATTGGAGTTGTAATCCCAGATTCCCAGCCGGTCGGCCAGCTTCCGCCAGTTGAGCAGATCGTCGCGGAACGCCGCATTGGCTTCCGAGGCGTAAGGCCGGGAAAAATCACACAGATAAGGACAGAGCCGGATCAGCACATTCCGGTGAACGTCCGCATTCACCGGCGGCTTCTGGGAGTAGACGTACGCCAGTGTTTCGATGACCACGTCGGGAAATTCCGATTCGATCGCCGCGGCGACGGCGTTGACCGCCTGAAGGATCGGGCCGGCCGGCGAACCGGTCTCCTCCTCGACGGCGGCACAGCGTTCGCAGCGGCAGCGCACCCAGCCGTCCATCTGGCTGATGGATAGAATTTTAACGCCGGGATGTTCGCGCAGGTAATCCCGGGTCTGCCGGATCAACTCCTGCTGCATCGCCGGTTCGCTCCAACAGGGCTGCTCGGCGGTGCGCTTGCCGGCTTCATCCAACGCATACCACTCCGGATGGGCCTCAAAATAGCGATCCGGCGGCAGCAGCGCCAGAATGGTATGAACGAACCCCGGATTCAGCGCCACATGGCCGCCCCACTCCTCCGGAATTTCCTGAAAATGACCGTTACTCTTCAATTTCACGGCAAACGGCACGAAATCCGGGTGGTAGTTGACCTGATAATAGTGCGCTTCCCGGCTGAAAAACTGCGGCGCGTAGCAGAACGACAGCTCATCCGGCACCGCCAATTCCCGCCGTTCCGGCACCAGCTCCTCGGTCGGGCTCCACCAGCGGACGCCCCAGTAATCCTCCAGCAGCGTGTAAACCGCGTACAGCGTGCCGCGCGGCCGGGCGCCGCTGACGACCAGCGTATCGCCGAACGTTTTGAGAATAACCGCGTCGTCCTTGTCCAGATATCCGGCTATTTCCGGCCGGCCCTCCAACCGCCGCAACGCCTCCGGCGAACGGCCGACCAGGATATTGCGCCCATCCGGCTGCGCTTCGCCGACGACCGGCAAAGTCACGCCGGACAGCAGTTCGATATATTTCTGCAACTCCCGCGCCGCCGTCTTCTCCGCCAGAATCGCCGTTTCATCGACGACAATCCGGTAATCGCTGCGACCGTCAACCGTCAAATCCAGTCCGCTCGCACTCATCGCCACCGCCAATCCCACCACCGGCAGCAGCCGGCGCATCCAGTTCGTTCGTACCGTTCCCATACCGTCAATCGAATTCCTTTCCAACCGGCCCCGCTGCAGGACGGCCCGGCTATTCCAAGATTCAGAAAGCGCCGGCATTGCCGGCGTTTCCATATATCTATATCAATGAATCAAAGGTTACAGTTTTTACAGCCAGCTCGGCCACAACAGCGTGCCGTCACCGGTGTTGTACGGAGCCCAATATTTGGTGACCGAATCAAGTTGCACAGCCGGAATTGATTCAACATGCCCGTCAAGGATTGCCGCATTGACTTTATTGTTGTGACGAGCATTCGGTTGATAGAAGCTCAATTCACGCAACGGATAACACCCTCTATCGAAACTCAGGAAATAAGAAGGCGCCCACGTCCCGGTCGCATTCTGAACAATTTCAGTCGGCGTTGCATCAGCAGACCAAACCAAATTGGTAGTGTTGCCGAAGCGGTCGAAATCCGATAATTTATGCGGGGTATAATAAACATTTGTCCAAGAAGTAACGCCGAAGCTGTTCATATTAAGGCCATAACTATAGTTGGCCATGTTCTTCAACAGGTCATCCTGGCTCACAATACCCTTTTCCGAAGAAGGGCATTCATACAATTCAGCGGCGAATCCGTAATTGTCAATCAGTTCCCAACCCCAGACCCGGGTACCTTCCCCACCCCAGGGATTAATTCCCGTAAATTCGGCCGGCATGCACCAGTCGTCATTGTCATTCTGATAGAACGCGTGCCCCAGCCCGAGCTGTTTCAGATTGCTGACGCATTTGATCGCCTGCGCCGCCGCTTTGGCCTTGCCCAGGGCCGGCAGCAACATGCTGGCCAGAATGGCGATGATCGCGATCACGACGAGCAGTTCGATCAAGGTGAAATTCCTTGACGACCAACGACATTTCTCGATGTTTCTTTTCATTTTATCCTCCGGTTGTTAGAGATTTCCCATTGTATTAAAACTGATTCAACGATTCGCAATAGTCCAGCAGTTCACGATCGCCGTAGGTATCGAAATACTCACCGTCCATATAGACCGCAAACGTGGTGAAACTGTCGATGCCGAGCTGGCGGTAGGCGCGCAAATCGCGGCGGATGATCTCCGGCGTCGTCTCCGGCTTCTTCGCCGGCTTGCGCCAGTTGCTGAACAGTGAACTGTCCAGCCAGTATTCCAGGATGTGGGTGGTGGCCGGATCAAACACCTCCAGCAAATCCAGCAGCGCCTGCCAATGGCGGCGGTTCACGCAACAATCCGCATCGTCGATGGCGTGACGGTAACAGCGGTTGAACGGCGCATATTCGAGAAACACGTTGCCGGCCGGCTGGACCCGCCGCGGCCGCTCCATCGTCGAACAATAGGCCAGGAACGCCACCTGCGCTTCCGGATCGAACTGGCGCAGTTGCCCGGCCATCGCGTTGACGCTGAGCAGGTACTGTTCGGCGTCGGACAGCGCGGCGCATTCATCGCAATGGCACCAACTGCTGACGGCGGAGTCCTCGCCCCAGAAGAAATGCCGGTGGGTCGACGGCGCCAGCTTTTCTCCCAGCGACCGGGCGCAGTTGCCGACCACGCCGAGCGCTTCCGCCCGGGCGGAACACCAGTTGCCGTTCGCCGACCGCTCCTTCGCCCGGAACGGCTGGATGAAATACTCCGGATGGCTCGTGAAAAGATTGCGCGGCATCAATTCCTGCGACACGTGCAACTCATATTCATAATCGATGCCGGCAGCCCGGAGCCGCTCCCGGAATTCCGGCTCGATCGTTTTGCCGAGCACGCCCAGCACATCATGGGCGGCGCCGCCGCCGGAATGAATGCCCAGCGTATTCAATCCCAGCGACTTCATTTTGGCCACCCAGTCCACCCCGATCAGATCGGACGGGGTAATTACCACACCTTTTCGCATGCAAACCTCTGAATGATTGTTATTTCGTATTTGCTTTTCGAGTCATGAACCATTATTTATTATTATACCAGAAATCGCGGTTCAAAACCATATAGAGAATGAGCAAAAGATGAGTATTCTGCGCAAATTTGAATTATTTAACGAAGAATGTGTCGTCGCGTTGGAAAATGAAGGCGATTCCCGACTCTATATGCCGCTTTGCGGGATAACCCGCTGTTTTCCCGATTACCACATTCGCCGGACCAACTCCTGCGAATGCATCATCGAAGCCATCGTCAGTGGTTCCGGCCTGTTTCAAATCGGCAAAATGGAGTACCATCCCAAAGCCGGTGATGTATATATCGCTCACCTCGGCAGCGACCATTACTACCGCACCGACCCGCGGAATCCCTGGGTGAAAATCTGGTTCAACCTGCGCGGCAGCCTGGTCGAGGAGCTGCTCCGCAGCTACCATCTGGACAAAGTCAATTACCTGCCCGGCTGCCGGCTCGAAAAGCTGTTCGAGGAGTCGCTGGAAACCATGCGCCGGAACCTCGACCAGCCTCACGAAACCGCCACACTGGTCGCCCATCGCCTGATCTATCACCTGGCCCGCTGCGCCGCCACCACCGACGCCCCCCGGCAGCCGGAAGCCGAAGAGATGAAGCTTTACCTCGATCAACGGCTGAGCGGCAGTTTATCGCTGCAGGAACTCGCCAGGCTGATCGGCCGCTCGCAATCCCAATGCCGGCGGATTTTCAGCCAGGCCTACGGCGTCTCGCCCTACCACTATTTTCTGGACCGCAAACTCGAACTGGCCAAACTGATGATTGAACGCGACAACAAATCCCTGAAGGAGATCGCCGCCGAACTGGGTTTCGCCGATCCCTATTATTTCTCCAATTTGTTCAAGAGCCGCTACCACATTTCGCCGTCCTCACTGCGCAAACGGCACGGCAATTCCTGAGATGCACGCCGTCTTGCGCCGAAGCGCGCCGTGAGCGCCCGGCCAAATCGCGGCGGGTTTATTCTTTGCCGGTTTTCAGGATCAATGTCAAAATCCGTTTGGCGCTGCGCTCCAGCTCCGGCCTCGCCAGCCTCCCTTCGGCGAGCGCCGCACGGAGACAGTCCGGCACGCCGGCCGGCATCTTGATATCGTTTCCGGCCTTGATTTCCCGGTCATGCCGGGAATTGTTGCCCCAGTCCGTCATCACGACTCCGGTAAAATCCCACTCACCGCGTAAAATACCGGTCAGCAGCTCATCATTTTCCGCCGTTTCCACTCCGTTGAGCAAATTATAAGACGACATGATGCACCACGGTTCCGCCTCTTTGACGGCAATCTCGAACCCCCGCAGATAAATTTCCCGAGCCGCCCGTCCGGACAGCCGGCTGTCGGCCCGCAGCCGGTTTTTCTCCCGGTTGTTGGCGGCCAAATGCTTCAAGGTCACACCGATGCCGTGACGCTGGACACCGCGCACCATCGCCGCGGCGATTTTACCGGTCAGCAAAGGATCTTCGGAGTAGTATTCGAAATTCCGGCCGCACAGCGGAAAACGGTGAATGTTCATCCCCGGCGCCAGCCACAGATCGACGCCGTTGTATTTCGCCTCTTTCGCCACCGCCGCCCCGACCGCTTCAACCAACGCGACATCCCATGAACTGGCCAGCAGCGTCGAATTCGGCCACTGGGTCGTCGTCAGGCCGCGACCCAGCCGGACACCGGCCGGCCCGTCGAATGTTTCCAGCGCCGGCACCCCGAAGGCTTCCAGGCCGCCGATCGTGCCGGTGCCGCCCCAGACATTCGGCTCATGGCCGCCCACCAGCCAGATCAAATCCTCATCGGACAACTGCGCGACAAATTCATCCAGCAATTCCGGCTTCTGCCGCAATTCTGCGAACATGACCGGCCGGCCGCCGCGCTCCTGCGCCTGACGCCTGACGCCGCTTGCCGCGACCGGCCATCCGGCGCAGGCTAATAATTTCTCCCGGTAAGCCGTCGGCGCGATAAGAAAATAGTCAAGGTTGGGACAATATCCTTTCGTCGTCAGCTGCAATTCGACCCGGCCGGCCGGCAGTTCAATTTCCACCGGTTCGAGATCGATGAACTCATGCCACTGCCCCGGCGTCGCCGGGCTGGCCACCGTGACATTCTGAAGCCGGCCATTGACGGCAATTTCCAGCGCATCGGCAATCGGTTCGGCGTTACCGTTGGCGCCGCGCAACCGCAACAGGTAACGGCCGCCCTCTGCCACCTCAAGCCGATAAATCATCTTCCGGCCGGCATCGGGCCAGCCGGCCACGCAGCAGCCGCTTTCACCGGACGGCCGGTAGAAATATTCCAGCCAACTGCCGCCAGTCAATGCCGCATAGTCCTCCGCCTCCACCCGGGTACAATCATCCGGCCGGACCGGCAGGCAGGGCGGCGGCGGCGGCGGTTGAACCGGCAATTGTTCCATCGTGCCGTCAGCCAACAGCCGTTCGGGCAATTCCTTCGGCGCCAGATAGCCGGTCAATTGTTCCGTCACCGCCAGCGACTCCCGGCGATGACAATAGATTTGCCGCGCCGCCGCATCCCATGACGAACTGCCCAGATAAATCCGGTAATCGCCAGCTTCGAGCAGCCGGCAATGGCGATGACCGCTGTGTCCCTGGTCGTCATAGGCGGCCATTTGAGCGACCGGAAACCGAAGCGGGATCTTTTCCGCTTCACCGGGAGCCAATAATTTTGTTTTGGCAAACGCAGCCAATTCCAGCGCCGGGCGTCCCAGCCTTCCCGACGGCGCCGCGAAATAAAGCTGCACAACTTCCCGCCCCGGCAAGCCGCCGCAATTGCGAACCGTCACTTCGACGGCGATTGCACCGTCCTCTTCTGCGGCCGACCAATCGTCCAAGACAAATTCAGTATAGCTCAAACCATGACCGAACGGGTAGCGAATCAAGCGGCGGGCCGGGTCGAAAGTGGCAAAATAGCGGTACCCGACGAAAATATCTTCCGTATAATCGACATGGTCGTCAGACGCGGCAAACCCGTCGGCGCCCGGATAAGCCGCCAGCGAAACCGCCCAGCTATCGGTCAGTTTGCCGGACGGATTGACCAGGCCAAGCAAGACGTCCATCACCGCCGGACCGCCTTCCATGCCCGGCAAACCGGCGAACAGCACGGCATCGATCCGGTATTCGTCGATCCAGTTCGTGTCGACAATGCCGCCGACATTCAGCACCGCAATCACCTTCCGGAAGCCGGCTTTGGCCAGCCGCTCCAACAGCCGGCGCTCCGCCGGCGCCAACTGATAATCGCCTTCCCCCGGCGACCGGTCGTCGCCCTCATGCGAATTGCGGCTGAGGACGAACAGCGCGACATCGGACCGCTGCCGGACTTCGGCAAGCTGCCCGTCGGTCAGCTCCACGGCGGGATTGGCCAGATACCACTGCGCCAAAGCAGTATCCAACTGCAAACGGCCCTCCGCCCGGGCGGCAAAAGCCGCCTGCAGCAGATTGGTCGCATAAGCGACCGTGACATCACCGGAACCGAGCCCGCCGCGGACGAAATCGACCTGCCCGCTCCCGAAAATGGCGACGCGGTCGCCTTCCTGCAACGGCAAAGCCCGGTTCTCGTTTTTCAGCAGCACCATCCCTTCGGCAGCGGCCCGGCGGGAAAATTGCTCATTTCCCGGATAGGGTTCCGCCGCCAATTCAAAGCTCGCGCGGCAAAAGGTCAAAATTACCATTGCTCCACAAATTCTTCTCATCCACTGTTTCATATCTTGCCTTTTACCGTTTTTTTCAGTGCCTGCCGGAAAATTTTACAGCCAATTTGGCCACAACAGCTTGCCATCGTAATTATACGGCGCCCAATATTCACTGACCCAATCGACCTGTTTGTAATGGATCGATTCGACATGGCCGTCGAGAATGACCGCATTGCATTTCTGCGCGCCGCCGTGACGGGCGACAATCTGGTAAAATTTGTTGCCGGAATACGGATAGACTCCGTGGTCGAGCTGCATGAAATAAGAGGGCGCCCAACTGCCGGACACCTTCTCCTGCACCGATGTCGGCAACGTATCCCCCGCCCACATCAGCTTCGAAACCGCTCCGGGAAAAGCGTCGAAATCGTTCAGCTTGTGCGGCAGGAACCAGCCATCATACCAGGTGTTGAGGCCGAAACTGTTGCGGTTGACGCCATAACTGTATTCGCCGTCGATCAGCAGTTGATCCGCATCGGCGGCATTCGATTCGGCACTCGGACAATTAAACGAGTTGAAGCCGAAACCGTAATTGCCGATCAATTCCTCGCCCCAGACCCGGCAATTGTTGCCTTTGGCGCACTCTCCGGCGATCTCCGCCGGCAACACCCAGTTGTCGTGGTCATTCTGGTAAAAGGCGTTCCCCAAGCCAAACTGTTTCAGATTGTTGACACATTTGATCGACTGGGCGGCAGCCTTGGCCCGCCCCAACGCCGGCAGCAGCATACTGGCCAGGATGGCGATGATCGCGATCACCACGAGCAGTTCAATCAAGGTAAAATTTTTCCCTGAACGGTGACAGACTGGTAACATCATTTTTCATTGTTTCCTTTTGCATCTTCTTCGAAAGCGCTGCAGCACTTCCAGTTTTCCCGGGATTCGAACCGTATTGTGCGTATCCGCAAAACTTCTTATGATAATTATATAGAAATCATGAGGCAAAAACCATGTGATTTACGCGCAAAAGATGAGTATTCTGTGCAAACTGCGGAAAAATCAGGCAGACACCGGCAGTTGATGCAACCGGGGAAAAAACTCTTTTTATCCATTTCCGCTTGTTTTCAGCCGAATTCGGCGATAATTTTATAACCGGGAAATCATCGGCAGGCGTCAAAATGACACATCACCCAACCATATAAAGGGAAGCGGCATGACGGAAAAAATAACGGAACCCGGCAAAACGGCAACTCCAGCGGTCGATCTGCAGCGGGAATTGCAGAGAACCCAACCCGATTACGTGGTATATGTCCCCAAAAGCAGCGACGGCTCCACTTTCGACACCGGCAATGAACATTTTCTGGTTTTCGACGGGCCGGACAACTCCCTGATGGCGGTCTGGACCCAAAGCTCCTTCGAGGGTGCCGGAGATCACCGGATCATGTTCAGCCGCAGCGCCGACCGCGGCCGCACCTGGAGTGCGCCTCTGCGGATCGCCGGAGCCGGCAATCCGGGCGAAGCGAAACGGCAGGCGAGCTGGGGCTTTCCGCTGGTGTCCCGAAGCGGCCGGATTTACATTCTGTACAACCAGCATACCGGCGTCACCGATTACCATCCCCAGCTCACCGGCGTCATGGCCGGAGTTTACAGCGACGACAACGGCGCCAGCTGGAGCGCGCCGGAAACGGTGGAAATGCCGAGATCGCCAAGCTATGACCATCCGGACGAAAAGATTCCTCCCAACTGGGTTATCTGGCAAAAACCGGAACGCGGAACGGACGGGCGTTACCTGGTCGGCGTCACCCGTTATGCCAGTCCGGCCGTCTCCCGCCAAACGCTCCTGGCGCAGCCGAACTGGTATTCCGCCGAAACCGTCGTCGAATTTTTCCGTTTCGACAACATCGACGACAATCCGCCCACCGGCCGGATCGTCATCAGCGGTTTCAACCGGGACAGGGAAGCGCTCAAAATTCCTTACTGGAGCAGGCCGGAACTCAGCGTCTGCCAGGAGGCCTCCATCGTGCCGCTGCCGGACGGGCGATTGTTTTGCGTCATGCGCAGCATGACCGGTTATATCTGGTATGCGGTCTCAAACGACGGCTGCCGCTGGTGTCCGCCGCGCCCGCTGCGCCGAAGCGACCACGGCGACGTCATCCAGGCGCCGCTGTGCTGTACGCCGCTTTACCGCCTCCACGACGGCCGTTATTTTCTGGTTCACCAGAACAACAATGCCGCCATCGGTTCCGGCGGACCGCTCAATCCGCTTCACAGCCGCCGGCCGGCCTGTATCGCCCTGGGGGAATTCCGGCCGCAGGCCGACCAGCCGATCTGGTTCAGCGCGTCGAAAGTCTGGATGGACAACGACGGCGTCGGCATCGGACCGCTGGGCAGAGTGGAATGCGGCGTCTATTCCAGCATGACCTATCTGGACGGCTGCGACGTTTTCTGGCATCCGGATCGAAAGTTCTTCCTGGTCGGCAAAAAAGTCACCGAAGAGGCGCTGGCCGGATTGTCCGTTTAAAGTCCCCGAACGACGGTTTTATCGAAAACACCGAGACGGCGCCGGCAGGAAAAACCTTTTCCCAAACGGTCAAAAGTTTTTCCCTGCCGGCCTCTTACCTGCCAGGCGGCAGGAGTGCGCCATGCCCTTTCAATTGCAGCGGCTGTAGCCGCAAGCCAGGCATTTCATGCAGTCTTCCTGGTAGATGACCGCCCGTTCGTTGCAATGCGGACAGATCATCTTCAATTTATCCTGCCCTTCCGGCAATGCGGCCGGGGCGGCTTTTTTCTTCGATTTTTTTTCTTCGGCCAAGCCGATGCTGTTCAAATGCTGCTCGATGACCAGGCCGATTTCGGCGGCGAGCGACGGCACGTACTTGCCGTTTTTGAAATAACCGCCGTTCGGATCGTAAACGCTCTTCAATTCCTCGACCAGGAAGAACGGTTTCGGTTCATGCCGGAACACTGCCGAAATCAACCGGGAAATGGCGACGATCCAACTGAAATGCTGCAGATTGCGGGTGTTGATGAACAATTCGTACGGCCGCAGGCAACCGTTTTCGAACTGGTCGTTGATCGTGATGTAAAAGGCGTCCGGCGACATCGGCGTCTTGATTTTGTATGTCGTCCCCGGCAATTCGTCGGGCCGTTTGCCGGCCAGTCCGGGATCGGCGGCGGCGTCCTTCTTCCGGTTGTCCTCCGGACGAATCAGCACGCCGGTCAAATGTTCCGACGGCCGGAAGGTCGTACAGCCCTTCAGCCCCTTCTCATAAGCCAGGAGATAGATGTCGGCAAATTTGTCGAACGGATAATCGGCCGGAATGTTGATCGTCTTGGAAATCGAACTGTCGGCATATTTCTGCAGCGCCGCCTGGATTTCGACATGCTCTTCCGGCGAAATCCGGTCGGCCGAGACGAAATAGTCCGGCAAATCCGCCAGTTCGATCGTCTTGCCGCCCCGGCATTCGCAATATTTCCGGTAGGCGTAATCCAGCACCTCGACTTCGGAGACATCGGTTTCCGCGCCGTTGCGGATGCGGCGGGTGTATTTGAAGGCGAATACCGGCTCCAAACCGCTGGAGACATTGCCGGCCAGCAGACTGATCGTGCCGGTCGGCGCAATCGAGGTCAGATGCGAATTGCGGATGCCGTATTTGCCGATGGCGTCGCGAATATCCTGCGGCAGCGTCTTGACGAAATTGCCGGCCAGGTATTTACCGGCATCGAACAGCTCGAAAGCGCCCTTTTCCTTCGCCAATTCGACGCTGGCCCGGTAAGCGGCCCGGGTGATCGCGCTCATGATCTTCTCGACCATCGCCGTCGATTCCGGCGTGCCGTATTTGATGCCGAGGAAAATCAGCGCATCGGCCAGGCCGGTGACGCCGATGCCCATCCGGCGTTTCTTCTTCGCTTCCTGGCGCTGGGCTTCCAGCGGATAGTTGCTCAACTCGATGACGTTGTCCAGCAGCCGCACCGCCACCGGCACCACTTCGGCCAGCCGTTCGAAGTCGAACGCCGCCTCCGGCTGGAACGGATTCCGGACGAATCTGGTCAAATTCACCGACCCGAGCAGACAGGCGCCGTAAGGCGGCAGCGGCTGCTCGCCGCACGGATTGGTCGCGCAGATATTCTCGCAGTAATACAGATTGTTGAAGTGATTGATCCGGTCGATCAGGATAAAACCCGGTTCGGCGTAATCGTAGGTGGAGCGCATGATCCGGTCCCAGAGCTCCCGCGCCCGGATCGTCTTGTACGCCACGCCGTCGAACACCAGATCCCAGTCGGCATTGGCCTTAACCGCCGCGATGAACTTGTCGGTCACCGCCACCGACAGATTGAACATCTGCAACTGGCTGTTTTCCCGTTTCGCCTTGATGAACGCTTCGATATCCGGATGATCGCAGCGCAGAATCCCCATCTGGGCGCCGCGCCGCTGGCCGGCGCTCATGATCGTCCGGCAGGTCGAATCCAGCACCTGCATGAAGCTGATCGGGCCGGAAGCCTCCGCCTCGCACCCCTTGATCTGGCTGCCGCGCGGCCGGATCGTCGAAAAATCGAAACCGACGCCGCCGCCCTGCTTCTGGGTCAGCGCCGACTCCTTGACCGTTTCGAAAATGCCTTCGATCGAATCGTCGATCCGGTTCATCACATAGCAGTTGAACATCGTCACTTCCTCGCGGGCGGTGCCGGCGTTGGCGACGATCCGGCCGCCGGGAATGAACTCCAGCGTCGTCAGAATTCCGGCAAACTCCTTCCGCCAGCGTTCGGACTCCGGTTCATTGGCGGCGGCGGCCCGGGCGACCCGCTGCATCGTCTCTTCCAGGCTGCCGTCGGGCGGGATGGTGTCCGATCCCTGATAACGGTATTTGCGCTGCCAGATATCTTCGGAAATATTGTAGGTTGCCATTCTCAATCCTCTCGTCATTGAAGTTTTACTGCCCTAAAGTAACTGCCGTCCGTCTTTTTGCAACCCTTGAAACGAGATATTATCGAGAAATATAACCACTACCGGTTGTATTCGTGAATTTCAAACCATAGCATATCATGTATATTGCAAAGACTTTCAGCACCCGCCGCCGGCGCGGGGCCGGGATTCGGATTTTTTTTGAAAAATGCCGGTTGCCATGCTATTATTTCCGGCAACCGCAGAGGAGAACCATTACTATGAATCTTTCACCGTTTTCACCGGGCAGCATCCGGCAGCTGTCGCTCCGCAACCGTTTCGTCCGGTCGGCCACCCATGAAGGCATGGCCGACGACGACGGCAATTATACGCCGGAATTGACCGCATTACTGAAGACGCTGGCCGACCATGAAGTCGGCCTGATCATCTCCGGCCACGCCTTCGTCGAACCGAACGGCCGGGCCGGCAAACGGCAGGCAGGAGCCGACCGCGACGACTGCATCGGGCCCTGGCAAACGGCAGTAAAGGCCGTCCATGACGCCGGAGCCGGCATTTTTCTCCAGCTCGCCCATGCCGGCGGTTACGCCGCCGTCCCGGCGCCGGCCGGGCCGTCATCGTTCAGTCCGGCGCCGAATCAATCGCCGTGCCGGACGCTGGATGAAACGGCAATCGCCGCCGTCGTCACCGCGTTCCGGACCGCGGCCGGCCGGGCCCGGGCGGCCGGCTTCGACGGCGTGCAGATTCATGCCGCCCACGGCTATCTGATCAGCCAGTTTCTGTCGCCTTATTACAATCGACGTTCCGACGCCTATGGCGGAACATTGCAGAACCGCTCCCGGCTGCTGCGGGAAATCTATGAAGCGGTACGGCGCGAGGTCGGCGGCGATTATCCGGTGGCAATCAAGATCAATTCCGAAGATTTCGTCGACGGCGGTTTCACCGCCGACGACTGTCTGCAAGTGTGCGTCGAACTGGCCCGGAGCGGCCTGGACGCCGTCGAACTTTCCGGCGGCATTCCGCCGGCCGGCAAACAACGTTCACCGGTCCGAACCGACAACCCGGCCGAAGCCGCCCGGCCGGTGTATTACGAAGCCGTCGCCAAACGGCTCAAAACGCTGGTGGACATTCCGGTGCTGCTGGTCGGCGGCATCCGCTACTATGAAGTCGCCGCCCGGCTGCTGGCGGAAAATTGCAGCGACTTTCTCTCCCTGAGCCGCCCTTTGATCCGGGAGCCCGATTTAATCCGCCGCTGGCAAACCGGCGACCGGCGGCGCGCGGAGTGCATCACCTGCAACGGCTGCTTCCGGCCGATCCTGACCGGCCGGGGGTGTTACTGCCCGCTCAAGCCATAGAAGCCGCGGCAGGGTCAGCCGGCGGCGACGGCATTGCGGTGCTGCTGCATGCCCTGCCAGCGCAGCCGCATCTGCGTCATCGCGTCGGCGTCCGAAATCGTCCCGTCCAGCACATCCCGGAAAATATCCACGCTGTTGTAGATCAGATCATGCTCCGGCTGCAGTTCGAACGCGCGCATCCGGGCCAGGATGCCGTCCTCCCAGCGCTCCGGCGGCAACGCTTCCGAAAGCAGTTGAAGCTCCCCGACCGCCTCGCGGGAATAAGGCACCGCGCACAATTCCCGGACAATCCGCCGCTGAACCTCCGGCGTCAACAGATAGCGCAGAAAAATATTGGCGGCGCCGGTCTCCTTCGTATTGGCCGTCACCGTCAGAAAACTGCCGCCGCTGTAGAGCAGGCCGCCGGGCTGCGGCAGTATCGGACTCATGCCGACCGGAAAACCGGGGTTCGGGAAAAGATGCAGCGCCAGGTTGGCCCAAGAGATGTACAACACCTGCCGCCGGTTCAGAAAATAGCGCAGCCGCTCCGCCGGCGAAGAAAAAATGGTCGGCCGGATCAGCCGCTCCTGGGCCGACGCGCTCAGATTTTTCAAAAAATCCGCCACGCCGGCGAAGAAATCCGGCTGACGGATGCCCATCGCCATCAGCAGCTCGCCCGGCGTGTGAACGATGTATTCGCAATCGAGCCGGCGCCGCAGCTCCCGGAACTGGGCGAACAGATCCGGCCCGCCGAGCGCAGCGGTCAAATCCTCCGGCAACCCGGCCCGCCGCAGCATATCGCGATTGTAGAATCCGGCGTAAAAATTGAAATAGACCGGAAACAGATAACTGGACGCCTCCGGCGGCGCGCCCTTCAGGAAACTGACCTGGTAACGCCGCTCATCCGCCAGCAGATGCTGCAGATCCCCGTACAACGGCTGACACAATCTGTAAGGATGCGTCGACATATTGTCCTGCAAAATGTCGATCGACTCGCGGTGAATGAACGCCTCCAATTCCGCCCCGTGAATGCCGCGCTCCAGCAGCAGGAATTCCGCCTCGATGCCGTGATTCTGCCGGTTGAATTCCTCGATCGTGCGCCGCCAGAAGCCCTGCTGATTCGGATGATATTCGAAGAACAGCAGCCGCAGTTTCATCTTGGCGGGAAAGCTGTCCAGGAAATAGTTCAGGATACTGTCCCCGGTTTCGGCCGGCGCCGGCACTCCGCCGGCTTCGGCGATGAAACTGCCGAGATACCCCCGGCGGACGATCAGCTTCTCTCTGGCCAACTGCGCAAACACCTTGCGGACCGTCAACCGGGAAATGCCCAAATCCATCCCGAGTTCCCGCTCGCTGGGCAACCGGGTTCCCGCCGGATTGACGGCGACGAAATTCCGCAACTGCAATTCCAGTTGGCGGTACAGGGGGGCGGCCGAGTCCCGGTCGATGTAAAAGTTCATACGGCTCCTCAGATAATATACTTTATGAAAGAATATATCCTTCACCGCAGTTTTTTGCAACCGCCGGCCCCGAAAAAAGCGCGACGGGGCGGCCGCCGATATCCCGGCGGCATCAGCGTCCCAGCCCCCGCCAGATCGGCTCCAGGTCGACAATGCGCTTTTCACGGCAGGCCTGATCGAGCGCCAGGGCGATGATCGAACTGTCCACGCCGCTGGCGCCGGAACAGGCTGGCGGCCGCTGCTCGACGATGGCCCGGTACCAGTCGTCGACGGTGGCCTGATCGCCGCCGTTGTGGCCCTCGCCGGCAAAATTCATCTGCCGGAAGCCCTCCTCATCCAACCGCTTGACCAGCAGCTTGGAAGTATAGGCCTCGACAACCATCGTCCCTTCGGTGCCGGAAATGTACATCCGGCGCTCCGGCAACGCGTTGGACATGGTGGTCTGGAACTGCACCCGCACGCCGTTGCGGTATTCGAGGATGGAGACCAGATTGTCCATCAAATCCTTCCTGATTTCAAACGGCGATTTGATTTCAATGCCCTGCTCCACTTCCCACTCGTTGACGAAAACATCCACCCCGTTGGACCGATGGTATTTTCCCATCAGGGACTTATATTTGTCGGTAAAGAAATTCAAGCCGCCGAACGCCGCAACTCTGGCCGGCAAATCGCCGATGAACCAGTTCAGCAAATCCAGGTCGTGGCAGCATTTTTCCAGGACATGCGGCCCGCCGATGTCGGCGAACCGCCGCCAGGAGCGTACCATATACGATCCATGGGCAGGCGCGATATTTTCGCTGCCGCTGATGCTGATGATATCGCCGATTTCTCCGGCCGCCAGCAGTTCTTTGGCCCGCCGGTAGAGCGGCGCATAACGCAGCACGAAGCCGATGCCGAACCGCCGGCCGCTGCGGCGGTAGGCCTCGTCGATGGCCAGGCAATCCGGAATGTTGATCGCCAGCGGTTTCTCGGAGAAGACATCCTTGCCGCAGTCGAACGCCGCGACAATCTCCTCCTTGTGGAACGCGTTCGGCGACGCCACCAGCACCCAGTCGACGCCGGGCGTCTCAATGGCTTCCTGATAATTCCGGCAAATCCGGGGATGCTGCGGCGGCCAGTCGGCCAAAGTCCGCCGCAGGGTATCGGAGCACGGTTCGAACACCGATTTAACCTTGATATCCGGGCCGCAGGCCAGCAGATGAGAGGTCAAAAGTTTACCGCGGCCACCCGCTCCAAGCACCGCGATTCCAGTTTCCGGCATGATTTTCCTCCATTTTTTGGATAATAAGCAATCAGAGCTCCGGTTCCGGAGCTCTTTTCGATTTTTCAGCAGGATCGCTCCCCAACCGGTCACGGCCGGTCGGCGGCTTCCGCCGCCAGCGCGTCGAGCAACCGTTCGCGGCGCTGGCGATACGACAGTGCTTCATCGGCCAGGCGTTCGGCCAGTTCCGGCTGATATTGCGCCAGTTGTTTGAGCATAATGAAATCCTCCCAGCCTTCCCGCATCGCCTCGGATTCAAAGGTCGGCACCGGGCCGGAAGCGCCGGGATAGACCACCTGATAGTCGAACTCGCCGCCGTCGAAATCGTTCCAGGGGTCGCAGCGGCTGGCATTCCAGGCGTAATAGCCATAGCCGTCGAGGCCGGCCAGAAAAGCGCGGCGCGGCATGTCGCGGCCCGGACACGGATGCACGTAATAGGCGTTGATTCTGCGCGGCGCATCCCACAACGGATGCCGGCCCGGATTGCGGAAATACAATCCCTGGATCGGCTGCGAATAGTCAACATAGCGGTTGTACCACGCCCCGTAGAACGGCAGCACCTCATCATCGTCCGGGAAGCCGAGCGGATTGTAACACAACGGATTGCACCAGATTTGAATTTCCGGATCATGCGCTTTGATCATCCGGGCGAATTCCCCCATCACCAGCGTCGCTTCCTTGAGGCCCGGTTCATCCCAGAATTCGATGGCGAACCGCTCCGGCGTCACCCCGGCGGCGGCCAGCCGCGCTTTCAACTGGCCGACGAAATCGAGCACTTCGCTGCGCATTTCATCGGTGACATCTTCCGGATGGATGCCGTTGCCGTACAGCCGGTGCAGATATTTCTGCGGCAAGCTGGAGACGATAAAGAAATTGCGAACGTCCCTGGCCGCTTCGCGGCCGAGCGGATTGTCGACCGGATCGAGCCATTGGACATTCAGGCCGCCCGCCCGGCGGTAAGCAAGCTCGTTGGCGTAATATTCCTCGGGATAGAACGGGAACGCCGGGTTGCTGAAATTGGCCCAGTTGTTGACGAACTGTTTCTCCGGCGCTTCCAGCGTGACGTCGACGACTTCGACGGGCAGTTCCGCCGCCGCTTCACCGCAGCGCAGCATTGCGCGGTAACGGCCGGGTGACGCGCCGAAGCTGTTGACCTTGACGACAACCGCCTCACCGCCGCCGGGGGCGAACACCAGTTCGGGGAAATGGGCGATATTGCGGCCGTTGAGCAGAAATTTCCGCATGAAGCCTTCCGCCAGAATGTTGTCGGCGGAAAACAGCGCCTGCGGCCGGGTGCCGCGCCGGGTCATTATATTGCCGACGGCCAGAAGTTCACCGCGAACGGTATCGACTTCGTTGCCGGCGGCATCGAAGAAGGCGCTCAGCGCGACCGTTTCCCGGCGGCCGGCGGCGGCATCGGAGTTGACGAGCAATACGCCGCAATTCTCCTGTTCGTTGCGCGCCATTCGCATTTCCGGCAGCCGGTCGGCCGCTTCAATCGCCGCCAGCCGGGCATCGGCGCCGGAAAAGTCGGCCGGCAACGGGGCGGCCAGCAGTCGGCCGGCCCGGTCGCCGAGCCGTTTCTGCCATTCGGCAAATTCTTCAGCGCTGTAATTGGAATCCGCCAAGCCGGTCAGGACCTGCAATGCGGCGGCGGCCGGCACCGACCGGTCGGCTTCAAGCCGGGCGAACAACGCCGGCGTGTGCGGTGAATTGTTGGCGATGGCCGGAAAAGTCGTCCGGGCAACGTCGACGCTGCCGCCGTCGGCGGTGCGGATGATCCGTTCCCGGAACAATGCGAAATAAAATTCAGTCAGGTCGACCTTGCCGGCGGCGCAGAGGCCCTGGACCGGCAGCAGCAGTTCGACGTAGAAACGGTCGCCGAGTTTCCGCACCGCATGGCGGACCGAAAACGGCCGGCCGTCGACGGTCGGATCGATGATGCGGCAATAGTCGTCACGGAATTTGCCGTCGGAATTGAGCGCAAAATGATAATAGCGTTCCCGGTTACCGACCGCCAGGAAGCATTCGACGGCGTTGTCGCCCCAGGCATGTTCACCGCCGGGGTGGTAGATCATGGCGCGCTCCAGCTCCGGTTCTTCACACTCGAGCAGCACGTACAAACCATCCGGCGTCCGGGCCAGGTAGCCGCGGGTCAGCGGATCGGCCTGTTCGATTCTGCCGAGCCCGGTGAAAGCCAGCGGCACCATCCGCTCCAGCAATTCCGGTTCGGGCGGCACGCCATCAATATCCGGCGTCCGGTCGAGCTTGACGAACGGCACGCCGGCGGCGGCCTGCTGCAACTCCGGCGGAACCCCGTCGACCGCCGGCTCGACCGGCTCGGCGTCGCCCCAGACATACACCTCATTGACCCCGAAATCACGCCCGGCATTGACGACGGCCAGATAGCGGCCCTGAACCGCCGCAAACGGGATACGCAGCACATGCTGATCGCGGTTGAAATCGCCGATCGCATAGGGGTGTTCGGTCGGAATTTCCCGGTAGCGGCTGCCATCGTCGCTGACCAGCAGTTTCACCTTCACTTTCGGCAATTCGACCGGACAGATGCAGACACCGGTCACCGTATCGACCGTCGCGCAGAGATCGACCTCGGTAAAGGTACATTGCTGTTTGAAGTCGAAAACGATCCGCATCCCGGGCGTTTCGGCGGCGGCCGGAATCCGGATGTATTCGTATTCATACATATAACCGTCATTCAGCAGCCGTTCCGGTTTGGCCGCCGGCGACAACTTCGGTTGCACTCCTTCGAAACGGTATTCCAGACCGGTCGTCACGGCGTTTTCATTCAGAAACGTCGGATTGTTCGACAGCAACTTGCCCGGCAGCTCAGCCGGACTGCCGTCAATGAACCGGTAGCCGCCGGCGCCGGCCGAAAAGGCACCGCACAGCAACAAGGCCGTCGGGAAGATAGTACGGAAAAAGCGCATAGCGATAATTCTCCAGATTAGGAAGTGTAAGACACCACACTGTCCGGCCCGGAAGCGGGACCGGACAAAAGCTCGGTCTTTATATCAGTACAGGTATTTGCCGCCGGAATAATAGGGCCGGAAATACTTGTACAGATTGTCTTTCGTGACCATCTCAATCGGCCGCCAGGCGCGGGCGCTGCCGTCCATATTGGAAACATTGAAACGGTCCTCGTGACGGACGCCGATCAGGTTCCAGCCGTTGCCGGCATAACCGGGACCGGAAAAACCATAGCTGGTCAAATCGACGCCGACGATCGCGCAATCAATGTTGGTCCAGCCGGCGCCGGGCGCATCACCGGGTACGGAATCGGCGAAGAAAATCGGCGTTGAACCGTATTCGGCCCCCAGCGACAACATCGAAGTAAGCTTGACCGGGGGGCGGGGGCCGTCGCAGGAAATGCCCCAGGTGCGAACATTGTGCCCAATGCTGACATTCGGACTACGCAAATCAGGCTCCCATTCGTGACCGCTGGCAGATGGACAGAGGAACACCTCGCCGGCAATGCCGTACTCCCGATTCAGGTAAGTGGGCCAGTAACGCGAAATCTTCAAAGCATCGACATACGGGTAGGCCTCCATCGCATAATCGTCATAGTCGAGCGCATACAACTGCTGGACGGTGCCGAGCTGCTTCATATTGCCGATGCATTTGATCGACAGTGCCTTGGATTTCGCTTTGCCCAACGCCGGCAGCAGCATGCTGGCGAGTATCGCAATAATGGCAATCACGACGAGGAGTTCAATCAGTGTGAAAGCTGTTTTTTTCATTTTCTTCTCCTGTTTTTTCGGTTTCAACGATTGTACTGTCGGGAACTTTTTTAAAATATACCATACATACCAATAGCATTTCCATATGGCGTTATTTGAATATTAGCAAAAAAATGTCGCTTTGTCAATCCCCCTAATCGATTTCTAATTGATTTCTTCGATAAAATATCCAGATATACCATATACGAGATGCCATCAGGAAAAGTATAGCAAAAAAATATCGCTTTGTCAATCCCCCAACCGCCATATAATCGATTTATTTGCGGAAAAAATCTTTTCCGGCCGCATCAATATATACCATAGATACCAATTTTGCATTTTTTTGCTTCCGCGCCTTGAAAAATGCCCGATATCATTTATTCTGATATGATATGCGCTCCATCCAAATCAAAAGAAAAACCAGGAGACCGATGAGATGAACTTTCCATTTCTCTGTCTGATCATGCCGGCGGCCATGCTGTCCTTCGCCGGAGAACCGGCCGCCGTTTCGCTGCAGGATCGTCCCGGCTGCATTGAAATCAGCATAGATGCCGGCCGGGATTGTCAAGCCGGGGATATTGCGCTCTACATCGACAACGACGACTGGCGTCCCAGCGGCTGGCGCGGACCGGACAACGACTGGCAATGCGGCGCCGACCTCCAGATCCGAAACGGCGTCGCCCGCTGGTGGTGGGGCGAAACGCTGGAATCGGGGGACTGGGGCAACGGCATGGAGCTGCCGGTTCGGTTCGATGGCCGGATATTGACCATCACGGTGCCGGACGACCGTTACCTGCTGAAGCGGGAAACCACCGTCCGGGCGGTGGCGATGATCGGCGCCGAGTCCGTACCGGCAGATCCGGGCAGGGAAACGCTGAGCTGGGAAATCGCGCCGCCGCCGTTTCCGGAAATCAAAGCGCCGGTGCCGGTGCCGCCGCCGGGCCGCCCCGAACCGCCCGGCGAACCGCTGACGCGCCGGGAATTCCGCGGCTTTTACGCCGATGAGCCGGAGGGACGGGACGGCCTGCGCAATCCGGAGCGCGGCTTGCGGACGATGACTTACTGCGGCGAACTCCCCGCCCCCGGCCGACCGCGGCCCCGACCGGCGGAGCTGGGCTGGCTGACCCGTTATCCGCAAACGACGCTGCTGCAGGCTTACTGCTGGCTGACCGATTATTATGACCGGCCGCTGCCGGAATCGAAACTGGCCGCGCTGCGGCGCGATCTGGCGGGATTCCGCGCCGCCGGCGTCAAACTGCTGCTGCGGTTCGCTTATGAACGCTCGCACCTGGAACACGGCGCCGGTCCAGACCAGGCGCACATCCTGCAGCATATGCGGCAATTGCGGGAAGTGGTGGCGAATTACGCCGACGTCATCTATGTCCTGCAGGCCGGTTTCATCGGCGCGTACGGCGAATGGCATACTTCCGCGCAGGGCCTGGACCAGGACAACGCCGCCAAACGGCGGATCTTCACCGCGTTCGGCACCGAATTGCTGCCGGAGAACCGGATGACCCAACTGCGGGTACCGTCCTACAAGCGGACGGTGTTCGGCCAGCCGGCCTGGGCCGACTACCGGTTCGTCACCGCCGCCACCGGGTTCGACGGTTCATTGCGCAGCCGCACCGGGTTCGCCAACGACGGTTTCGGTGCCGATCCGACCGAAGGGGGCACCTGGACCGAACCGCCTTATTTCGGCAATCCGGGCAATCCGGAATTCGATATGATGACGCGCGAATCGGCTTTCGTCGCCGTCGACGGCGAACTGTTCTGCGACAATTTCGGCGGCATGGTGCCGGCGCTGTGGGCGCTGGAACGCCTGCGGCTGCACCATTACACCAGTCTGGGTTACATCCACAGCAACGCGGAAGCCGGCAGCAGCGGTCAGGAGTGGACTTTCGACCGCTGGCGGCGGACGCCGTTGTCGCCGGATTCGCTGCTGCGGCGGCAGTTGCCGATTTCCGATCGCTATTTCCGGAACTCGGACGGTTCGCCGGCCGAACGGACCGTGCTCGAATACCTGCGCGACCATCTCGGCTACCGGCTGGAACTGCAGTCGGCGGCATACCGCAGCCGTCTGGCGGCCGGCGGCACGCTGGAGCTGGACCTCGACGTCATCAACCGCGGTTTCGCCGTGCCGATCAACCCACGGACTTTGTATGTGACGCTGCAGCAGGACAACGGCGAATTTTACGCCCTGCCGACGCCGGTCGACATCCGCCGCTGGCAGCCGTTCGCGCCGGACGATCCGGCCTTTACGCCGCTCCGGTACCGGGCCGCGATCCGGATCCCGGTGCCGGATGATCTGCCGCCGGGCGAATACGGTTTGGGACTGCGGTTGCCGGACGAATCGCAAAATCTGCGCGACGACGGCAATTTCATGCTCCGGTTCGCCAACGGCGATCTCGAATACGATCCGGCCACCGGCATCCATACCTTCGGCAGATTGACCGTGACGCCGAAATAACCGGTTCACGCGGCGGAATTGCTGATCGCCCGGAGGGCTTGCACTTAGCGGCGGAATTGCCGGCGCTAAAAAAAATTTCGCCCGTTGGACATGGGCGGCCAGCGGATTCCGCCTGCTGAACCGCGTCCGGGTACGCCCCGGAGCGGTAGCTTTTTTAGGTCCGGAAAACCTGTCTCGGCTTTTTCGGTGAACGGCCGGCAATGACCGTTCACCGCCTCGGCAGCAGGATCAGCCGGTCGATCCAGATATTCTTCACCGCCGGATTGACGACCGGGGCGATGAAAATGCACATCCCCTTCTGCAATTTCACCGGCCCGAATTCGACCGCTCGATAAGTTGGACCGGCTATCGTTCCGGCCGGAAAATCCTTCGAATTTTCCAGCCGGGCATTCCAGTCGTAGGTTCCAATCCGGATCGCGTCGCCGGACGGTTGATCGCTGTCGCAGCGGACCTCGACGTAAAGCTCGAATTCGCCCTCGGGCCAGTCGAAACTCTGAACGTACCAATCATTGTGGGTGTTCGGCATCCGAACCGCATACCCCAGGCTGGCGGCGGGATCCGCCGTCCGGAACAGTTCCCGGTTCAAGGCGTACAGATCGGCAATCCGGCCGACCGCCCAGGCATGATACGGTCTACCGGCCGCCACCGCCGGCGCCGGACCGTCATCGGCCAACGGCTGACCGCTGCGCAGTTGAAACCGCCATTCCAATTGCTCGGCCCAATGTTCCGGCGTCAGGCCGCCCTCGTTGAGCCGATCCACACCGGCAAGCCGGATATTCTCCAGCGTCGCCGCCAGCACCTCGCGATAATCGAGTTCCGTTCCGTCGAACAGTTCCGGCCGCTCCAGCAGCGCGCAACCGGCCGGAACGGCCGCCGCCGCCACCCGGGCGCCGTAAACCGGATCGTCCTGAAACTGCCGGCAGGCCGCCGCCATCGTCCGCCACGCCTGCAGCAATGTCGCGCCATCCAGCCACTCCGCCGTCGATTTGGCATAGCAATCGGCCTGCGTCTCCGGATGACGTTCGAGCGCCGCCAGCATCGAATCGAGGTAGTTGCGGACAGCACCGGCCGCCGGTCCGTAGTAGCCGGCGACAAACTCATCGATCAGGGCATCGGTATCGCGGTCGGGATTCCACAACAGCTTGCCGAGCAGCCAGACCCGCAGATCGCCGAGGTCGGCAATCCGGCCGCCGCCGTTCCAGGCGCCCTGTTCGTAAATATCGACCGCCCCGCAATCGCGGAACAGCCGCAGGTCCGCCGCGATGGTATGCCAATTCGGATGCGGCTGGTAATATTTGGCAAAATCGGTGACATAGTTCCAGATCATCAACTGCCGGGCAGCCCGATGCCAGCCGGTCAAATCTTCGACCAACGCCCGGTTGGCGCCGGCAGTCAGCGGCTGAAAACTCCTCGCTTCGATCGTACAATACCGGACGATGACATTGTCCAGCGGCCGGACGGTTTCCGGCGGCGTCCGGGTATATTGGTAGCCGAGCGTTTCGACCAGCACGCCGGGAAACTCCTTTGCCACCGCCGCGGCCACCTCATTGACCGCATCGAGCAGCAGGTCGGCCTGGTTGCCGCGGACGGCCACCCAGGCGGCGCACCTTGCGCACTGGCAGAAATTGAGGTTGTCATTCTGCGAAACCGAAACATAACGGCAGCCGTCACCGTCGGAGCGCAGCCATTGCAGCACATTCGCGGTCAACTCCCGGCGCAATTCCGGATTGGTCAAACAGAGCTGGTAATGCAAATTCAACCGCCTGCCGTTCCGCTCGGCAAACCATTCCGGATGACGTTCGTAATATTTGCCGGCCGGCATCAGCGGCTGGGTGTCGCTGAAGGTGTGAACGCCGCCGAGCAGCCGGACGCCGCCGCCCCACTCGGGAAAACCGCCGGTGCCGTTGCAGCGGAGACGGGCCGTGAATGCCGGCGTCCGGTACGCCAGATCATACCCCGCCGAGCGGACCGCAAACGCCGGGACGGAGCGTTCATCCAGCTGCGGCAGCTCAAGCAGCTCCCGCTTCGGGACATCGGTCGCCTCCGCCGTCCAGAAACGAACGCCGAACCGGGTTTCCAGCAGCTCATAAACCGCATACAGCGTCCCGCGCGGCCGGTCACCGGCCAGATAGAGGCTGTCGCCGACCGTCTTCAACCGGATTTCATCCGGCTTCAATGTTCGCCAATCGGCGACGCCGAGCGCCACGGCGGTTTCCTTCGATTGGCCGACGTAGATGGCCGGGCCGTCGGCCCCGGCGACGATCGGCAGCTCGACGCCGCTGATTTCAGCTAGAAAATGCTGCAGTTCCCCGGCGGCGGTCCGTTCCGCCGGAACGGCATCCGGCGCAACGACGATCCGATAATCGCTCCGGCCGTTTTCGATCAGCGGCGTCATCGCCGGTACCGCCTCGGCCGTCAGCAACAGAAGCGAAAACATCGCGATAACTCTCATGCCCGCGTTCCGTTCAATTGGCATATTCCCGGCCGACGCCGCCGGAGATGATATGGGTGAAATCCCGCTCGCGGAGCTCGCCGACCGTCTGCGCCGCGACATGACCGTCGCCGAATGCGACGTTGCCGGAATTGCCGTGATTCATGCTGATCCCGGAATTTTCGGTAAAAGCCTCCGGCAGGAAACGGTAAAAATCATAACCGGCATACGCTCCGGCGGTGGTCATCGTATCGGCAAAGACCGGAATCTCGGTCGGCGCCTTCATCTTCGACAGGATGAAAAACTGCCGGGTGTAATCCGGGCTGACCATGAAATCCCCCCATTCCTCCTTGTGATTGTCATAGTAGTTCCCCCCGCCCGGCATGCAGAGATAACCGTAAGTCCGCCACGGCCAGATCCAGTAATGCTCGATATCCGGCGAAACATTCGTGATGCCCGGACAGGAGACCACATGCCGGTCCAGATAGGTGGCGGTGTCGAGCTTGTCGTTGTCGGCCAGCGCCAGCGCCCACGGAATATCATAGGCACTGCCGGTTCCGTAATAATACAGCAGTATGGTGTCGTTGTAATCGTTGGCATAAAGTTGGGCGCCCAGCCCGACCTGTTTCAAGTTGCTGGTACATTTGACGGCCAACGCTTTCTGCTTGGCTTTGCCGAGCGCCGGCAGCAGCATGCTGGCAAGTATCGCAATAATAGCAATAACTACCAGCAATTCAATCAATGTAAAATTCTTTAACTTCATTTTTCCTGTACTCCATTTCATTTGGCGGTCGAATCGTTTTTTGAAACTGCAGTTTCCCCGCCTTCGGGCGGGCTGGAATCGTTTGTTCATCATCCGGATTTCCGATCCCATGTAAGAATAATACCAAATTATTCGACAAGAGTCAATCCCCCCGCCTGTTTTTTTTTCATATTTTTATTTCCCCCTCCAGGGCCCCGGCACCCGGCAAAGGCCGGTTTTGACCTAAAAAAGTGCCCCCGGAAGTTGGACAAACTTTCGGGGGCACGTCAAAACGGAAGCGGTGTTTCGGCACCGGCCGGGTCAATACTGCAAGAGATCGAATTCGTTGATGCTCCACCAGCGCTGTTCTGAAGTCGGTTCCGCCAGCGTCAGCTTGACCAGACGCGCCGTCACCTCGTCCGGCAGACGGCAATACTGATACCGGCTGCCGGAGTCGTCTTTCCGCAATTCGCCGACCGCCCGGTAGGTTTGGCCATCCGCCGAAATAGCGACTTCGGTACAAGCCGGGGTATCGCCGACATCGTCGATCAGCAGCCGGACCGCGTTGAAGGTCTGCGGCGCGCCTAGATCGATGACGACCTCCATGCCGCGCTCCTGCAAGGCTCCGCTGTCCCAGCGCGTCTCCGTCCGGCCGTCCAGCAGATTACCGGCAACGTCGTCGCGCCTGGAGGCCGCCGCCTGCCAGCCGTCGCGTTTCAACGCGGGACTGAAGATTCCCTGTCCCCAGCTGGCCGGCTCATCGCGGCCGCTCCAATCGGAATATTTTTCTTTTCCCTCTTCCTGTTCCCGCCGGCGGAAATTGAGCGCCCAGGCCGAACCGTCGACCGGCCGGCCCATCACCGCCAGAGCCTGGTAGGGAATTCCGACTTCGACATCATAGCCGCCGGCATGCTTCCGAACACCGATCCGCGGCCGCAAACCGGTGTTGCCCGGCACGTTATCCTGATAAACCACCCCGGCCGTATTGACGACACAGCGATAGCCGCCGCTGCGCATATTGCTGCAATCCAGCTCGATCTCGATGCCGTCATCCTCCCAGACCGGGCCGTCCTGCTCCGCAACCGTTTCCCGATACGGCCGCTCCGGGCGTTCACACTGCAGCAGGCAATAGAAATAAGCGTCATCATAAGCGCACCGCACCGTCGTCCGGCCGGCGCCGCCGGCCGCTTCGCCGAACTGTACCGCCGGCACCCGCCGCCAGACTGTTTCGGCCGCCTCGCCGTCGCACGTCACCGGTTCCCCGGCAAAACGAATCATCAGCTGCGGAATTCGGCGGACGATCACTTCCTCCGCCACCGCTTGATCGACCGCGCCCCCGCGCAGCGCCCCGGTCAACTGCAAACGATAATCCCCCAGCGGAGCGTCCGGCGGCAAAGTCAGCGTTACCGGATATTCGGCCAGGCCGGCCGGCGGGATGGCCAGCGTCGCCGGAGCTTGCAGTTGCCAGCCGGCCGGCAACTGCCATTCCGGGCGGAAAGCCAGCTCCCGGCCGGTCCGGTTGACGACTTCGACCACAGTATCGACCGTCCCTGACGGCGCGAAAATGACCGGCTGGCGGGGCCGGACCGCCACCGGCGGTTCCAAATCGACCGCCACCGTCCGCAACAGCGGGAGCCGGACGCCGTTCACCGTAACCGAACCGGCCAGCAGGACGCGATCCAATCCGGCAAGGCTGCCGGCAAAGCGGCCGGTCAGCCGGGACGGTTGCTCCGCCTCCGGTGTCAACGGTTCAACCAGTTCGACGATATAAGCCGTTTCCTCCGTCACTTCCGCCGCCGCCGCTCCGGACGGGACGGCAGAGACCAGCCATTCACCATCCTCCGCGCCGGCCGTCACCTGCCACTCGACGCCAAAACGTTCCGCGATCGCTTCCGCCAGGCGATCGGCGGCCCGCCCCAGCGCCCGGCCGCCTTCCCGCTGCCAGGCATACGTCACCGGCCAGGCTTCAAGCTGCCGATAAACTTTTATCAAAGCATCGGCAAAAGCCCGGTAAGCGCCAGCGGACGGCGTTGCCGCCTGCCGCAACGCCGACCAACTGTCCAGCAGCTGCTCCAGCCTGCGAACCGCCTCTTTCGGAACATCCGCCGGCAATTTCCGGCTATTTTCCAGAACCGTCCGGGCGAAAGCCAACTCGTCGGCCACCCGGTCGCCGGAAGCGAATCGGTCGGAACAGACGAAAAAGAACAGCCGCCCGGACGGGGTGTGCCGCCGGGAAGCCGGATAGTAGCCGGCCGGAATGGTCAGGGTTTCCAGTTCATCCGGCAGCATCGCCTCGTTGAAAGCGTCGTAAATTTTGTACAAACGATCCGGGCGGTCGGGCAGCAGTTCCCGCAGCGGCAGGTTGACGGCGCTGTGTTCCGGATTGACGACGACAAAACCGTTGGCGAAATTGCGCACCAGGCATTGACCGACCCGGCGGTATTCGCCGGACGGCTCGCCCAAGTCCAGCAGGTAGACCGGATCGGCCTGGAACAGGTGCGGCGTGCCATCACCGTTGGTGTACTGCTGCTGGCCGACCAGCGCGGTCACCGCCTGGGCGAAATGAATCGCCTGGCGGTCCATCGTCCGGCGGTAAACCGCCTGCGGCATCAGTTCGGAACCGGTTTTCTCCCCGGTCGGCTCCAGAAAGGGGCACATGTAATTCAGGTGGGTGATGACGAGTTCCGGATTGTACTGCGCCCGCAGCCGGTTGAAATTTTCGCAATGGCTGATGATCTCCGCCACCGGCCGGTAATTGGTTTCCCGCGACTTGACCACTCCCTCACCTTCGACGAACACTTCGACGACCGGTCCGTCATGCTGGGTCACCATCAGCGATTCGGTCAAATCGTAATCGGCAACCGAATAGATTTTTTCAGCCTGGTGATAACTCTGGTTGAGAAAAATGATGCAACCCGGATTGGCGGCCGCCAGGCCCCGATAAAACTTCCTGGCTTCATCGTCATAATCCAGATCCGGGTGACGCCGCTCGAATTCGCTGCGGCACAGCCACTTGCCGGTCTCCCAGACCGAACCGAAACCGGTGCAGTCGAAAAAGACGCCGTTGTACTGTTTGGCCCGCAATTTCTCGCTCAGGAGGTCGATCCGCAGTTGCCGCAGCTCCGGAACCGCCATATCGTAATAGTAGGCTTCCAGCCGTTCCGGCGCCATGTGATTGGGCCCCGGATTGCCGGGATTGAGCACCCAATCCGGATGGTGGTTCAGGATCTCCGCCGCCACTGCCGCATATTCGGCGTTGTGATCGTAAAAACCGGTCGCCCAGTCGTAGAATACCAGTTTAACCCCGTAACGGTTCAGAAACTCATTGGCCGACGGCTCAAGCCTGCCCGGCACGAAAACTTTGAAATTGCTGAACCACTTCACGTCCTCGTCACCGACCGGCGGATAATAAAAGGCCGCCGACCGGTTTCGCGCCACCGGCAGAAAATCCGGCATATTTTCCACCATCGGCACCGCCGCCGCCAGGCAGTGGCTCCCCAGCCATAAAACACCTGTCATGATTAAATTACAAACATTCATAAAGGAAGAATCCAATTTTTTAGCCTTCAAGCCGCAAGCCCTGCATTTTTCCCACGGCAGGCCGGCGGACAATACCCGTTTTTCATACTATACAGCTTTTCTCCCGGCAGGAAAAGCCGGGAGAAAATATTTCCGATGATTTCAGAATCTGGTATAAGCGTTCTTGTAACGCAGTGTTCCCTTTTTGATCACCTCCGCATGCCCGTCGGCAAAAGCGAAATTGGCGCTTTGGTTGTGGCGGGAGAAAATCGGCCAGCCGCGATCGGCATCGTACCAGTTGCCGCCGCGGTCCTGATAGTGGTCATCCCAGGCTGCGTCGACGATATCTTCCGCCTTGTCTGCGTTATAGACCGCCTGAAATGCATCGCCCGGCTGCGTAAACATCGGTTCGGCATCATCATAGGCGGCGATACAGCCGTCGCCGGCCAGGATCGAGTCGCTCGGCGTTTTTACCTGCGTCAATTTCGTCGGGGTCGTGCCCCAGACGCCGCCGTAACCGAAGCCCATTGAGTACCCCACCGACAGTCGATTCGATTTATTGAAGCCCTGCGACGGACAACTGAGCACCGGAGCATACGGTTCATCAAAGGTGTAGATGGTCCGCTCAAATCCGAAATAGCTGGAGGCAATACTGTACCATTTCACTCCCAGGCCGTCATAACCGGTATCTGCCGGCGGCATGTAGTCGCTGTAGTCGCCGGCATACATGACCAGTCCCAGGCCGATCTGTTTCAAGTTGCTTTTGCACTTCACCGCTTGCGCCGACCCCTTGGCCTTGGCGAGCGCCGGCAGCAGCATACTGGCAAGAATAGCTATGATCGCAATTACAACCAGCAGTTCAATTAATGTGAATCTTTTTTTCATTGTCAATCTCCTTTCGATTGTTGTTTTCATTTTGTTTGAAACGATTCCACTTTATGGTAAAAATCAAGAAGAGGCCCTGACCACCAGCCGGGTTTTCACTTTTCTGCCCGGAGCGGCGGACTTTCCTTTCACTTTATTCATCAGCAGTTCAATCAGCGCCTCCGCCAAATGCTGCGTATTCATATCAATGCTGGACAGCTCCGGTTCGCTGCACTGGCAGAGGATGGCGATATTGTCGTAGCCGATCACCGCGACATCCTCCGGCACCCGACAGCCGCTGCGCCTCAACGCCTTGATAATGCCGATCGCCCACTCGTCGTTGGAAGCGATAATCGCATCGCATTTCTGTTCGAAATACAAATGCCGACAAATCATTTCCGCCAACTGCGGCCTGACCATTCCGGCCAGACCGGTCAAACCGTGGTCCTCCGCCACCCAGCACAACTCCGGCAGAAACGGTAAATTGCTCTGCTGCAGACCGGCCCGGTAACCATCCAGCCGTCCGGTCATCGCCAGCGAATTCATATCGTTCAAGGCAATACCGATCTTCCGGCAACCGCGCAACACCAAATGCCGAACCGCCTCACAGACACCGGAACCGTAATCGACGCCCAACGCCGTACAGCCGGCGACGCCGGGCGGCTCGATGAAGAAAATAACATTGTCGTACTCATTGAACAATTCGGCAATCTCCCACGGATTGCGACGCGAAGGCTCGATAAAGTGATCCAGCACAATCGTGCCGGAAAAATCGAACGCCATCATCGAGCGCACCGCGTCCAGGCAATCCGGGCGCAGCGCGTCGAGGTGAGACAGCATCGTCCGGTAGCCGCGCCGGCTCAATTCCGTTTCCAGCAACTGAATCAAATCCGGAATAAAAAACGACAACGCGCCGGATGAAACGATATTGACGAATTCACTCTGGCCGTTGCGCAACTGGCGGGCCAGCGGGTTGGCCTGATAATTGTAACGTTCCGCCAGCGCCAGAATCCGCTCCCGGGTCTCCTCCTGGATCTGCTTGCCGGAATGGTTCAGCACCAGCGATACCATGCTTTGCGACACATTCGCCAGCCGGGCCAATTCCTTCTGCGTAATCCGCGTTTTGGTCATCGTCATTGCAATCCTTTTTATTTATACGTATGAATTAATCCAGCATCACCAATTCAGGCTGATTCATTCGTATGAATTAAGTATAGCAAAAAAAGTTTCAAAAGTCAACACCCCGGCAAAACTTTTTTCAACATTTGTCGGTTTTTCGGCTGTTTTTCGGCTGTAAAAGAAATTTTTTCACCTTTTCGCCGCCTTTTACGGTCTTGACAAAATTCGCGGAGCCGACTACATTGATGCCGATGAGGAGAGGCGCCGGCACCGTCGTTTTTTTGAACGGACGGCAGGCCGGCGAAAATCAAGGAGTCCAGAATCATGCTGAATTTCGAACAATGGAAAGCGGCCTGGCTGGCCGAGGAACAACGTGAATTCGAGGGCTGGGATTTTTCAGCACTCGAAGGCCGGCAGACCGAAGAACCGCTGCCGTGGGATTATATCGCGGTCGTCAACCACTATCGCCGGCCGGCCGATCAACTGCTGGACATGGGCACCGGCGGCGGTGAATTATTGCTCAAGCTGCGCCACCCTTACGCCAGGACGGCGGTTACTGAAGCGTATCCCCCCAATCTGGCACTCTGCCGGCACCGCCTGGCACCGCTGGGTATCGAAGTGCGGGCGGTAACCAGCGACTATGAACTGCCGTTCGCCGACCACAGTTTCGATTTGATCATCAACCGCCATGAATCGTTCGCCACTCCGGAGGTCCACCGGCTGCTGAAGCCCAACGGTCTCTTCATCACCCAGCAGGTCGGCGGACTCAACAACCACCGGCTTTCCGAACGGTTGATTCCCGGCTTCAAAGGCATCCTGCCGGACAGGCACGACTTGAAAAGCAATGCCGGCAGACTGCGGGAAAGTGGTTTCGAACTGCTTGAGCAGGATGAATATTTCCCTTATCTGCGGTTCCACGACATCGGCGCGCTGGTCTATCTGGCCAAAATCGTCAGTTGGGAATTTCCCGGTTTTTCGGTTGAAAGATGTTTCGACACGCTTTGCCAACTGCAGCAAATCGTCGAACGCGACGGCTATCTGGAAAGCACCGAGCATCGTTTCCTCATCGTCGCCCGCAAAACCGTCTGATCGTTTCCAGCCCGGCCGCTGGAAACGATTTTCAGAAAACTCGCCGCGGGCGCGGCGGAATTTCTTCGCCCGTCGGCAGCGGATGCCCGACGGAGTCCGGCCGCCGGCCGGTATGGTTCTGCATTTTGGCTGGTTGGAAATATCCCCCCCTCAAAAGCGGAGGAACAGCGGGAAAGGATATTGTAGTATTCGGCCGGCATCAATACTTCGTTTGGCTGAAGCGGCACTCCTGCCAATCCCCATTTGGGCTCGTCTGCCACCTCTCGTATCAAGCGGAACAACGGTTCGTCACCGTTCATGGGAACTTGTACTGCAAGCATGCCGCCGTCATTCAATCTATCCATAAATGCAGGGATAAGCGTAGCGTGGTCGGGTATCCATTGCAGGCAGGCGTTAGAAAACAGAAGATCGTACTTTCCGTCAAGAGACATGGCATCGCACAGACGGAAGTTTATATCGGGTTGCTCGGCTTTGGCTTTTTCGATCATATTCGGCGAGTTATCAATACCGAGAATATTGGCATCGGAGAAAATATCCCGCAACACCTTGGTGCTGTTGCCAGGACCGCAGCCGATGTCGACGATTGTTTACGGACGAAGCAAAACCTGACAAGCGCCGGCATTTCCGACGCTTTCCAAATCAAAAATCACTGCGATTTCAAATGCCTTAATAGGCGAAAAAGTCAGTATTACAATGGTTTTCACAGTTTGACAACTTTTGGCAGATCAAAGTTTAAATACTAATTTTTTATTTCACCGGTCTTTATCCCTGTTGCAACTTGAAAACCTTCCGATATTTTGGTATATTGAATGGAATGATGAAAGCGGTCGAATCCAATCGCCGTTTTCTTCCCGGCAACAACCCGAACCGTCGCCAGGACGGTCCATAAAGGAGCAAAGGTTATTATGCAGATTCTTCATGACAGTGATGCCGATCTCGGCATCTTGAATGGCAAGACCGTCGCGGTCATCGGCTACGGCGCCCAAGGCCGCGCCCAGGCGCTTTGCATGCGCGACTCCGGTTTGAACGTCATCATCGGCGTCCGTCCGGGCAAATCGTTCGACGCGGCCGTGCAGGACGGTTTCAAGGTGGTCAGCGTCAGTGAAGCCGCCGCTCTCGGCGACATCATCCACCTGTTGTTGCCGGATGAAAATCACGGCCCGGTTTACAAGGAGGAAATTGCCGACAAACTCAAAGCCGGCGACGTGCTCTCCTGCTCGCACGGTTTCAATTTCGTTTTCAAGGAGATCATTCCGCCGAAAGACGTCGATGTCATCATGATTGCGCCGAAAAGCCCTGGGACCGAAGAGCGCAAGCGGTTTGTCGAAGGCTTCGGCGTGCCGGGCCTGATCGCCGTCAAACAGGATTACTCCGGCAAAGCCTGGGATATCGCGTTGGCTCTGGCCAAGGCGGAGGGCCTGACCCGCGCCGGCGTGCTCAAATGCACGATGGAACAGGAGACCTACGAAGACCTCTTCGGCGAACAGAACGTGCTGTGCGGCGGTATGGTCGACCTGATGAAATACGGCTTCGAAACGCTGATCGAGGCGGGTTATCCGCCGGAAATGGCCTATTTCGAGTGCATCCACGAAGCGAAACTGATCGTCGATCTGATCTATGAAGGCGGCATCCAGAAGATGAATGCGGTCATCTCCAACACGGCGGAATGGGGCGAATACTACAATGGCCCGTTCATCCTGCCGCCGGATGTCAAAGAACGCATGAAAGAGTCGTTGAAGCGCATCGAAAACGGCACGTTCGCCAGAGAGTGGCTGGCGGAAGCCCGCAGCGGCGCCAAAACGCTCAAAGCCAAACGCGAAGCGCCCGGCCAACACCCGGCCGAAATCGTCGGCGCCGAAACCCGCAAGATGTTCGAAAAGAAATGAAACGGCATCTTCCCGCCGGCAACAGCAAAAAAGCTCCGGTCAACCGACCGGAGCTTTATCGTTTCATCGGCGGCGAAATTCACCCAACCGGCAGCTTGCTTTCGAGGAAATACATATTCATCCGTCCCTTGCCCTTCACATTGACTGCCGGACGGGCCTGAAAACGGAATTGTCCATCGGCCAGTTGCCAGGTCGTTTCGGAGACGTTGATGCGCATCGGCTCGGAATTGGTTTCCATCCTGGCCGCCGTATTGATCGCATCGCCGAAAACATCGTAAATATATTTTTCCACGCCGACGATGCCGCCCACCACCGCGCCGGTATGGACGCCCATCCGCATCCGCCAATTCAACTTGCCCGGCTGCCGGTTGCGTTTTTCCAGATAAGCCATCGCCTCCAGCGCCGCGTTCAGGACATTCCTCCAGTGCTGCGGATCCGGCTCCGGCATGCCGGAAACACTCAGATAGGCATCGCCGATGGTCTTGATCCGCTCACAATGGTTGGCCGTAAAAACACGGTCGAATTCCGTAAAAATATCGTTGAGTTCGGCGATGACCACCTGCGGCGCCAACCGGCTGCTGATCGAAGTGAAATTGACGATATCCGAAAAGAACACGGTCACCTGTTCGAAACATTCCGGCTCGCAATGTCCCTTTTCATTCAAATCCCGGATCACCCGGTCCGGCAGAATATTGTGCAGCAGCCGATTCGATTTCTCCTGCTCATCCCGTAATTTCTCGGTCAATTCCAGCATCTTCAAATTGGCTTCGGCCAACTTGTATTTCTGTTCGTCGAGCTCCTCCTTGAGTTCCAGCAGATTGAGGTTGGATTCGATCAATTTACTGTTCTGCTCGTCGAGCTCGTCCTTGATCGTCGTCAAATCCTTGTTGGCCTCCTCCAGGTGGCGCTTCTCCAGACTGAGCTTGCCGACCTCTTTCAGCGCCTTCTCTTTTTCTTCGATCAGCGGCAGCGTCTTGCTCAACAACTCCTGCCGGGTCAGCGGCCGCTCATCCGCGGTTTCCGGCACCCGAAACCGACGAACCAGTTCGGCCCGGAACCGGAATCCCAGCCAGCAGACGCCGGCCAGCAACAGCAGGATAACGCCAAAAATCAAGATGTCCATACTCCTCCCTTCCCGCGACTCCCCGGCAGCCGGTTAACCGGCGCGCTCCTCTCCGAGCACTTCACTCCACGGCCGCTTGTAAAACAACTCCCGGTTGGCCAGACAATTGTATTTGAAAATATGCCACAAAGCGGCAATCCCGTCCTTCCAGGTGATTTTCTTCCCCTCATCATAACGGCGGGGATTGTACGAAATCGGCACTTCCCAGATGCGCAGACAGCGGCATTTCGCCAGTTTGGCGGTCATCTCCACCTCGATGCCGAACCGTTGCGAGTCGAGCTTCAGGTTCTGAATCACCTCCCGCCGGAAGGCTTTGTAGCAGGTTTCCATATCCGACAGATGGATATCCGAACACAGATTCGAGAAAAAAGTCAATACCTTATTGCCCATCTCATGCCGGAAATAACGAACCATTCCCGGTGTCCCCATGAACCGGGAACCGTAAACGACATCGGCTTTCCCAGCCGCCAGCGGCGCCAGCACCGTCGGATAATCCTCCGGCGAATATTCGAAATCGGCATCCTGAATCAGCACATAAGGTTTCGTCGCTTCGGAAAAACCGCGAATCACCGCCGCCCCTTTCCCCTGGTTGACTTCCTGATTGAACAGTTTCACCCGCGGGTTCGCCCGAAAAGCCTGAAGACGCTCCCAACTGCGGTCTTTCGACGCGTCATTGACGATGATCAATTCACCCGGTTCCGGCCGGGCCAGCACCAGATTGACCAACTGTTCGATCGTCGCCTCTTCATTATAGACCGGAATGACGACGCTCAATTGACCGGCGAGCTCCACCGGCTCCCGGAGGTCGGCCGGCGGCGTCATTTGCTCTTACCCAGTTCCGCCGAACGTTCGGCCGCCGCTGTCATCGCCTTGAGCAGCGTTCCCTTGAACGCTCCCGTTTCCAGCGCCAACAGCGCCTGCGCCGTCGTCCCGCCGGGCGAGGTCACCTGGTCGCGCAGCACCGACGGATGTTCCCCGGTTTTCTGCACCAGCCGAGCCGTGCCGGCGACGGTCTGCGCCGCCAGCGCCAACGCCAGCTCGCGCGGCAACCCCAGCAGTACCCCGCCGTCGGCCAGCGCCTGAATCATTTCCAACACGTAAGCCGGCCCGGAACCGCTCAACGCGGTAACCGCATCGAACAACGCCTCCGGAATTTCCACCGCCACACCGACCGCTTCCAGAATGCGGCGCACCAACTGCCGCTCCTCCGGCTCCCGGATGCCGGGCATCGCATAGGCGCTGGCGCCGGCGCCGACCAAAGCCGGCGTGTTCGGCATCACCCGGGCAATGCGGGAGCTGCCGGTCAGCTCTTCCAACCGGGCAAGTTTGACGCCGGCCACGATCGACAGAATCAGTTTATCCGCCAACAACGCTTTTTTGCCCTCCAGCGCCGTCTTTAAATACTGCGGCTTCACCGCCAGAATCACCGTTCCGGATGCTTTGATCAGGCCGTCCAGGCCATCTTTGCCGAGCGCCCGGATGCCGGTCGCCGCGGCAAAGCGTTCCGCCGCCGCTTCGGAGATATCGAAAGCGGTGACAGTATCGAGATTGAAATCACCGGCCGCCATGCCGCCGGCAATGGCCGTCGCCATCCGGCCGGCGCCGATAAACAAAATTCGATTGAGCATATTCTTTCACTCCTTTAGCGGCGGAACCAATTGCAGTAAGCCCAATAGAGCAACACCAAGACGCCGACGCAATACAAATACCAGGAAAACCACTGCAATTTACCGCGCTGCAACAATTTCAACAAAATTTTCAATGCGAAAAATCCCACCACGGCCGACACGACAAACCCCATCACCAACATCCAAAGAGCGATCGAACCGTCCGAAGCCGTCGCGTCCGGCCCTGCCTTCAGGGCCTCCAGCAAATCGAGCAGCGCCGCTCCGCCAATCGCCGGAATGGCCAGCAGAAATGAAAATTTCGCACTGTCCGCCGGTGTGATCCGGCAACGCAGCGCCGCCGCAATCGTCGAACCGGAACGCGAAATGCCCGGCACGATCGCAATGCCCTGCGCCACCCCGATGCCCAACGCCTGTTTGAAATTCATCCGCTCCAGTGCGAGGCCGTTCTCCGCATTCACTTTGCGCTGCATCGCGAACTGCAGCATCAGGGCGGTCAGCAGGAAACCGATGCCCGGCGTCAACAAGTTGTTGAACAACTGCATATCCAAGCCGGTTTTCTTGATTCCCAGGCCGATCACCGCCGCCGGAATGGAGCCGACGACCACCAGCCCGATGATCCGCCATTGCGACTTGTTGACCAGGATATTCCACAGCGTATGAAAATAAAAAATCAGAATAGCCAGCAACGTGCCGGCGTGCAGAATCACATTGAGCCGTACATTGCTTTCCGGGTCGAAGCCGAACACCTGCCCCAGTACCGCCAGATGACCGGATGAGCTGATCGGCAGAAATTCAGCAATCCCCTGAACGACGGCAAGCAAAAAAACCTGTAAACCTTCCATACCCCAAATAACTCCGGTGACAATGATTTCCAAAAAAGTTGACCAATGACGACAATTTACACCCGAATGGACTTCCCCGCAACCGGACATGGGAAGTAATTGAACAATTATCAGGCCGGAATCCGGCCTTCCCGCCTCAGCGGAATCAAAGCTATTTCCAGCAATTGTAAATCTGCGGAACCAGATACTTCAGGACCGCCGCGGTCGGCATGGCAAAAATCATGCCGGTAATGCCGGCGAAATAACCGCCGAGCAACACGACGATAATGGTTTCCAATGTCGTCAGCCCCAATGATTCGCCAATGATCGCCGGATAAAGAAAAAATTGTTCGATCAAGCCATTTTCCAACAGGTAAATGCCGACGATACCGGCCAGTTGCAAGCCGGACACCTCGGCTCCGCCGACCGCCAGCGTCACCAACAGCGTCAACAACGCGCTGGCCACCGGGCCGATGTACGGCAGCAAAATACCGCAGGCGGCAATCGCGCCGAGCACGAACGGATAGGGAACATCCAGCAAGATGAACGTCGTTGTATAAACCGCCAAATCGATGATCATCAACAGCAGATAACCGCGCAGCCAGATCCGCAGCTTGTTGATCACTTCGGAGATGATGCGTTCGCCCTCCGCCAGCGACTCTTCCGTCGCGCCGGGCAGCCATTTGCCGTTGAAAACGGTACGTACCAGGTAATCACTGCGCGCCCGGGTCGAACTGTTGGCGGCAAACAACGCCAATTTATTCAGAATCAGCGAGAAGAAAAATACCGTCAGCAGCAGGTCCAGCACCAGATTGACCAATTTGCCCAACAGCGAAGCGGTAAACGACAGAAAACCGCCCGATTTCTCCAGCAGCGTTTTGATAATCTGCTGCTGCGCTTCGGGATTCTGCAGCAATTTTGCCAACTCTTCAATCCCCCAACTGACCAGCGGCAGCCGTTGAAAGCGAACTTTCAGGTTATTCAAGTCCTGGTTGAGGTCATTGGCCAGTTTGACGATCACCGGCGGCAGATGTTCCATCGCCGGCAAGGTCACTTCCGGCGCCGCGTTTTCCTCCTGCTGCACTTCGGCGGCATCGTATTTCACCGCCAACGGCGCGTCCGGCTGTTCCTCCGGCGTATTGACCATCGCCGGCGGCGGCGCCTTCTCCCGCGCCCACTTCTTCACCGAAGAGCCCAGCCCGGCCACATAATTGCCGGATATCCAGGTAAATGCGAAAATAATTACCACCACCATGACGATGAAAGTCGTCACCGTCAGCGTCGTCGCCCGTGAAATCAGCGCCTGCCGCTTTTTCTGAGCCACCTCGTCCGCGGATAAACGGCTCTCTTCCTGATTGCGGAGCCGGCCGGCAAATCGTTTCAACGGCCGGGTAACGGCGTCCGGCGCCTTGAAAAAGCGGTGGATAAAGCTTTTTTCCTCCCCCAGCTTCCGCTCGAAATATTTCTCCATCGGCAGAAAGATATAGGCCAGGATCGTCCCGAACAACACCGATTTCAACCAGGTGGCCATCATGATGAACACGACGATGACGATCACCGCAATCAGCACGCCGGCCCCCGACTTCACCAGATTGCGGCGGCGATGGTATTCCCGGGAAACCTCCTGGTTGACCGCGTCGAAATCGATGGCGCCCTTCGGCATGCCGTCGGCCAGCGAACGGATGAACTCCTGCTTCGACTCGGTATATTCGCCGGAACAGAGCGACAACATGATCAACACTTCGATGATCTGCCGCTGCTGCTCCACCGAGAAATCGCCCAACACCAGCAACGCCGCTTCCGGTTCCACCGGCGCGCAACTCTTGAGTGCGGCAACATACTCGGCCACTTCGCTTTCGGAATAGTCGCGAATCAATACGCTGTGAAAGGCATCCAATGCCTGCTCGTTCAACCGGCCGTTTTTGAGCAGCACCATTTTCATCAGCGCAATCACCACCCGGTCGCTGTAAGTAACGCCGGGATCGTGCAACTGCAACACGCCGTTCAATCTGACAAAAGCGCGGCTGAACGGCTTATCCAGCAAGTCCCTGGTCCAATTCAACGGCTTCTGCCAATCCTTCAAACTCATCCACTGCCCCCGCTTCGCGGCGCGCCGAGCGCCGCGGCTAGTTGATCGTCACCCGGCAATCGCCTTTGATTACTTCACCGACCACCTCGGCGGTAAAGCCGCAATCACGGCAGATCTTCAGGGCGGGCGCCACATCGTCCTGCGGCAGGAACCAAACCATACCGACCCCCATATTGAAGACCCGGAACGCCTCCACCTCATCAACCTGACCGGCTTCCACCAGCAGCTTGAAGATCGGCGGCGTGCTGATCGCGCTGCGGTCGAACACCACATCGACGTCGGCGGGCAAAATCCGCGGGACATTGTCGTAAAGCCCGCCGCCGGTAATATGGGCGATGCCGTCCAGATGCAACCCCGCCGCCAACGCCTGCCGAATTGCCGGCCAATAGCAGATATGCGGCCGCAGCAACGCTTCGCCGACCGTTTCGCCCAGACGATCCAGATAAGTATGTACCGTATATTTGCACTGATCGAACAGAATTTTACGCGCCAGGCTGAAACCGTTGGTGTGCAATCCGGCAGATTTCAAACCGATCGCCGCATAGCCCGGCCGGATCTTTTCGCCGGTGATCAGTTTGTCTTTTTCAACGATGCCGGTAATCATACCGACCAGATCGAAATCATCGCCGTACATGCCGGGCATTTCCGCCGTTTCGCCGCCCAGCACCGCGCAACCGGCCGCTTTGCAGGCTTCGGCGATGCCGAAAAGCACCTCTTCGTACAGCGGGCTGCGCAATTTGCCGATACCGATATAGTCCATGAAATAAATCGGCTCCGCCCCCTGCACGGCAATGTCGTCAATGCAATGGTTGACAATATCGTATCCCACCGTGTCGAACTTATTCATCTGCATGGCGATCATCAACTTGGTTCCGACGCCATCCACACTGGAGACCAAAACCGGCTGACGGTATCTGGACAGATCCAACTGAAACAGGCCGCCGAACCCGCCGATCGGCGCCAGCATCTCCGGCCGCCGCGTCGCCGCAATTCTTTCTTTCACCCGATCGAGCAAGCTATGCGCCAAGTCGATATCCACACCGGCGGACTTATAGAGGTCGCTTTTTACCGTGGTAGCCAATTTCCAATATCCTTATGGTTTACAGGGTTGATACTCAAAGATAATGTACTCCCAAAGCCGATTTTTTCAACTTGTCTTCGGCGGGACATCGACGGTTATGGCCATCAGCCGCCGCTCCAGCTGTTCCCGATATTCTTCCAGCCGGTTATCGTCCACCGCTTCCGGCACCTGCATCATTTCACCGAGCACCAGCGTCAGCGTCGCCCCCGGCTTCGGAATTTGAAAGCGGTCCCAGCTTTTAATTTCCCAATAACGCGAAGCATTGACACTCAGGGGAATGATTCCGACGCCGGTAACGCCGGCCAGATGAATCGGGCCGCGGCTCATGCGGTATTTCGGCCCGCGCGGGCCGTCCGGCGTGAAAGCGACATGATAGCCGTTGCGAATCGCCCGCACCGCTTCCAGCTGGGCATGGGCGCCGCGCGATTTCGACGAACCGCGCAAACTTTTGACTTGCAGAAAAGAGATCAAATCGGTGATATACTGCCCGTCGCGGGACGGACTGACCACCGCCACGGTCCGCTGCCGGGCCACCTTCGGCATCAAGACCGGAAAAAACAGCAGACGATTGTGCCAGGTAACCACCACATTGCCGCGCGCCTGGTGGATATAATCATGCGGATCAACAATCCTCACCCGGTACAATCCATGGCCGATCAACTGCAGCAATCTGGCCGGCAGCCAGAAAAGCCAGGTCGGCAATTTCTGGATTTTCCGGAATTTCTTCTTCAATATTCCCATATTCACTCCATGCGAGAAAACAATGCGCTCCAAACATCATCCGACATTTGGAGCGCATACATTGTCGGCAATTTCTGCCGTTCGACTACGATTTACGACGCCAGAATCATATCCAGCATCCGATCGACATCACTGCGGAAGGCCGGGTGTTTCTCCTGCAGATATTCCCGTTCCGCCAACTCCGACAGCAACGCTTCCAGCGCCGCTTTGTCGTCGGTCGCCTCTTCCACCAACGGATCGTTGTTGGTATCATCCAGATCCATCAGGTCAACAATTCCGAGCTCATCCGGCCCCAGCGGCGAACCATAGACCGACAAACCATCGGTCAAACTGATCCGGCCCTGCACCGCCAGCAGCATATCGTAGGTCGTCCCCAGCGGCGGCACCTGGCCGCCAAGCGGATTGGTTTCAAGCTGCGAACGCCACTCCTGCGACATCAACTGCCAACTGCGTTCGCCTTCATCCAGTTTCGGACGCGGCAGCATAATGTCGTGCAGCCGCATCGAATAATCATTGAACTGCCAGGCATTCAAGCCGTGCGGCGCATACGGTCCATCGAACGATTTTTCATTGAGGCCGATTGCATAACTGCCTGTCGCCACCAAGCCATCCGCCTGTTTCCAGCCGTCGCGGTAGACAAACAACTTGCCCTGATCGCCCAATCCCTGGCCGATTTCCGATTTGTCCGGCGTAATCGTCATCGACAGATCCAAACCGCTGCCGTCACGGACAATCGTCCACACCCGGTTGACCACCGTGTCATAACTGAACAGCGGACCGCCATTCGGCGTACCGACATCGGTCACCGGCGTAAAGGTGCCGACTCCGATCATTTCACTGCCTTCACCCGGCGCCGCCGTCAAAGTGACCGTCGTCACATGCGTCGCATCGCCGATGTAGAGATCGGCGGTGCTGCCGGCGGTGAGGTTGAGATATACCAGGCCGTTTCCATTGGTCATGAAATAACGATCCGCCGAAGAATTCTGGCTGCCGCGGATCCAGATCGAACCGTTTTCCACCGCCAGTCTGCCTTCGTCGAACCGGAAATCACCGCCAATATCGAGCCGGCCACCGGTAAAGGTCGCCCCGGCCGCGCAACTGAGCACCACGTCCTGGCCGATGGCCAGAGCGCCGGTCAGCGCCAGCGTCAACGGCTGGGAACTCTGCATGTACAGCGAACCGTCGATGCGTCCGTCATTGACATTGACCGTCAAATTGTGGTCCATCTGCAAATCGCCTTCCACCAGCAGGCTCTGTCCATACAGGCCGGAATCGCCCTCCAGCACGACATCATTGTGCAACGTGATCGCACCAGTCGTCCGAACCACGCCATTGAGATAGATGGCGTCGTTGGCGTGCACTTCCAGACTGCTCAGATTCAGCATATTGCCGATGCGGGCGAACGTTTCGGCATCCAGCACCAGTCCTTCGCCATTCAGCGCTTCCACCGTGCCGCTCATCGATACCGACCCCTGTTCGGAAGTCACCGTAATCGTCCGTCCCGGCGCATCCAATTTGACATTGCCGCGGAAATCGACATCGTGCTGCGTCAGGAAATCGCCGCGCAACGTAATATTGCCTTCGAAAATCAGATTGGCATAATTGAATTCCACATCGCTGATGATCACATCGCTGCCGTTGACCAGCAGCGTACCGCGGATGCCGTCGGCCGCCGTGCCGGCAATGTTGGTCAGCGAAATCGCGCCGTCGGAAACGAAACCGATCGTCCCGGTATCCGCCACCGTGATATTGTTCACATCGAACACCACCTCGCCGGTGCTCTGCGAAGCATCGCCGGTCAACTCAATTCCCCGCTGGCCGGTGTAGAAGAACAAGCTCGAGTAATCGCTGACATTGATATAGGCATCACTGTCGAATTCAATACCGCCGGCGTAAATTGCATTGTCGCCGAAAGCATTGAGGTCGCCGGTCCACATCACCATATTGGTCTTGTCCGTATTTCCGACCTGCGCGTTAGACAAATTGATCATCTCGGCGCGCAACACAACATCGGAGCCGCGTCCGGCGGAAATGACCGCATGGTCATCAACCAGAATCCAGTTTTCGCTGACCAGATTGACACCCTTTTGCGCATAGATTTCGCCGCCGCCGGCAATGCTCAGATTGCCGCCGCCGCTGTAGGCGGAAAACACACCGTTGACAAAGACATCCGTCAGGAATACCCGGCCGGACTCGGAAACGATCGAACTGCTGCCGCCGGTCGCCGTGAAAGAATCGACCGTGACATCGGCAAACGCTTCGATATCCACCTTAACAGCAGTCACCGAACCTACGCTGACGCTGCCGGCATTGGTAATTTCCACCTGCGTACCGGCAGAAATATTCTTTACGTCAATCGCAGCGCCGCCGCCATCCATCAACACGCTGCCGACCGCAGAATGAAGCTCATCGACTGCCAACGTGGAACCGCTGCCCAAGGTAATATCGACGCTGCCGATGGCAGTATTGATCTCTCCGACAGACAAACTAGACTGGGAGCCTAGGACGATATCAACATTGCCCATCGCTTCCACCGAATTGAGTGTAACCTCGACCTGCCGAGAGCCATCGCCAATGACAACCCCGGAAGCCGCGACGATATCGCCGCCGACAGCGCCGGCCGCATAGACATTGCCGTAAACGACCACACTGCCGGCACTCAACGTCACATCACCCATCGTCAGGTCGCCGTTGACGGTAATGTTGGTCGAACAAGCTTTGTCGCTGTCCGTCAGCGTCAGGTTGCCATAGTTGCCGGCCAGCACCGTCTGCGTTTCCGTGCCGGCGTAGTTGTAAATCACCGTCGAATCGGTTGCATTGTCGGAAACCGTCAACGAAATGTTGTCGGTCTGCAGCGATGTCAGCGTCAAGGTCGCCGTATCGTTGATCGTAATGGCACCGTTGAACAATCCCAGCACCACCAGCGAGCTGCTATCGCCGACTTCCGCCGTCGCCTGCACTTCCGCATCATCGGCAATCGTCACCTGGGCATCGTTGATGATTTCCAGATCAGTACGTTTTCCGGCGCCCCAGACCTGCCCGGCATCGTCAAATGCCACCACCTGGGTCAAAGCGCCGTCGATCACGAAGGTCGCATTGTCCCAACTCTTCGGGTTCCGGCCATCCTCGCTCAACCAGTTATCGAGGTTGTAAACGCCGCCGCCATGCAAATCGCCCTGATAGATATATTTGGTGGTTTCCATTTCAACGGCGCCGATCGTCGCACTATTCGGACGCTCCGCCCCGTTCTGGTCAACCGTCACCTTCACCGGGTCGTTGGAATTACCCTTGCCGATCAGCGCACTGCCGTTGAATACCGTCACGATCATCGTACCGCCGTCGACCGGGGTCAAGACCGTATCGAGCTTCAACTCACTCCAGGCATATTCACCCGCCTTGTCAGGATTGTCGACAAACAACAGGTTATTCAGATCGGCTCCATTGACCAGACTGCTGGAGAAGTTGAAAACGCCCAACGCACTGTACCGAATATCCATACCGACACTGCGCGCAATATAAAGGTCATTGCGCACCTGGCTACCGTCGGCATTCGTCGTGTAATTCTGGGCGACAACACTATTGGTCAATACCAATTCACCGGCACTTTGATACAGACCACCGCCCAAATTCTGAACATGATTGTAAGTACCGCTGACATTGTTGGCAATCGTCGCAAAATTGATGTTCAACTGACCGCCACCCGTATAGGCGATAGCTCCACCATTCATGCCGGAAGTGTTGTTGCTCAACGTCGAGTTGACTATCGTCAAATCCGACGCCTGCGAATAAATGCCGCCGCCATTGCCTTGAGTCGCGGTATTGTAACCGATTGTGCTCCGGTTAATATTAGAATCGGCACCAACCAGATAAATACCGCCACCGCTGATCGCTGCAGTATTGTAAATCACCATGCTCTGATCAATCTTCAAACCGACCTGAGACGCATCGACATAGAGACCGCCGCCCTGATAAGCGGTATTATGAGAAACCACCGTACCATCTTTCAGCGTAATGCTGCCGATCGCCGAGAAAATACCGCCGCCGAAATTAGCCGCTTTATTACCATCGACCAAGACGTTGCTCAACGTCAAATTCTCTTTCGCATAGATCGCGCCGCCGTTACCGGCCGCCCCCGAGCCATTCGCCGACCCGCCGGTCAAAATCAGATTGGCCAGGGTCACATCAATCAGCGTCTGAGCAGTATAAGTGCTGGCAATATTGAAGATCCGGCTGTCACCATTCCCTTCAATCGTCAGCCGAATTCCGTCTCCCAAATTTCCGTCGATCAGAATCCCATGAGAAATATTGACTTGACCGTGCACCAAGGCGATGGTATCCGCCGTCCACGTTTCGGCAGTCCGGTCAAACGTAATGACGCCATCGGCGTCAATATACTGCAACGCTTCGCGCAAATTCCAGATACGGTCCGGATCGGACAGCGATACATCATGCTCGAAATCATAACCATCGACCATCACGCCCGGATCAATGTCAGCATTATCCTTGACCACAATTTCCGTCAAAGATTCGTAAGAGCCGATATTGCGATTGGTGCTTCCATAACGATCTTTCTGGTCACGATTGACATGGCGCTGATCGGTGTCCAGGTAATGGAAAGGCGCGGCATTGACAATCACCGAACCGGCACCCAGCAGAATACTGCCATCCATCACCCGATAGGATTTGGTCAATCCGCCATTGTAACGCATTTCCGTATCCAAATTCAAATTTTTGATGGAGCCTGTCGAATCTCCAACGATATTGGACAAACCTTCCGCACTCCAATCGAAAGAACCACGATAACCGCCGATTACATTGTGCGTCGCATCGCTACCATTTTCTTTATCAACTTTCACCGAAACTTTGTCACCGACATACAAATCGATCACTTCCAGTCCCGCCGGGCTGGACATCAGTTCAAGCCGATTGTACGCCAGAATCGTATTGGAGAGATTCAATTCTCCGTTAATCACCGCAACCGCGCCGAGGAAATCATATTTCCCATCGGCGGCTTCACCAGGATTATTGATTACTGAAGTGTTATAAACAATCGTATTGTAATAAGAACAGATCAAACCTCCGGCGTTATAAATTGCCGCACCGCTACCGGTATCGTTTTCCATGAACTTGTTGACAGATACTTCATTCTGAGCGATCGTCGTATTGGCAATATAGAGCTGTCCCAGATTGTAAATGCCACCGCCCTTGGCTGAATCGCTTGAATAATCCACCGCCGCGCCGTTGACCTTGTTTCCAGAGAGATTGGAACGCTCAATGACCACCAATCCTTCATTGTAGATACCACCGCCCAAACCGGTATGGGTCACCACATGGTCTTGATCAGAGGACATATTGGCTGAATTGCCCCGCACCGTGGTATCATACAGATATAACTCCGCACCCAAGCCATTGTAAATGCCGCCACCCAAGCCGGAATTGCTATAGGGACCATTCCCGCCGGTATTGTGTGCTTCATTGTTGACAACCAAAATATTGTTCAAGACCAACCGGCCCAGATTGTAAATACCGCCGCCACCGGCCAGATTTCCATAGGTATCAATATCCCGGTTAACGAAACCATTCTGAATATTTAAATTATTCAGAATCACATTCGTCCCGCGGGAGAAATAGAACACCTGATCCTTCGCGCTGTCGGCATTGTTTTTGCCACCGTCGACCGTCACCCGGTAGGAGACATCCTGTGACCAGTAAATGTTATCCGGCCGGTCATTGTAATCGTTCGGATCATTCGGGTCGTTCTTGGCCACCGAACTGACCATGATCTCCTTATTCCAAACCACATAGACCGCCCCGTATTTCAACTGGATGATATTGTCCTCATTCTCAGCGGAAAATACCGTGCTGTCAAATTTGACAAAGCGATCGCCATCATACACCTTGGCCTCGAAAGCGGCAGAACGATCATAAGTATCCATCCAGTACATCGCTTCCCGGAGGGTCATTCCATCCTGCAATGCATACTTCAGATAACGTCCCTGGTCATCGTGAATGAGCACAAAACCATCCGTCTCCACACTATGACCATAATACATTCGAGAATCATCGTCTTTACTGTTCACCGTCACATAAAAGATCGGCTCAAAAGCACCGATACTCGGGGCCTCGTTCAATTTCCCATCGGCACCATAACCCACCCGGTTGTTGCCGCGCTGGTCATAGTCGATACCGCTCACTGCAATACCGCCGGTATAAGCCCAACTCTCCTTGTAAAGGATTGCCAGAGCCTTGGTCCGGTAATTGGCATGATATTTCAATTCGGTATCCAGATACAAATTTTGCTGAATTTCCAGCATTTTCGCTTCAGAAGAGCCGATCAGGCGATTAGCGGCAACCTTCTGCGCTCCCCCCATTTCCGCAACCGTCAAAGCATACTTGCCAAGTTGAGCGCTGTCGAGATAATAATGACTGTAAATATTATTCTCGAACTGTACGACTTTCCGATTTTCAGAAAGACGGATCTGAGAAGCAAGATTCTCGTACCCCCAATAGTCATTTTTGTCGTTATAAATGATCGTATTGACGATGCTAACCTGATCGGTCTGCCCCGCGGCTCCGGCAACGTAAATCTGTGCCCCCTCACCCCAATCCACGCCATTATAGGCAAAAGTCACAAAATAAGCACTCAAAGTGCCAGTGCCAAGATAAACGGCACCGCCATTCAAGTTGGCGGCATTGAAAGCCATTGTCACATTTTCCAGCAACAGGGAACCGGCAATCTGATAGATCCCGCCGCCGGAACCATCAACTCCGGTCGCTCCAGCCAGCGAATAGGCAATCATGCTGGTCTTAATCGACAAAGTTCCGGTACCATCACCGCCGCCATCATACCAGATACCACCGCCATCGCCAGTACCCGCCCGTCCGTAACTAAGCTCGGAATCTTCCAAGGCCAGATCACCCGCATTGGCCATATAAATACCACCACCATCAACATAAGCGAAGTTATTGTTGATATTGGCTAGGAAAAAACTCACATCACCACTATACCCAATATATAGCCCACCGCCAGAACCATTAACAGCTTCATTGCCGGAAACACTATTTTCGATATTGGCAACACCGACATATTTCCCATCCGGCATCAGTATTCCGGAAGTCGGGGTGACATCCATTTTCAGATGACCGCTATTATGAACAAAATAAATACCGCCACCATCCTGCAGGGCTGTATTGGAATCTACCCGGCAGTTGTAAAGTGACAGAGAATTTCCCTGCTCATAACTGATTCCACCACCGTTACCGGCACGATTGTCAGCAACGTCAACCCAGATCATGATAGTTTCTCCCGTACCGCCATTAACCGCGATACCACCACCATTACCATTTACTGCACTGTTGCCTGCAACATAAACATGATAGGCAACAAAATCGGCTGCACTGTAAATAGCGCCACCGGAACCGTTTTCCGCAGTATTGGAAAAGACAGAGATATCCATATCATGACCGTAAATATACAAATCACCACTGGAGCTATTGAAAATGCCGCCACCGGAGTTGCCAGCCACATTAGACATGATATCAGCAATAAAATAGCTCTCAACCTGTCCCCAGAAGGTTAATTTACCGGTATTGTAAATACCGCCGCCATCCAGATCGGCCCGATTACCTTCCACCTGAACCTGCCACATATTGACTTCGCTGTTGGAAGTGATATAAACCCCACCGCCGTTACCGGCCGCCGGATCGGTGATATCCGCGGTGGAAGCATGACCACCGGTAATAATCATCTTTTGGAGATTGACAATCGTTCCATCGCTGGTCGGTGTGGCATTGATATAAAATACCCGAGAGTTGTCCGCGGCGTTAATCGTTGCCGGAGTATAAACCCCATTCCCAAGGTCAATAGAACCGTTGATCGTCACGCAATTATTGATTTCAAACTGTCCCAATTCGGCATTGATCGTAATTGTCGTGCCGGCATAAGGATTGCCATCAGGATCCGTTTTGTCGATCATCCCGCTCAGGGCGGCAAAACTGATCAAATCGCCATCGGCCGCATTGGCCAACGCATAACGCAAAGTGATCTCGCCCGGATCGTTCAACTGCGGATCAATATCACGAATACTGTTGATCACCCAGTTGGTCAACGAATAATCGTAGTCGGCCACCACAACCACCGCCGCTTCAATCGCTCCGGTGGTATACTCCATCACCCAGTCGCCCTTGGCGCCGACTGCGTTGTCGGAAGCGGCCACATCGGCGCCGGTATAATGCGCCAACTGGTCGACAAAATGCTGTCCCGCATCGGTTTCAGCGACGTTGCAACCGTAGAGCAGGATGTCGCCATGCTCGGTCATCGCATCGCCCCACGCCGCCAGATCATCGGCATGATGCTGCAGGAAATCAGCATTGATCTGCTGATCACCGAGATTGATGAAGCCATCGTTGCCGTGGCTGAAAATATGAATGCTGTCGATATCAGTGCGATCCGCCAGGTATTCGGTAATCTGGTCGAACCCATTGCCCGGGTCCAGAATGACCACTTCGGCATGCTTGCCGAGTGAATTGATGATGTCCTCTTTGCCGGCCACCGACGATTCGATAAACACCACCTCGGTCGGTTCTTCGAGCCGGTGGTCAAAACTGTCCAATTGCGCGACATCAAAATATTCGGAGATCACATCGCCGCTGCCGCCGTCGGTCACATATTCCAGCGCCCAATTGCCGCCGGCATCGGCGTCGCCGGTCACATCGTCGCTCGCCGCCACCGTATGATCGGTCAAATCGGCAATCGCATCGACCAACGCCTTGCCGTCGTCACCCGACGCGACATTCGAGGCAAACAAATCCACCCGGCCGTCAGCGGACAACATATTCTCGATATTGCTCCAGAAATCCTGCTGCACCTGATCGTGGAGCGAATCCAGCGTCGTCGCGCCATCGGCAAAAATTTCCACGCTGCCGTCTTCTCCGGCAGTCAAAAATCCGATCGAATCGGCTTTCTCGCCACCCAGCGCCTCGTTGAGTTGCTGGATCAATTGAGCGGCAGTCGTCTCATGCGCGTCATATTTGATGATGATGGTATCGCTATCCGCGGCTTGAATGAGGGCGTCGGCATTTTCAAGCGTGGAAGAAACCAGCAGGATATTGACTTTACCATGTTCGGCCAGGGTTTTCTGGTAATAGTCGCCAAGGGCACCAACATCAATCCCATGCTCGCCGGTCAGATTGTCCAATCCCTCCGGAGTAACCTGCACGCCGGCGCCCTGCTGATGCTGCTGAGCTCCGTCGTGATGATTATTGCCGTCCTGGTGTTCCCCGCCGTTTTCGCCGGGTTCCGCCGCCGCCGCCGCATCGGCCGTTTCCTGCGCCGCCGCCGCCGCCGCCGCATCAAATACGGCCGCACCATCAAAAAGGATTCGATCTTCAAGCTGATACATGATTAGCCCTCAATTGTTATCTTACCATCATCATTGCCGACTGTGCCGACCAGTCGACTTGATATTTTCTCTGTCACTCTTGTGCTAAATTCAATTTCACCGGCCGCGTCACAACGCGGCATCCGCCTCTTCCTGCGGCACCAACGCATTGAGCCGGTCCCGCATTTCCGGAGAAAGCGTATTCTCGCCGACCACCACGCCTTTGAACATCACCTGGCCGTTGTCCTTCACACTGTTCTGAACATTGGCAATCGCCTGTTTTTCGCGCTCACTCAACGCGTGCTCTTTGGCTTCCGCCTCGGCGATTTTCTTTTCCAGCAGGCCGACCGTTTCCGGGTCGATGTTATCGACGCCGACCGCATTGATCAACCGCTGGTAAGCAACGTAGTAATTCGACAGCGACAACATCCGGTCGATCTCCGCTTCCGCCGCTTCCAATTCCAGACGGTCCAGTTCCAACTGGGTCAGCGCACCGCCGGCCTTGTAGGATTCCCGCGCCATTTTGGCGTGCATCGCGAATTTCTGCGCAATTTTATCATCCAGTTCAAACTGCTCCTTGACTTCGATGATGTTGGCATGAGCGATACGCACCTGGGACATCACGCCGATGGACAACGCCAGCGTCCGCTCGTCAATTTCATTGACCTGCTCGCGCTGCGCCCGGTAACGGTAGATATTCTGCGGCAATTTCAGCAGGTTATACGCAGCCACCGCCCCGATTTCCCACCAGGACTGATGGTAGAGGAAGGAGTTGTTGCTGTTGTTCCAGTCGACGAACGCCTTGACGTTCGGGAACATCATCAACAGAGTTTTGCGGGATTCATTGACCATGATGTTGGTCTGGATATCCAACTGGTAGAGCTCCGGACGCTGGGTCAAGGCAATCTTCTCCAGCAGGTTGATATCCGGCAACTCTTTGATCTGCATGTTCTTGATCAGGCTGGTATCGACTTTGATATCGCTGATCGGCAGGTAGCCCATCAACGCGCGCAATTCAATGCACGCATTGTTGTAATTGCGGCGGTACTCCATCAACTGCTTTTCCAGCCGGTAGAAACGCTTGGCTTCATCGCTGAGCCGCAACGGCGAGAGCGTCCTATTCTGCGCCAGGTCTTCGAGAGCCACTTCGACCTGTTTGCATTTCTCCAACAGCGCATTGGTGGTCTCGATCGCATCCTGAGTCGCCGCCACCCGATAATAAGTGCGCACGACATCCAGCATCAGGTTCTGCTTGGCGCGCCGCAACTGCTGATCTTCGATCAACGAATAGTCTTCCGCCTGCGCCGCATTCAAATAGGACAAACCGAAGTCGAGCGCGCTCAACGCCATTTCCACTTTCAGATTGTTGACATTGCGGTCGCTGCTCTGGCTGGCGCTGTAGGTGCCGCCGGTGCCGCCGGTGACGTTTTCACTGGAAGACGCCGGCGTATTGTTCCGGCCGGTGATGTCATTGGTCACCGTCAAATCCGGCAGCATGCCCATGACTTCGGCGTAAATCTTCTCTTTGGCAACTTTCTGCTTCTGCTCGTAGACGCGCAAGTCACGGTTGTTCTCGATCGCCATGCGCATACAGTCCTGCAGCGTCAATACCGTGCCCTCCGGCAACACCTTGCCATTGGTAATCTTTTCAATCGCCTGCGGCACTTTGGAGAAACGCTCCGCTTCATACTCTTCCGCACTGCGGCAACCGCCGGCCAACAACACCGCGATGGTCAATCCCGACAGAACCCGAAAATCTTTCAACATGGTGGGTACCCCTTCTGCCAATCCTTAAATCTTTGATTTATTGCCCAAAATTACTTTCTTAATCGCCAATTGAATATATCAATCCCCCGCCTTCCGCCCTCATTGCTTGGCGGAACGCTGCAACACACCTGCTTCCAGAAGCTTATCGATCAATTGCTGCATCGACTGAAACGCATTCAGAAACCCCTGGGGCGGCATGATCACCCGTTGCTGATATTCCGCTGTCGGCTCGCCTTCCCCCTGGGGTTGCAGCGTCACGAAATCGAAACGCACCATGCCTCCCGCAAAATGAATCTGACCGATACCGTCAGCAAAAATTTCCGATTTTTCACCCATGCCCAATTCCCTTTTGCTGGTTATCCATGATTAGATATTCATTCCCATTAACTACCAATATCACGAAAACAATGAATTGCAAACCGGCAAAATTCAAAAAAAACATTCTTTTCCAAATTTTTACCCGAAAAAATGCTTCAAAGTATTGCGATAGACACTTTGCCGGATATATTTATTTAAATTAGACGGATCATGCCGGTCGATTTTCAACAATTTTCGGAGAGAACATGTTTTTTCAGTTAAAAATGCCATCGATTCTTGCTGCGGTGCTGTTCTGGACGGTGCTGCCGGAATTGCTTTTCGCGTCCACCGATCCGTTGACCGCCAAAGTCGTGCTGTTTCCATTCCGCCAGGCGACCATCAGCAGCCGGGTGGAAAGCACCCTGGAATCTTATCATTACAAAATAGGCGACGCTTTTGAAACCGATGCCGTGCTGCTGCAACTGGATGACGCCATCTACAAGCAGCAGCTGGAAAAAGCGGCGGCGGCGCTGGCGGAGGCCCAAAGCTCCTACGACTTCTCCGTCAGCAACGTCAAACGGGCCGAGGAACTGCTGGCCAAAGGAGTCGGCGGGCAGCAGGAGCTGGAACAGGCCCAGCTGGAACTGGAGGTCAACACCAGCAAATTGCAATTTCACCAGGCCAATTACCAACTGGCTCAGCGGGATCTCGACGCCTGTAAAATCGTCGCGCCGTTCGCCGGCCGGCTGATCCGCAAAGAGCTGCAGGAGCACGAATTCGTCCGGGCCGGACAGCCGTTGCTCTACATCATCGACGACCGCCAGCTGCTGGCCATCCTCTATCTGCCGAGTCAATTGAAAAATCAGGTCAAAATCGGTCAGGAGATCGAGATCACCGTCGAAGAGACTCACACCACGCATCGCGCCGTCGTCTATGAAATTGCCGGTGAAGTCGATTTCAACAGCCGGACGTTCGAAATCCGGGCCCTGCTCCCCAACCGGGACGGCAAACTCGCCGCCGGGATGTCGGGATATCTCTCCGGCGTTACCGTGACAGCCGGCGCCACGCCACAGCAACTGGATGCCAAGCAGGCCGGGGGCCGCCCATGAGCGCCGCCGATCCCGCCCGCGAACTTTTGCTGGTCAAAGGCAAACTCAACGCGCTGTCGGCCATTCTCCGCCTCGGACATGAAGCGTTCACCAAACACACGCTGAAAGAATGGGCCATTCATGTCGTCAACAACAGTGTACTGGCAATTCCGTACGACCGTTCCAGCCTGATCGACCTGCGCAGTGCAATGCCGACCGTGCTGGCGGTCAGCGGGCAGAGCGAAGTCAACGCCAATTCCGAATTCGCCTTGAACCTCTGCATCGCGGCCCGTGAGTTGACTTCGTTGAAAAAAATTACCCTGCTCGACGAAAATTTGCAGGAGTCATTGCCGTCGTCCGCCGCCGTCGAGGAGGCGTTCGGTTACTTCAACGAAGTTTCCGAAGCGATCTATTTCGTCCCGCTGCGGCCGGCCGGCACGGATGAAAATGCCGACACCACCCTGTTGTGGGTGGTGGAGTTCGCCAAGAAGGAGCAAGCCGTCATTGCGCCGGCACTGCTGGCATTGCTGAGCGAACATTATGCCGAGTCGCTCTTCTATATTTTAAACGAGCGGAAAACGACGCTGGTGCAGCAGGTGATGGACCGGCGGAAAATGTTCAAACCGTCGCGCATTTTTCTGATGCTGCTGTTGCTGTTCGCTCTGGCCTGCGTCATCGTCCGGATTCCGCAAAAGGTCTCCGCCGAATTCGAGATCGTGCCGGAAAATGCCTCCATCGTCTATTCCCCGTTCGACGGGGTTATCGAAAAGTGCTTTTTCCGCAGCGGCACCCTGGTGAAACGCGGCGAGCCGGTCCTGCAATTCAACACCGAAGAACGGCAGTTCAGCCTGGCCGCGGCGCAAAATGACTACAACAAAACGTCGGCCCAACTGGATTTGACCCAGCGGATATCCTTCCGGGATATCAACCAGCGGGGCAAAATCAAACTGCTGGAACTGCAGCAGGCGAGGAGCGACATCGAAATCAAACGCAACCAATGGTATCTGAAACGCAGCAGCGTCCTGGCCGAAACCGACGGCATTCTCGACATCGGCGACGCCGATAAAATGGAAGGCAAGGCGGTGCGGGCCGGCGAAAAATTGTTCGAGGTATCCAGCACCACCGAACTGGCTGCGATGATTTATCTCGACGAACGATATTCTTCGGTATTGCAAAACGGCTATTCGGTCACGTTGTATCTGCATTCCCGGCCGGAACTGCCGATCGCCTCCAAAGTCATCAGCATCAGTCCGAAACCGGTATTGACCGAACGGAAACTGTTCTGTTATCTGATCAAGGTGAAACCGGATATCGATGCGGCCGAACTGATCTGCGGGATGCGCGGCATCGCCCGCATCTCCGGCGACCGGGTTTCACTCGGCTACTACCTCTTCCGCAATTTGCTGCTCTGGTACCGGCAACTGTAATCAGCTATGGACGCCCAATCTCTCAAGCCGGAACCGCAGCAGCCGCACGTCGGAGAACTGCGGTATGATTTGGAACTGTTGCCCGGCGAAGCCGACGGCAACGGCATGCCGAGCTATCTGATCTTCGACCCGGTCGCCGACACTTATTTCCGGTTGACGGAGTCGAATTATCAGATCATCCGGCTTTTGACCGGCAATCCGACGTTGGACGCGTTTCTGGAGAAATTGAAAAGAGCCGGCGTCAGCGCCTCCCGCGAAGAGGTTTTGAAACTGCTCAGTTTTCTGCAGCAGAGCAATCTGATGAAAGTCAGCTACCAGCTTACCGAACGCAAGGTTCTACAGGCCCGGGCGTTCAAGCGCAAACTGCTGCTGCAGATCGCCCTGTCCAGTTACCTGTTCTTCCGGATCCCGCTGTTGCGCCCGGACCGTTTCCTGAACCGCACCGTCGGGGCAGTCACCAAGATCTTCAACCATTGGACGTTCCTGTTGTTATGGACCCTGGTCGCCATCGGCTATCTCGGCCTGATCGTCAACTACGACCGCTTCGCCGACATGTTCGTCGCCTCCATTTCGTTGCAGGGATTCATTCGTTACTCGATTGCCGTCACCGTCATCAAGGTCATCCATGAATTCGCTCACGCCTATACCGCCAAAAGCGCCGGCTGCCGGGTCCGCCGCATGGGAATCGCCTTCGTCTTTTTTCTGCCGCGTTTTTATACGGATCTGACCGACAGTTGGCGGATTACCGACCGCCGGCGCCGCTTTTTGATCGACGGGGCCGGCATTTTCAGCGAACTGGTCATCGGCGGCTTGGCGGCGTTGGTCTGGAGTTTTTCACGTCCCGGCCTGACCAGCACGGTTTCCTACTATATCTTTGCCGTCAGCATCATCAACACCGTCTTCATCAACGGCAATCCGTTCATCCGTTATGACGGCTACTATCTGCTGATGGACCTGCTCAACCTCGACAATCTGCAACGCCGCGGTACGGACCTGTTGAAATCCTTCTGGCGGCGCCACCTGTTCGGGCTGCCGCTGCCGGTGGAACCCATGCCGGCCAAACAGCGGGCCGGCTTGTTCTTTTACGGCATCTCCGCCTTCACCTATCGGATTTTTCTTTATACGTCGATTATTTTGATTGTCTACTTTAACTTTACCAAAACGCTGGGTATAGTATTGCTGTCACTGGAAGTTTATCTGTTGATCCTCAAACCGATTTACGACGAAGGGAAATTTCTGTACATGAGCCGCCGCCAGATGCGCAACCGCAATGTTCTGCTGTCATTGACCGGCACGTTATGCATCGTGCTTCTCCTGGTATTGCCGCTGCCCTGGAACGTCACGGCGCCCTGTGAGGTCAAAGCGGCCAACAGCATGATGGTATACGCCTCCATCAGCGGTTTTCTGGAAACGATGCCGGTTGAAGACGGCCGGCTGGTAAAACGCGGCGATCTGCTTTACTCGCTGCGCAATCCATTCCTCGAGTGGCGGCATCGGGAAGCGGAGCTGGACGAAGCACTCAGCCTGACGGAACTGGACCAGGCCCAGCGCAATGCCGACCGGCTCGGGGAAGTCGATATCATCCGCCAGGCGCTGGACAACAACCATACCATGCTGGCGGAGCTGGAGCGCAAGGAAGCGCAGCTCAACACGCTGAGCAATCTGGACGGTGTTTTCGCGCTTCACAACCAATACCTCAAACCGGGACAATGGATCAACCGCGGCGAACTGCTCGGCGAAGTTTTCGATCCCCGGGAACGTTTCATCGTCGCCTATCTGGACGAAAACGACATTCAATCCATCCGCCTCGACGACCGGGTAACCGTCGTTCTCAACCGGGAGTTGACCCGTTATCCGGGCCGCATCGTCCGGATCAAGCCGGTGCCGGAAGAGTTTGCGCCGTCACCGCTATTGAGCGTCTTCGGCGGACCGGTGTTGAGCGTGCCGACCGAGGACGGCCGTTTTCTGCCGGCGCAGGGATGTTATGAGATCACCGTGGCGCTCGACAACGCGCCGGCGCTGCCGATCGGCCGTACCGGCAATGTCTACCTGCGGAAATTTTCCAGCGTCGGCGGCAATATTCTCCGTGACACCGTCCAGGTTCTGCGCCGGGAACTCTCTTTCTGACCGTTCCGGGAACCACCCGGCGGTTTCAGCGGCGCGTCCTCCCCCTTCCGCCGCAATAAAAATCGGCATTTTCCGGCTTGCCGACTTGCGAAAACGGCCATTCCATTCTACATTAAATGATTATGTAAATATCGAAAGCGATGTTACAACCGGAACCGAAAATTTTATCAAGATCAATATATTCAGGGAATGTAAACAAGAGATGGCAATCAGCAAAATCAACACTGTTTTCGCCAAGCACAGCCGGGTGCTTTTCGGTGTCATCACCGTCGTTATCATTATCACTTTTGTCGGTTTTCTGTCGCCGAGCGGCCTGACGGCGCTGTTTCCCGGCGGCGATTCGGAACAGGTCGGTTCCATCTTCGGCAAGAAAGTAACCTACAAGGACGTTGCCAAAGAGGTTCGTCTGATGCAGATTTTCTATTTGATCCAGATGGGTCAATTGCCTTCCGCCGACCGGTTGTCCGAGCAGGCCTTCGAGATCATGTGCTGGACGGCCGCCGCCGAAGCCCGGGGTATCCGGATCAGCGATCAGGAAATCGCCGATTTCATCATCGCGCTTCCGCAATTCCAGAAAGACGGCAAATTCGACCAGACGCTTTTCAATACCTTCCTGCAGGAGAAAGGGGTGACCGGTGAGGATTGCGACAATGCGATCCGCCTGATGCTGACGCTTCAACGCGTCCAGGATGAAATTTTCAACAACGTCATCATCACCCCGAATGAAGTGGAGCTGTTTGCGCTGCAGCGCAATGCGGAATTGCACCCGCTGGTGGCCTATTTCAACACCGTCGATTTCGAAAAACAGGTAAATCCGACCGACGAGCAACTGCAACAGTATTTCACCGAATGCCAGGAAGGCCCGCAGCCGCGTTATATCCAGCCGGCCAAATTCAAAGCGGAAATCGCGGAAATTTCCTATAAGACGCCGGCCATTCTGAGCGCCGCGGCCAAAAGCGCCACGCCGGAAGCGGTGAAAAAATATTACGACACCAATCCGCAACAGTTCACCAACAGCGAAACCGGCACGGCGGAGCCTTTCGACGGCAAAGGCGAGCAAATGGCGCGGGCGGCTTATATTGCCGCCAAAGCGAAAGAACTGGCGCTGCAACAGGCGCGGAACTTCGCCGATGTGGCATTCGAAATGGTTTCCGATGCCCAGAAAGATCAAGTGGAAGTCTTCCGCAAACAGGCGGCGGAATACCATTGGCCGGTGATCGCCACCGACTTTTTCGCCGCGGATGCCCAGAGCATCGGCGAACTGGCGGAACCGAAACTGATCGAAGCGATTGCCAGAGCCGATGAGGCGGTCCCGGTTTCCGAACCGGTCGCCGGCGAATCGGCAGTCTATGTCGGATTCGTTTCCGCCGTGCAGCCGGCCCAGGCGGCAGACTTCGAGGCGGTCGGCGATCAGGTCCGCCACGATTATCTGGCCTCCGAAGCGGATAAACTGGCGCAGGCGGCGGCGGAAGAGGCGGCCAAAACCTTACAGGCGATGACGCCGGAAGAATTGCGGCAGGCGGTCACCGACGGCAAACCGGTCAAATTTGAGGAAAAGCCGGTTATCTCCAGTGCGACCCAGCCGACTACCTTCGAGGCGATGCTGACGGCTTATACCGCCTCCCGTTTGCAGGTCGGCCGGGTATCCGCGCCGGAAACCTCCGGCAACGGTTATATGCTGATTTACCTGGCGGAGCGTACCGTGCCGGAAAGCATCGCGCCCGACCAGCTGAGTTTTCTCGAGGCGCTTTATCGCCAGAACCGGCAGCAGGCTGCCGCGGTGGAATTTCAGAATTTCGTAGGCGCCAACTGTTTCCAGTACAAACAGAAAGGCAATTGAACCGTGGGGGATGCCGTTTCTCTCCGGGGGCCTCAGGAGTATGCCCTCGGCAAACACATGACCATCGAATATTACGACTGCGACTCGGCAATTCTGGCTGATGCGCAGCGGATGAAGGAATTGTTCATTCACGCGGCCAAAGTCAGCGGCGCCACCGTGCTGGACTCCAATTTCCACTCCTTTGAACCGCAGGGAGTCAGCGGCTTCGTCATCATTGCGGAATCGCATTTCTCGGTTCACGCCTGGCCGGAATTCGACTATGCCGCAGTCGATATTTTCACCTGCGGCGAAAATATCTCCTTCCAAAAGGCGGTCGACAGTCTGCGGGACGACATGAAATCGCTCGGCATGGTGATCTCCAGCGTGATGAATCGCGGCATCGTCAGCAACAACGGCATCGAGCGGCTGGTGCCGACGATGGAAGACCGCACCTATTTGTACGCGCTTTCCTGGCGGACCCGTTTCGAAAGTGCCAGCGCCTGGGGGCTGCAGACGACGATCGACCTCTACCAGTGCGATCCGGAATTGATCCGCGACGAAGCGATCGTCAAAGAATTCGTCCGGGAAATGTGTGCGCAAATCGGCTTGAAGCCGTACGGCGAATGTGCAGTGGTCAATTTCAGCGATACCGTCAAGGGAGAAGGATTCAGCATGATGCAGATGCTGGAAACGTCGCTGATTTCCGGACATTTCGCCAATCACACCAATACGGCGTATCTGGACGTGTTCAGCTGCAAATTTTTCGAACCGCGCCAGGCGGCGGAATTCGCCATTTCATTTTTCAAAGGGAAATACTACCGCATGCAGGTCGGGCTTCGGCAATAACGTCAGTTTATCGGTTTTCCCGGTCAATGGGGTTTGCAAAGCCGGATGCAATGGTCTATTTGCATGATGATGCAACAAGTTTAGAGGGGAGAATCAGTCATGAGTGGAAACCGCTGGGTTACTGAAGCCGCCAACGGATTCGGAACCACCATCGAGATCAAGGAAGAACTGTACGTTGCGCAGAGCGACTATCAGAAGATCGAAATTTACGATACCTATAAAGTCGGGAAGATCATGCTTCTCGACGGTATCATCCAATTGACCGAATACGATGAATTCGCCTATCAGGAAATGATGGCGCATCTGCCGCTGTTTTCCCATCCGGCTCCGGAACGGGTACTGGTCATCGGCGGCGGCGACGGCGGAGTGTTGCGCGAAATCGCCCGCCATGCCGGTGTCCAGCTCATCGACATCTGTGAAATCGACCGGATGGTCATCGACGTCTGCCGCAAGTATCTGCCGTCGCTGGCCTGCGGCTACGATGATCCGCGGGTTAATATCCACGTCGCCGACGGCAACGAATTCGTCCGCGACCGGCAGGGTTATTATGATGTCATCATCGTCGATTCCACCGATCCGGTCGGCCCCGGCGAGGTTCTTTTCGGCGAAGAGTTCTATTTGCGCATGAAACGTTCGCTGCGGCCGGGCGGCGTGATTGCCTCCCAGTCGGAATCATTGTTTCTCCATCCCGCCATCGTCAAGCGGTTGCTGAGCATCGCCGGAAAATTGTTTCTTCACTCCGGCTATGCGATCTCCTATGTGCCGACTTATCCGACCGGTTCCATCGGGGTTTGTGTCGCCTCGGACGGCCGGGAGGTCCGGCAACCGGTTCGCCGGCCGGATGCGGCGCTGCAATCCCAGTTGCGCTATTACACGCCGGAGCTGCATACGGCAAGTTTCGTCCTGCCGTATTTCGGCGAACAATTGCTGAAAGGAGATGGTATGATAAATAACTGACGTTCGCGGAATCAGCTTTCTGCGTGTAATTTATGGCGATTAACTTACACGTTTGGAAGCGGACAGGTTGCAGACTGAATGTTTCAATGAGGCGCATCAGAAACGATGACGACCCCGGAAAGGAGATTAGTCAGATCTGTAAACCAGAGCGCCACCGTAGAGAGCGACTGATTAATCGACTACTCTGTATGGGAGGATGGTGAGGCCGTGACAGCAGTTCCGCTTCGATTCGTGAAAAACGAATGGAGGCAGAGAATGATGACAAGTTTTGTTGGAGTGGATTTGCACCGGAACAATTTTACTTATTGCATCCGGGTAAATGGGGAAGAACGGAAAATCGGCAAGTGTGAGATTACCGAACTGAAGGGCTTTGCCGCAATGCTCGGTCCGAACACGGCGATGGCGGTGGAGGCGACCGGAAATACGTTCATGTTTTGCAGCTCGCTGAAAGCTCATGTCGGGCGACTGGTGGTGGTGAATCCATCACAGTTCAAAGTCATCAGCATGTCCACCAAAAAGACGGACAAACATGACGCAAAAGTGTTGGCGGAGTTCCTGGAAAAGGATATGCTTCCGGAGGTAAGAGTGAAAGACGATTTGCAGGCGAAAATTTCAAGTCTGACGCAGACCAGGGAAAAACTGGTTCAGTTGCGTACCGTATTGAAAAACAAAGTCAACAATCTGTTAGCAGCTAACTTCATCGTGCTGAAACGGGAAGAACTGTCCACGGAGAAAGGGCTTTTGAAAGCATTGAGTTATCACTTCGACCCGATCACCGACACGGAAATGCTGGTGGTTGTCGAACAGATTCGCAGTCTGAACAAAAGCATTGAAAAACTGGATAAGGCGATTGAGGATCACGGCAGCAAGATGGACGGCTTCGACAACCTGAAATCCATCAAGGGAATCGGCTCGAAAGGTGCGGCGATCCTGTTGGCAACCATCGGCAATATCGCTGATTTCCGATCGGCAAAGCAGTTGGCCGCTTATATCGGAATCGTCCCCAGAGTGAGCAATTCAAATGACACGGTTTGCCACGGAAGAATCACGAAGAGCGGCAGCAAGATCGCCAGAACCGCTTTGGTGCAATGCGCTTTGATCGCCAAACGCTACAGCCCGTATCTCAATGCCTTTCATGAATCGGTAAAAAGTCGGCGGGGAGGTGCGAAAGCCAATATCGCCTTGGCTCGCAAATTCCTCGATATCGTGTATAGAACATTAAAAAACAATTGGATGTTTGAGAATTTTACTCAATTCAAGCTCGTAAAAAATTGAGTTTTTCTCGACATCGAAGTGGAAATTTATCATGGGAGACTGACGCATGAAATTCCGTTTTGCGCACAACAATTTCAATGTACAGGATCTGGAAAAGAGCCTGAAATTTTACCAAGAGGCGCTGGGCTTGCGGGAAATCAGACGCTATGAGCCGGCAGACCACAGTTTCATTCTGGTTTACCTGGGTGACGGGGTGACGCCGCATCAATTGGAATTGACCTGGCTGCGCGATATGAAACGGCCTTATGAGCTCGGCGACAATGAGTTTCACCTGGCGTTCACCGTCGACGATTTCGCGGCAGCCAAAGCCAAACATCAGGCGATGCAGTGTATCGTGTTCGACAATCCGGAAATGGGAATCTATTTCATCGCCGATCCCGACGGTTACTGGCTGGAGATCATTCCAGAGAAATTTTGAAGCCAAAACCATGTTGTTCCGGGGTCATATCTTTACGAGGGCAAGCCATAACAGCAAACTCGAAATCCCGCCGGAAAGCGGTAACTACGCGGAGTTTTACGGATAAATTCGGAGAATTATCGTAGCTTTCGCTACAAAATAAAGTGCTCTCTTTCGCTGTGTCACTTTGTTTAAGTTCGCTCTGTTTCCAATCCAAATGCTTGGGCATTGTTTGCCGTATCAAGACTATTAAAAAATCAGAAAAATTAAAATTTGTTATGACAAAAAAATAGCGGCTATGAAGCCGCCAAAATGGACTTTCCGCAGAAAGTAGCCAACAAATCCTTTTACAAGGACTTGTAGAGTTACTATTTAATATAGCCTGACATTTTTCAAAATCAAATTGCATAATAATAAAAACATGATATAATAGTTCAGTATTATGTTATTTATATAAGAGAAAGCCGATATCATGAGCATGATCACACTTGGGTTGGATTTGGGAATTTCATCAATCGGTTGGGCTATACTCAGCGAAAACAGCAAAGAGCGTGAACTCATTGCGTGGGGGAGCCGGATATTTGAACCCGGAGTCGAAGGTACAACCAACGAAATCTCAGCGGGAAAAGGCGTATCGCGCTGTGCAGAACGCCGTTTGAAAAAGGCCTTGCGCAAGCAATATTTACGTCGCAGAACCCGCAAAAAAGCACTGCTTGACATCTTGGTAAGCAACGGTTTTTTACCGGAAAACGTGAACTCTGATTTTTTTACGAAAATCGACCAAACGCTGCTCATGCAGCTCCCCAAAACCGAACGCAACCGTTTGGGGCATGTTTTGCCTTACCTGTTTCGCAAAATGGCACTTGACCGTTTGTTGGATAAGTACGAGCTGGGGAGAGCCTTGTATCACCTTGCCCAGCGGCGCGGTTATTTGAGCAATCGCAAGCAGGAGCTGAAAGATCAGGAAAATGCCGGAAAAGTAAAGAGCGGGATCGACGAATTGAAACAGGCCATTGCTGACGTCGGAGCGCGGACCCTGGGTGAATATTTTTCAATGGTCGATCCCGAAGTTGAGCGTATCCGTTGCCGCTATACCGAACGGGCAATGTTTCAAGATGAATTCCGGAAGATTTGTCAAGCGCAACGTGAACATATTTCCGAACAACTGGAAGCAGAGCTTTTCCAGGCCATCTTCTTTCAGCGCAAATTGAAATCCTGCAAGGGATTGGTTGGGAAATGCCGGATTTATCCGGAACGGCGGCGTTGTGCCATGGCGACCATGGAAGCTCAGCTGTTCCGGATTTACACGACGGTCAGCAATCTGCGCATTGCCTGTAATTCGCAAATCCGTTCGCTGACGGAAGATGAGCGGCAGAAAATCATCGAAATACTCAACAGCTACTCCTCATTGTTCAATAAATCCGGCAAGATGGCATTATCCAAACTGCAAAAAGCCGCCGGGTTGGGAAAAGGTGAAAAATTTACGCTTGGCGAAGGCGCCAAAGAGATTTACGGCAATGAATTGCACAATATACTCTACCGCGCTTTCGGCGATAAAGCCGCGGACATGACTGACGGTGAACGGGAGAAGTTTTTCAACGATCTGCGTTCGGTGGAAAAGAGCGGGGTATTGGTCAAACGCCTGACCGGTTATTGGCAACTTCCGCCAGAAAAAGCAGCGGAGATTTCCGCGATTCCCCTGCCTGACGGTTACTGCGCCTATTCGCTCAGGGCATTGCAGGAGATGCTTCCCGATCTCCAAGGCGGCGTCAGCCTGAGCGACTGGTTGAAAAACAATAACCATTCCTTATCCGCCGGCCAGGAGCTCGACCGGCTGCCGCTGCTTGACGAGTGTGGATTTGAATTGCGCAATCCTATCGTACACCGGACCTTAACCGAAATGCGCCGTGTGGTCAACCGCATTGTCGAGCGTTACGGCAAGCCCGATCGAATCCATGTGGAGCTGGCACGGGATTTGAAAGCAACCAACAAAGAGCGCGAGCAGATCACGATCCGAAACCGTATGCGGGAAAAAGAACGCGAAGCCATAGCGAAGCGTATTGTCGAAGATGTCGGTTTGGAGAAAGCTTCACGCAATGACATATTGAAAGTTATGCTTGCTGATGAATGCGGTCTTACCTGTCCCTACTCCGGCGAAAGATTTTCCATGACCGAACTGTTACATGGAGGTTGCGTGCAGATCGAGCACATCATCCCCTATTCGCGTTCGTTTGACGACTCTTTTGCCAATAAAACTCTGTGCATCAATAAATTTAATGCCAAAAAAAGTAATCGTACACCTTATGAAGCTTTTGGCTCTTCCCCTGAATATTGCGAAATGCTGGAACGTGTTAAACATTTCAAAGGAGCTTATGCCGAGCGGAAACTGGAGTTGTTCAAGCAGGAAAATGTCGAAACTGCAGAATTTCTGGAACGCAATCTGAACGACACACGTTATGCCAGCAAGCTTGCCATGCAGTATCTTGCTATGCTTTATGGAGGAATTGTTGATAAAACTGATAAGCGTCGTGTTTTTGCCATTGCCGGGGGATGTACCGCTTTGATCCGCCGAGCCTGGGGCGGCAATTATCTTTTGGGCGAAGGTGAAAAAGTCCGTTCGGATCATCGGCATCATGCAGTTGATGCAATGACCATAGCTTTGACTACGCCGGGCCTGGTACAGGAAATAGCAAAAATGACTCCTGAACGGCGCAAAAAATTCAATGATGCGACCCCAAAATTTATAGACAGCAAATTCTACAGCCAGGCATACTCCATGCTCAACCACTGTGCGGTATCGCACCATGTGGTCAACAAATTGCGCGGAGCTTTGCACAAGGAAACAATTTACAGCAAAGATTACAGCGACGGTCAATCTCTCCGGCACGAACGGGTGGCTCTCAACTCGCTTTCCGCTGCAGATATCAAACAGATTGTCGATCCGGTGATCAAGAACATCATTCTCGATCGACTCGGCGTGGCCAGCGATTGCGAAGTAACCGATGCCATGCTGAAAGTTTTTAAAGACGAAGCAAATTATCCGCAAATGCTTGACCGCAGCGGTAAAGCGGTAAATACGATCAAAAAGGTTCGCATCGCCCGTACGGTAAACACCCGTACCATCGGCAAGGGAGACGGCAAACGCGAAGTGGCCAATGGAGCAAACTATGTGTTGGCAATCTTCGCAAAACTCAATGAGCGCAGGGAAGAGGTGGCGTGGGAAGGCGAAATTATTTCTCTGATGGACGCCATACAGCGTAAGCAGCGCAGTCAACCGCTCTTTGAAAAAGAACGTTCGGGAATGCGGTTCAAATTCAGCTTGCAAAAAGGCGATATTGTGAAGTTTACCAAGGATGGACAGGAGAATCTGTGCATCATCCGCGGCATCTCCCTGCCGCAGTTTTCTTGCTGCTCCATCTTAGACGCAAGGCAAAAGAAGGATATTCAAGTTGCGAAATGCTGGTTCCAGCCCACTGTATCAGCAGCCTTCAAGTGGAATATGCAAAAATACAATATGAACGTTTTCGGAGAGTTGCAAATCGCCAATGATTGAGCGGATCATTGAAATCGCCGAACAATCGGCTTTTCTGAGTCTGAACAATCATTTACTGACAATCCGGCTGCCGAATAAGCAAACTGTCACCGTTCCCGTCGGCGAGGTGCAGTGTCTTATTCTTGCCAACCCGGCGGTTACGGTCACCGGAGCGTTGCTGTCAGCTTTGGCGGAAAGCGGCGCGGTGGTGGTCGTTTCCGGCAAGGAACGTCTGCCTGCGTCCATTCAGCTGCCGATCCAAGGCAACTGGATACAAAACGAGCGTTTCCGCAGTCAAATAGAAGCCAGGCTGCCGTTGCGTAAACGTTTGTGGCAAACAGTGATTCAGGAAAAGATACGCCGCCAGGGAAAACTGCTGCAGGAACTTCACGACAGTGATTTCGGGTTATTCAAACTGGCGGGAAAAGTTCATTCCGGCGATCCGGAAAATATCGAAGGACGAGCTGCGGTGATTTATTGGAAGAACTTATGGGATAGCGCGTTTCAGCGGAATCGCGAAGCAAAGGACAGTAACCTGCTCCTGAATTACGGCTACGCAATCTTGCGCGCCATAACCGCACGAGCCTGCTGCGGAGCTGGTTTGCATCCCACTATCGGGATCAATCATCATAACCGTTATGACGCATATTGCCTGGCGGACGATCTTATGGAGCCATTTCGGACAATCGTTGACCACGCGGTATATCGGCTGAACCCTAGTAATCAAATTGTAGACGTGTTGACACAGGATATGCGCAGAAGCTTGATCGCTTCATTGCAAGCCAAAACGGAAACTCCTGACGGTATGTGGAAAATATCCGACCTCATACAACGTTCCGCCAACCAGTTGGCTGAGTCGTTTCAAAGCGGAGAAATTATGTTACGTTACAATTGAAGATGATTTCGGAGATAAAATCCGTGTGGCTTATGGTTATGTTTGATTTGCCGGTGGTCACCCTTGAAGAAAAGCGGCAATACACGCGTTTCCGCAAATATCTGGTACGCGAAGGTTTTTTGCAGCTGCAATTCTCAGTTTACGCCAAATTCTGTTCCAGTAGAGAAAATGCCCAGAAGTATTATAATTATCTTCAATATGCAGTCCCTCCCGGAGGAAAAGTCCGGTTGCTGATGGTAACCGATAAACAATTTGGCGATATGGTTTCGTTATACGGCAAAAAAGTAGAAGAAGTAGAAAAGAAACCCGAACAACTTTTGCTTTTCTAAAAGACAAAAGTTATGCAAAAAACTTATCTTTGGTGTAAATCTTACCGGTTTTTCGCTCTTTTTTTAAAGGCCTTCTACAAAGTAATTTATTGCCTATCAATTTGTTGCAAAGATTACAATGTAGCACACTTTTCAAACTCTACAAGCCCCAGCCAACTCCATACAATACTTTGTCAAACCGTAAAATGTAGCACACTTTTCAAACTCTACAAGCCCCAGCACAGCTTGCCAACTATATTCCGGATGCAAAAAATGTAGCACACTTTTCAAACTCTACAAGCCCCAGCGTTTCACTTATTATCTGGACGACCGGCAGTAATGTAGCACACTTTTCAAACTCTACAAGCCCCAGCATCGTGACACGGAGTTTTCGACGCCGCGAAAAATGTAGCACACTTTTCAAACTCTACAAGCCCCAGCCAAGGCGACAATGGGAAGACCGTCTGGCAAAATGTAGCACACTTTTCAAACTCTACAAGCCCCAGCTTCTCCGGTCTGATGATTGGTCAAGGTTCCAATGTAGCACACTTTTCAAACTCTACAAGCCCCAGCGGGTGCCGGCATTGGACGAATCCCCGAAAAAATGTAGCACACTTTTCAAACTCTACAAGCCCCAGCTCAACGGATCGAGTAAAAAACTGGCGGACGAATGTAGCACACTTTTCAAACTCTACAAGCCCCAGCCCTGCAACGGCGTACCGAAATACCGCGAAAAATGTAGCACACTTTTCAAACTCTACAAGCCCCAGCCCTGATCTGCGGTATGGAATATTCTGCTTCAATGTAGCACACTTTTCAAACTCTACAAGCCCCAGCTTGGAACTTAAACCATTTAAGGCCACATTGCAATGTAGCACACTTTTCAAACTCTACAAGCCCCAGCGAATGGAACGCTATGGCCGGATTGTATCAAATGTAGCACACTTTTCAAACTCTACAAGCCCCTGCGGAATGTTTACGAAGTAGCTTTTACATGCGAATATAGCTCTCTTTAAATCGACAAGATCCTCCTTGACTTTGTGTGGCTGACGCGTTATAATGAATATGGTGCTCTTTTCAAACTTTATAAGCCCCGGTTCATTTTAGAAAGGGAGTACCCGGTTCATATTGGATTGAGATTATTTCAAAGAAATTCTGAATCACAAGCGCATGTTGTTTCAGGCAGAGGCAACAGATCTTTATGATCGGTTCCCGGCCAGGATTCCATTGAAAAACAAGGTGCCACCATCAGCGAGGAACGAAAAAATGTGTAGAAACCTATGCGGTAAAAAGATTCAGAATCAGATCATTCTGACGCTTGATGTCAATCTGATTCTGCAACGGCTTCATGCGCTCGGTATTTCCGAACTGACGGCGATTCAGTCGCTGTGTCTGCTCAACGGCGATTATATCAACCTGGAGTGCCGGCTGCCCAACGGTGCCGTGGGAAAACTTCTTGACGACGATAAGACTTATTACGCTACGCAAGTGGAAAGAATCGGCAGCGACCGCTGTTATGGAGTTGCCGCCGACGAACAGCAGATCGCAGTTTACGAATACGGCAGCAACGGCACGGATGCCGTGCTCGTCGCGTGGGTCAGATACCAGTCCGGCGATTGCATGAAACCGTCCGCTTGAAAGCTTTGCCGATTTCATGGCACAGCCCCGGCCAGCCAGACGGTTACTGGCTGAAGGCCATCCCGGCAAAACGATTAGGATTTTTCCTGCCGGTGTGATAAAAAAAAATGATACCGGCGGCAATGCCATTCAAACATTGCAGGCCGTATGTTTGCTCGAGCAGAGTCATATTTGTCATGAGGTGGAAGATATGAAAATACCCATTCTCAAAAAGAGCGCAACCGCCCTTTTGCCACCGGAGCAGTGTCTGGCCAAAACCTGCGGAATGCAAAAAGGTTGCAATGTTTATACGCATCTTGTACTGTGCGCTCTGACGGTGCGGGCTTTGCGGGATGTGTTCCGCGGGACGCCGCGCGAAAACCTGATCTCCGTTGCCGCCGAATGGCTCGCGGCCCTGCATGACATCGGGAAAGCCACTCCCGGATTCCAGCAGAAAATCTATGCCGCTCTCGGCGAATTTCCGGATCTCGGCGTGCAGGTCGCCAGAGCGGACCACGCGGAGTATTCCGGCTGGATACTGCGGGAACGGTACGGCGAAAGTTTTGCCGCTCTTGCCGCGGCCCATCACGGCATCGCCCGGAAACTGGGAAACCCGCAGTTCTATAATGATTCGGCGGCAGTTTGCGGCGGAGAAGGCTGGAGCGCCCTTCGGAAGCAAATACGTGAAGAAGTCATTGCCGCATTGAAGCTTGAACCGTGCGATACAACCTCGTTGCCAGCCTGGCAGGCGCCGCTGGTTCTCGGAGCGGTGGTGCTTGCGGATTGGATCTGCTCGGGACTGGAGCTGCCGTGGGGCGCCCCGTTTGATGCGATCGACCTGTCCGAGGCGGTTGCCGCGGCCGGGTTTGCGCCGCTTCGGGTCACGCCGGACCTTGATTTTGAAGCCATCTTCGAATTTCAGCCCAATCCGCTTCAGCAAGTTTGCCGGCGCAAACCGGTGCCCGGCGAGATCGTGATCATCGAGTCCGAAATGGGCAGCGGCAAAACGGAAGCGGCCCTCTACATGGCTTATCAGATGTTGGCGGCCGGCCAGGCCGACGGAATTTACTTCGCATTGCCGACACAGCTCACTTCGGAAAAAATCCATGCCCGCTTGAACCAGTTCCTCTCCAGAATCATCCCTGCGGAGAAACACCACGGCGCTTTGCTGATCCACGGCGATGCCTGGCTGGAATGGAATCTCAGAACGACCGATCCGGAAGATTGTACGACACCGGAAAATCCGGATTCGTGGTTCCAGACCCGAAAGCGCGCCCTGCTGGCTCCCTTCGGGGCCGGTACGATCGATCAGGCCCTGCTGGCGGTCCTGAATATCAAACACAATGCGGTGCGGGCCTTCGGACTTTCCGGCAAGGTCGTAATCATTGATGAATGTCACAGTTATGACCATTACACTGGATTTCTGCTGAAAAAATTGATCCGGGAATTGCGCCATTATCAGTGTACGGTCATCGTCCTGAGCGCCACCTTGACCGGAGAGGCACGCCGGGAATTCGCGCTGCTGGAGCCGCAACAGCCGGCGCAGCCGCTGCTGCCTTACCCGCTGGTCACCTGGAGCCATCCGTCCAACGGCGGGGAGCTGACGCCGTTTTCAGGCGCTGACGCCCGGACGGTGAAGGTCGCTTTCACCGAAAATCTGGCCGAAACGTTGCAACTCGCACTGGAGAAGGCCGCCCGGGGAGAACAGGTTTTGTGGATCGAGAATACCGTTTCGATGGCTCAACAGGTATTCCTGATGCTGAACAGTTGCGCCGGCGATTGCGAAATCGGCCTGATTCATTCACGTTTTCCCCGTTGCCGCCGCAGTGAAAATGAGAACAAATGGGTGGGGCTGCTGGGGAAAAATGGCGAAAAAAAACGGCTTGAACGGGGACGGATCCTGGTCGGCTCGCAAATATTGGAACAATCACTGGATATCGATTCCGATACCCTGATTACCCGGCTGGCTCCGATGGACATGCTCTTTCAGCGGATCGGCAGGCTGTGGCGTCACCGCAAACTCGATTTTTCGCGCCCGACAGGGGCGGAAAGGCGGGCCGTCATCCTGAAGGATCCGCGGCTGGACCAGCCGGAACAAATACTGCCTGACTGCGATGCCCTGCTGCCCTACGAAGCCTATCCGCTCTGCCGTACCTGTGAAGCCCTGAAAGACAAGCACCTCCTCACCCTGCCCGATGATATCCGGCCGATGCTGGAGGCGGTCTACCGCCGGCGCACGGAATCCGGGGCGCTCAGGGCCATGCAGGAGCGGCTGGAACGGAAGATCGAAACGCTGGAACGTCAGGCCCGGATCGCAGCAGGCCCGGTCATGGACGTGCGGGACGACGACCACGCGACAACCCGTATCAATGACCTTCCAACCGTGCAGATCTTGCTGTTGGAGAAAAATAATCGCGGCAAACCATTGACTGATGTTCTGTATTCGCCCTTTGACGGCGCTCCGATCACGCTGCCTTCCCCCTCGGCCTCCAAGTCAAGCCATGTAGAGGCGGCCAGACGGATCATGCGGACGCTGATCACCGTGCCGGAACACCACGCACCGCGCTATGACGGATTCACGGCGGAATTTCTCGCTTCGGCGATCTGGATCGGCAACGATTCGCTCCGCCCGATCCGGGTGGCATATCTGGATTCCGACGGCCGGCTGCTGGACCGGGCGGCGAATCCCCTGCCGTTCCGCTACCATGAAAAAATTGGTTACACTTATGATACCCCGCAGCAAAAGGAGTGGTTATGAATCCCGAAGAATTCAGATTCAATCTGATCGACGATCCCTGGATCAATGTCATCGGTCAGCCGCGACAAAGTTTGAAGATGTTCTTCGCCAACCCGGAACTGAGCAGACTCGGCGGCAACGCGCTGGACAAGATCGCGCTGCTGCGTTTTCTGCTGGCGTTGACCCATGCAGCGGTCCGCATCCCGGATGCTTCGACCTGGCAGGAACTTACGCCCGGGGATATCGCGGCAGGCGTCCTGCGTTATCTGGAACAGCATCATGACTGCTTCGAGCTTTTCGGCAAACATCCGTTTCTGCAGTTCCCGCAGCTGAAAAGCAGCCAAAAGCTCCAGCCGCTTTCCGCGCTGCAGCCGAGTGTCTCAACCGGCAACAAACCGGTGCTGACCCACTGGAATCTGCCGGCCGCGCCGGAAATTGCCGAGCTTCCCCTGCTGCTGCTGCGCGGCTGCGGCTTCGGGTTCGGCGGTAAGAAATACGACAATTCCATCGTACTGACTCCCGGCTATACGGGAAAATTCAATGAGAAGGGGAAGCCGGCTTCCGGCGTGCCGGGAACCCTGCTGGGTTTTCAGGGTTATCTGCACAGTTACCTGCAGGGCACAACGCTGCTGGAAACCATCCGCCTCAATCTGCTGACCGAAGAGGATGTTGCCGGATTGTCGGTCTTTTCGCGCGGTATGGGACGTCCCTGCTGGGAAAAGATGCCGGAAGGCGAAGATTGCCCGCGGGCGCGGGAATACCGGCACACCTACCAGGGGGCGCTGCTGCCGCTCGACAAATTCTACCTGCTTTGCCCGCCGAATGTCGTCATGACAGAGGGAATCCGGTATCCCAATCATCTTTCCGGGCTGGTCGATCCGGCGCTGACTTTGTACCGCGACAAAAACAAAGACCGGGCGGTATGGACCAATCCGGAGCACCGTCCCTGGCGGGAGCTGCCGGCGATTCTCGCCTTTCTGCAGGCAGAGCAGCGCCGAAAGGCGCCTTATACGCTCTCCTGCGGCCTCGAAAAAATCTCTCCGGACACCGAAATCCACGTCTGGACAGCCGGAGTCCAGGTCAGTTCTAATGCCGGGGAACAATATCTCTCCGGAAAAAATGATTACGTCGAGGCGGATTTTTATTTCCCGGCGGCAAACCTGGATCAGAACGGTTATCGCAAATACTGCAATATGCTCGCCGCGATCGATGGCTGCGCCAAAACACTGTATGCCTCCGTGGCCGGGTATTTCAAAGAACTGCAGAATCTGAACGGCGCCGGAATCGCCTCCCAAGCCGCGACGCTGTTCTGGGAACTGCTGGGCGAAGAGGCTCAGCAGATCGTGGCTGCCGCTTTCGCCGAAAAAATCGCCGATGAGGAAGTCCCGCCGGAATTGGCGGGACAGTGGCGCCGCCAGGTCCGGATGCTTTACAACCGCTTCTGCCCCTTCGATACCGCACGTCAACTGATGGCCTGGAGTGAGCATGAGCCGTTTCAGAGGAAAAAGAAAACCGGAAAGAAAGGTTGAACAGGATGAATGAGAAACAGAAATGGAATCCGCAGGGATTTGTCGCGGCAGTGATCCGCCGCGCCAAGGAGGACACCGCATTTCGCGCCGCCATGCGCCGCGCGGACAATCCGCAAACGGCCGCTTTCGCCTGGGAACATCTGGCTGCCTGGTGCGATATCGCCAGCGACCGGGAACGGCTGGCGTTTGCGCTGGCCGGAGCGGCAATCGCCCGGGAACAGCCCGATGCCGACGGCCGGAAAAACCTCGGCGAAGTTTTTCACGCCTGCTGTCCGGACCGGGATGCCAGGGAACGGGAACAGCGCCGGTTCCGCCGCCTTCTCGGCTGCGACTCCGCCGAAGAGCTCTGCGAGGTCCTGCGACCGGTCCTGCGGTACTTGCAGAACAAAGCGCCGGGCGGAATCGGTTATGCCACATTGCTGACCGATATTCTGTATTGGAATGAACGGGTGAAACTACGCTGGGCCCGCAGTTTCTTCGGACATGCCGAAACCGCAGACACCGGGGAAGAAAATCATGTTTCTGACTAAATTACTGCTGGATGTGAAATTCTGCCGCCAGGAGAAAATCTCCGACGCCTACGGTATTCACCGCACTGTATATTCCATGTTTCCGCCTCAGGAAGGATCGCAGCGCATCCTCTACGCGGACCGAGGACCGCGCCGGGACGGCCGGGAAATCGTGATTCTTTCGGGCGTGCAGCCGGAACTCCCGCCGGATGTCCAGGCGTCCACACTGCGAATCGGAGAACGTTTTTTTGCAGCCCGGGAATATCGCTTTGAAGTCTTGCTCAATCCGGTCAAATGCAACCCCAAAACCCGCAAGCGGGAACCGGTCATCGGTCAACTGCCGCTGTTGAACTGGTTTGTCGGCCATGCAGAACAATGGGGTTTTCAGGCGGATCCGGAAACGCTGGAACTATTCGTCCGTCCCAGCCTCAGTTTCGTCAAAGGCGGACACGCCTATCGCCTTCACAGTGTACAGTTCCGCGGGGTTCTCCGGGTAACGGCCCCGGAACGCTTCCGGCAAAGCTTCACCGCCGGGCTGGGACATGGGAAGGCATTTGGATTCGGCCTGCTGCAACTGATGCCCGTACAACAATAATGATCGTTCGTGTCGATTCAATCAATCATATTATGGAGGTTTCATTATGACCGGCAAATTCACCAACACCCGTATTGAATTTCACATCCTGCAATCCTTTCCGGTGTCCTGTCTCAACCGTGACGATGTCGGCGCGCCGAAATCCGCAATAATCGGCGGAGTGGAACGCGCCCGGGTCAGCAGTCAATGCTGGAAGCGCGCGGTACGCCTGGCACTTCAGGCAGAGGGCGTGGCCATCGCTGCGCGCACGAAACTTGTTGCGGCAAAGATCGCGGAGCAGTGTGAGGGAAAGGGAGCCTCCCCGGAACAGGCGCAGCAGTGCGGGGAAGCCGCGGCAAAAGCATTGACCAAAACGGTCAAAGACGGAGCCAGCGACACCTTGTTTTTCATTTCCAATTCCGAAGCGGCGGAGGTCGCTGCGGCATGTGCGGCAAACGACTTTTCGCCGCTGGGAGAAAAAGAGCTGGTCAAACTGCTCAAACAGCATGTCAACAGCGCGCTGGACGGTCTGGATATCGCGCTGTTCGGCCGCATGGTCGCCAATGTCCCTGAATTGAATATGGAGGCCGCCGCATCGTTTGCCCATGCCATCTCAACCCACAAAGCGACCTCTGAAGTCGATTTCTTCACCGCGGTCGATGACTGCAACTGCGAAGATTCCGGAGCTGGCCACATGGGTTCGCTGGAGTTCAATTCCGCGACCTATTACCGTTATGTGTCGCTCGATCTGGGACAGTTGGCGGCAAATTTGCACAGCGGGGAGCTGGACACGGCGGTCGAAGCTTTCGTAAAAGCGCTCTTCAAGGCTTTTCCGGCAGCGCGCCAGGCGACGATGGCCGCCGCCTGCCCCTGGAATTATGCGATCGTGACGGTAAGAAACGGCCAGGGCATGCAGCTGCCGTTCAATGCTCCGGTGCGCCCGCAGCATGGCGAAGACATGGTCTCCGCCAGCATCCGGGCACTGCAGCAACGGTTTGCCGAAGTGGAGCGCATGTATGGTTCTCTTTTCGGTTTGCGGGCAAAATTTGAGATCGGCACCCAATCCGGCGATATCGATTCCCTGCTCAGCGCCCTGAAGCAAACGATCCAGGCGATTTGACTGCCGGAGGATGAGGCATGAAGAAATTTCTGACCTTATGGCTTGAAGGGCCGTTGCAGGCGTGGGGCTATGACTCCCGGTTCGACACCCGTCGTACGTTGAGTTTTCCGACCCGTTCCGGTTTGACCGGAATGCTGCTCGCCGCCGCCGGCGCTTCCGGACCGCAGCAGGAGCTGCTGGCGGAATTAGCGGAATATCCGCTCAACGTTTACAGCTTTCACGACAGCGGCCCGGCACTCACCGACTTTCATATGGTCGGCAACGGTTACGGCTCCGCGACCAACTGGGCGAAACTGATGGCGCCCAAAAAGCTGGACGGTTCCACTCCGGTCGGCGGCGGCGCCAAACTGACCCGCCGGGATTATCTGGTTGATCGTTGTTTTGCGGCAATCTGGATCATGCCGGAACAGCCGGCGGAGAAATTCGCGGCGGCATTGCGGAATCCGGTCTACGAGCTTTATCTCGGCCGGAAATGCTGCGTCGCTTCCGAATTGATCTTTCAGGGAAGTTTTCCAACCGAATCCGAGGCGCTGGCCCGCGTCCGGGAACTGGCGGAGCGGAAAAAACGTATGCCGGAATGGGTCTATCAGGAAGTCCCGGAACGGGAAGCCGATTCCGAAAGTCTGCTGCTGGCGGATGTGCCGCTGCGCTTCGGTCTCCACAAACTCTATCGGGAACGGTGCGTGAACAAAATGGTTTTTGTTTTCTGATTCCGGCTCTGGCGGCAGGACGCAATCGTTCCGCCGCCAGAGCGGAAGGAATACAGCATGACGATGCGGGAACGAATTATTGTTAAAACAACCTTATCCGATCTGCCGTTGCTGCGGGATCGCTACCCCTTTTTGTACCTGGAACACGGCCGCCTCGAAATCGACGACTCCAGCGTCAAATGGATTTCAGCGGATGGAGAAGTGTTCCGTCTTCCGGCAGCGGTGATCTCCACTCTTCTCCTGGGGCCGGGTACGTCCGTGACGCACGAAGCAGTCAAGATTCTTGCTTCTTTAAACTGCACCGTCTGCTGGGTGGGGGAGGACTCCTTCTGCTTTTATGCAGTTGGAGAATCCCCCACCGCAACCTCCAGCCGCTTCAAAAAGCAAATGCAACTGGCGTCGGATCCGAAGAAATCCCTGGAGATTGCGCGAAAGATGTTTCAAGTCCGTTTCCCAAATGATGATATTTCCGGAAAGACCTTGACGGAACTCATGATGCTGGAAGGAAGCCGCGTAAAACTCTTATATTCTGAACTGGCGCAGAAATATTTCATTCACTGGGGCGGCCGTTCCTATAAACCGGGGGAATTTCAATTATCGGATTTGACCAATCAGCTCATCACGGCGGCGAATGCGGCATTATATGCGCTGACGACTTCGATCATCTATTCATTGGGGCTTTCACCGCGTCTCGGATTTGTGCATTCCGGCTCTCCGCTTCCGTTTGTTTACGATGTGGCGGATCTTTACAAAAAGGAGCTGGTCTTTGATCTGGCATTTTCCCTGACGCGTGAGCTGGGAGGAATATATGATCGCCAGCGGGCGATTTCTGAATTTCGCCGGCGGGTCATTGATTATGAGCTGATGAAAAAATGCCCGGCAGATCTGATCAATTTACTGGGCTTGAAAAAATGATCGTTATAGTCGCTAACTCGCTTCCCGACGCAGTACGGGGCAAATTGAAGCTGTGGTGCATAGAGCCGAAGCCGAATGTATTTGTTTCAGGCGTCAAAGATCAACTGGCGCGGAAAGTGGTTGATCTGGTATTGAAATACTGTCCGCCGGAATCGGGTATTTTAATATTTCTTGAAATCTCGGAACCGCCGTTTTTTCAAATCTTTGTCAAGGGAAATCCTTGTAAAAACATTTCCAGCCTATCCGGATTTCAACTGATCTGTGAAGAAAAGTCACAAGAGGTTGTTTGACAATTTATCAATATATTGTATATCAGTGCGGGTTCCCAACAATATGTTCCAGTCTTCCCCGCGCACGCGGGGGTGTTTCCGCACTGGTGACGCTGGCAGGCGGATCTACCATGTCTTCCCCGCGCACGCGGGGGTGTTTCCACCAGGTAGGGCACCTCTTTGGACCGGTTGACGTCTTCCCCGCGCACGCGGGGGTGTTTCTAGATCCGCGTTGAATAATTCTACAGATGATTTGCCTTCCCCGCGCACGCGGGGGTGTTTCCACCGGATACAGCAGCGCGGCAACCAACACCGGGCCTTCCCCGCGCACGCGGGGGTGTTTCTCCACCGGGTGAAACTGACCGTTTTCATCTTTTGCCTTCCCCGCGCACGCGGGGGTGTTTCTCTGGCGCTGCGGCTTGAGCGCACCGGCCGGCTGCCTTCCCCGCGCACGCGGGGGTGTTTCCTGCTTTGCAAGTTTGGGCTAGGGTCTATCGGGGCCTTCCCCGCGCACGCGGGGGTGTTTCCGACGAAGCGGCCGCCCGGCTCTGCGGCCTGAAGCCTTCCCCGCGCACGCGGGGGTGTTTCCATAGTCATACGGGCAGCTATCAGCCGCCTCAAGCCTTCCCCGCGCACGCGGGGGTGTTTCCAGATCCTCCGGTGGCTCTTCGAATTCCAGGTTGCCTTCCCCGCGCACGCGGGGGTGTTTCCTTCATTTTTCCGATCCTTTCGGTTATGATTTTGCCTTCCCCGCGCACGCGGGGGTGTTTCTCCGCGTTTCGGTCCCAAATCGGCCAGGACGTCGCCTTCCCCGCGCACGCGGGGGTGTTTCCCTTTCCCGCCTCCAGCGCAATGCTGGTCAAGCGCCTTCCCCGCGCACGCGGGGGTGTTTCTGCGGGTATAAAAGCGCAATCCGTCCCGGTCGCGTCTTCCCCGCGCACGCGGGGGTGTTTCCGGGATGTCGTCGTCCGGATCCCACGGCTGCACGTCTTCCCCGCGCACGCGGGGGTGTTTCTGGGAGCAGATGATTTTTCAGCGGCACGATGTTGTCTTCCCCGCGCACGCGGGGGTGTTTCCAGTACACCGGCATCAGAGACCGAAACAACAAAGTCTTCCCCGCGCACGCGGGGGTGTTTCTGGCAAAAGTATTGCAAGCCGCCGACAGCGGCGGTCTTCCCCGCGCACGCGGGGGTGTTTCTCAGGCACCAGCATCAGCTCCGCCTGTAGCGGTGTCTTCCCCGCGCACGCGGGGGGTGTTTCTTGCTTTTTTCATAGTATATGGTTCTCCTTGTTGTCTTCCCCGCGCGCGCGGGGGTGTTTCCAACGCGCCAGATTGGATAACTGCCTGTGGAGAGTCTTCCCCGCGCACGCGGGGGTGTTTCTTCTGATTCAATATACTTGTCCATTTCATTCCGGTCTTCCCCGCGCACGCGGGGGTGGTTCTGGGTTCGTTTTTCTTGATTTTAACTGCATAGAGTCTTCCCCGCGCACGCGGGGGTGGTTCCGAGACGGAATTTTACTCGATGAAGAGCGTCTAGTCTTCCCCGCGCACGCGGGGGTGTTTCTCATAGACGTCATCCATGCCATCCGGCGGGCTGGTCTTCCCCGCACACGCGGGGGTGTTTCTTGCACGCTCCGGGTAGTTGCCGTGCCGCCGGAGTCTTCCCCGCGCACCCGGGGGTGTTTCTTGCTATGTAGTCATACGGGCAGCTATCAGCCGGTCTTCCCCGCGCACGCGGGGGTGTTTCTTGCCGTTTTCATCCGGCGGCACGTGATTGATCGTCTTCCCCGCGCACGCGGGGATGTTTCTTAAATCTATTGCCAAAGACACCGATTTTTTACGTCTTCCCCGCGCACGCGGGGGTGGTTCTCAACAAGCCGTCCGGAAAGAGAATCCAGCCGGGTCTTCCCCGCGCACCCGGGGGTGTTTCTGGTGTGACTAGTTCTACTGGTGTTTCTGGTTCGTCTTCCCCGCGCACGCGGGGGTGTTTCTGCCGGAGTAGCGCCATGCACCGAAGAATAATTGTCTTCCCCGCGCACGCGGGGGTGTTTCTGTCTGCTGATCGCTTTGCAGAATCTTGTTGCCGTCTTCCCCGCGCACCCGGGGGTGTTTCTTTGTGGCAGCAGCTGGCGACCGATGCGCTGGCGTCTTCCCCGCGCACGCGGGGGTGTTTCTATAGGTCCCAATCAAAGCCGGGAGCTGTGATAGTCTTCCCCGCGCACGCGGGGGTGTTTCTTCTGCTTCAAACCGGCAATGGAAGCAAAATCAGTCTTCCCCGCGCACGCGGGGGTGTTTCGCCGCTGCCGGCCGCCAGCGGCGCCCCGATCCTGGTCTTCCCCGCGCACGCGGGGGTGTTTCTTCGTCCGGGAAACCGAACCGATCATCCTTGACGTCTTCCCCGCGCACGCGGGGGTGTTTCTGCCGCTCCGAACGGCATGCTCGATTTAAAAGAGTCTTCCCCGCGCACGCGGGGGTGTTTCTACCAAGACAACGACGGACCAAAACGCCGCGATGTCTTCCCCGCGCACGCGGGGGTGTTTCTTCGTCCGGGAAACCGAACCGATCATCCTTGACGTCTTCCCCGCGCACGCGGGGGTGTTTCCAAACCCGATCTATAGCGGCAGTCACCTCCGTCGTCTTCCCCGCGCACGCGGGGGTGGTTCCTCGTTTTTATACGGTGTGTTGTACTCCGGCAGGTCTTCCCCGCGCACCCAGGGGTGTTTCTGTCATCCAATCGACTTCTTGTAGACGTTCCGAGTCTTCCCCGCGCACACGGGGGTGTTTCTCAGGACTACTTACATTGAGGACGAAAACTAGGGTCTTCCCCGCGCACGCGGGGGTGTTTCCTCAGATGCGATTTGAGTTTTCTCATAGCAACAGTCTTCCCCGCGCACGCGGGGGTGTTTCCTGGTTCGGCGCTTCCTTCTGCATCGCTTCGATGTCTTCCCCGCGCACGCGGGGGTGTTTCTGGAAACGAAGTAAAAAAAGCCATTGTAAAAATGTCTTCCCCGCGCACGCGGGAGTGTTTCCTCTTTGAGTCAACTGCTGGCGATGGAGGCGATGTCTTCCCCGCGCACGCGGGGGTGTTTCCTGGTTCGGCGCTTCCTTCTGCATCGCTTCGATGTCTTCCCCGCGCACGCGGGGGTGTTTCTGGAAACGAAGTAAAAAAAGCCATTGTAAAAATGTCTTCCCCGCGCACGCGGGAGTGTTTCCTCTTTGAGTCAACTGCTGGCGATGGAGGCGATGTCTTCCCCGCGCACGCGGGGGTGTTTCTGTCTGATGTTTTTCGGCGCACTACCAAGCAGAGTCTTCCCCGCGCACGCGGGGGTGTTTCCAGCAATGACCAGATCGTTAGGAGGTCAGCATGGTCTTCCCCGCGCACGCGGGGGTGTTTCTCTGCGCTTTGTGGTCAACTGCTTTCTGGCGGCGTCTTCTCCGCGCACGCGGGGGTGGTTCCTCATATCGAAAGGAAAGAAAAATGAAGAAAGAGTCTTCCCCGCGCACGCGGGGGTGGTTCTTTATAAAGCTGGTGGTGGCAAAATGACTGGCGGTCTTCCCCGCGCACGCGGGGGTGGTTCTGTAACGAGGCTTGGTTGGCAGCCTTTGCTGAAGTCTTCCCCGCGCACACGGGGGTGGTTCTGTGTATGACTCCGCCGATGTTGCCGGTGAAGGGTCTTCCCCGCGCACACGGGGGTGGTTCCGGCTTCGACGGAATACCGCCGGAAAGGAGCAAGTCTTCCCCGCGCACACGGGGGTGGTTCCCTGGTTCGTTGCCCTGCAATATTGGTTGGACAGTCTTCCCCGCGCACGCGGGGGTGTTTCCAGGTACCAGCCGGTGCTGCTGAAACCGAAATAGTCTTCCCCGCGCACGCGGGGGTGTTTCTTCTGCTTCAAACCGGCAATGGAAGCAAAATCAGTCTTCCCCGCGCACGCGGGGGTGTTTCCGAATGATGATATTGAAAGCAATGCCGAATTTGGTCTTCCCCGCGCACGCGGGGGTGTTTCTGGTGGACGCTTTTAATACCAGCACGAACGAGCGTCTTCCCCGCGCACACGGGGGTGGTTCTCAGGGGTTGGACGCGCGGCTGGTGACGCCGGAGTTCTTCCCCGCGCACGCGGGGGTGTTTCACGATCCGCAGCGCGTGGCGACAATCGAAGGTGTTCTTCCCCGCGCACGCGGGGGTGTTTCTGGATAGAGTTGCGTCAAGACATGCTTCACGGCGTCTTCCCCGCGCACACGGGGGTGGTTCTCCTGCAATTTGCGGCAAATTTTATTGTGTGAAGTCTTCCCCGCGCACACGGGGGTGGTTCTCTGTTGTCATCATCTTTTGAGCAGTAAAAGAAGTCTTCCCCGCGCACACGGGGGTGTTTCTTACTGCGTTCAGAAAACAGCGGTAAATCCCGAGTCTTCCCCGCGCACGCGAGAGGAAGAGCCCGGTGGAGGAGATTTTAAGCGAACTGTCGTCAATTTCCCCGTGTACATGGGAACTCGAATTCAGTTTCTACCTTAAAAAACAATGAATACAAATATGAAAATAGTCGAAATTTTCAATTTTCCGGATAGAAAATCTGCCAAATGCAATGATCCAACTGGAAATGTAATGACGGACGACTTATATTGATACATGGAGTTATCGACAACAATCCGATCGAGATTGTCTTGGAAACGCAGTTTAACAAAAGCATGATTCAGGAGACGGGTTAACCTATGCTTATGCCCTCCGCCCATGACCATTACCGGCTGAAAATCATCCCGGAGCGCTGACCGAAGATGCCGTTGCTCGCCGTCAACGATTTGAAAGTTTATTATCCGGTGCGTACCGGGCTCTTCGGTCGGCCCGGGATGGTGCGTGCCGTCGACGGCGTCAGTTTCGAGCTGGAAGCCGGCGAGACGGTCGGCCTGGTCGGGGAAAGCGGTTGCGGCAAAAGCACTCTGGGCCGGGCGCTGGTGCGTCTGGAGACGCCGAACGGCGGCAGCATCCGCATCGACGATACCGACATTGCCACGCTGCACGGCCGGACTTTGCGGCACGCCAGAAAAAAATTTCAGATGATTTTCCAGGACCCTTACGGGTCGCTGAATCCGCGCCTGACGGTTTACGCCGCGCTGGATGAAGTGTTGCACCTGCATACCTTCCTCAATTCGGAGGAGCGCCTGAAACGCATCGTCGAACTGCTGGAACTGGTCGGGTTGGAAAGCGCCCATCTGTACCGTTACCCCCACCAGTTCAGCGGCGGCCAGCGCCAGCGCATCGGCATCGCCCGGGCATTGGCGGCGGAACCGAAGCTGATCGTCGCCGACGAGCCGGTTTCGGCGCTGGATGTCAGTGTCCAGGCCCAGATCATCAATCTGCTGCAGGATATCCAGCGGCAGACCGACACGGCGTTTCTGTTTATCGCCCATGACCTTGGTGTCGTCGAGCATATCAGTCGGCGAATTTTAGTCATGTATCTCGGAAAAATCGTCGAAGCCGGACCGGCCGCTGAATTGTGCGCCCGGCCCGTTCATCCCTATACCCAAGCATTGTTGTCGGCAGTCCCGGTATTGGATGCCGCCCGGCGGCGCCAGCGGATTATGCTCAAGGGCGATGTACCGTCGCCTTTGAATCCGCCCGGCGGCTGCAGTTTTCACCCGCGTTGTCCCAAAGCACAAGCCATTTGCCGGCGACAGGTGCCGCCGTTGCGTTCCTATCAATCGCCCGAACGGCAATGCGCCTGCTTTTTTCCGGATTGCGAGCAATAAACCAGTTGATTTCAAGAGGCCAAACGATGAAAGATCATGCCGCAAAAGTAGCACAATTGAGACAATATCTCAAACTGAACAACAAGCGTTACACCATCGAACGCGACCGGATGCTGGAAGCCATCGATGCGATGCCGGAGCGTTTCACGCTGCTGGGTTTGATCGACCTGGCGCGCAGCCGCGGTTACGTCTATGCCGCCAGTACGTTATACCGCAATTTCTTCGCTTTTGTCGAAGCGGGGCTGGTCAATGAATTGCGCGGCGTCAACGGCAAAATCGAATACGAGCGCAACGACGAAGATTGCTGTTATCTGCATTGCATCGGCTGCGGCAGCATCCTGAAACGGCCGCTGCCGGAGCAGAAGACCGCCATGTGGGAAGACGAAGAATTCACCCCGGTTACCAAGCAACTGCATTTGCGCGGCTATTGTCCCGACTGTCATAAAAAACTGCAGATAAAAAAGGAAAGCAGGATAAAATGAATTCCATGGCCATCGTTTTGACCACCGGCATGCTCGGCATGCTGACCCTGCCGTTGACCGGCGGCAGCTTTGCCGAAGGCGCCTGGACACCGGAAGATTGGTGGATTGTCCGCAGCCCGCGCTGGAGCCATATCGGCGGCTGGGTGCAGCATGCCGACCATATCACCAACGAAGTTCCCGCCGATGCCGGCGAGGAAGAAATGCTCGGTCCGCGCGCACCGGAATGTTATTCCAGCATGTTGTTGAAAAAAACGGTCGACGGCGCCAGCAGTTTCTCCATTGCCACCTCTTTCGACCATTTGATGGCACCGTTGATCGTACTGGCTCCGGCCGGCAGCCCGGTCCCGGCCGAGGGAGCGGCGCTGGAATACCGGGAACATTTCGAAATCGTCCTCTTCAATGAAGGCATCAACGTCTGGCATCACGAATTCAAGGACGGACAGCCCTGCTGGCATCTGGCCGCCTATCTCCGCATGGAATTGAAGCCGAAAACCATTTATCAATTGGAAGTCGCCACCGATTTCCAGGCCGCCGAACCGCAGCTCATCATCCGTTGCAACGGCGTCGAATTCGGCTATTCCGAACCGGACCTGCCGAACACTTACCACTGGGGCATCACCGGCTGCGAAGGAATCAATCGCTTTTACCAGTGGGATTTGAAAACGCCGGCCACCGATTGAGCCTTGGCCGGCAATCTTCTTCAAGCCCCTTCCCGGCCGGCGCCGCCGAACAATGGCGCCGACTTTTTTTCTGCTCCGGAAAAACGGCGGCACCCGGCGTGCCGCCAGCTTTTCAAGCTTTGTCCACCAGCTTCAACTGGAAGTGCCAACTGGCGCCGTCGCCGGGAACCTCCGGCATCGGCAGGCCGGCATTCATCAGCGTATCGCCGTACAGGACCAGGCCGGATTCAACGACCCGGTAACGCCGCTCCGGCTGCAAGCCGCGCAACCGGAACAGCCGCGGCTCCTCATGCGCGTAATGATGCGCCACCACATAGAACAGCAACGCTTCACTGCCGTCTTTGGAAACGAACTCCCAGGCCGTGTAATCGCAGTTGCCGAACGGATCGGTCAGCCGATACAGATCGCCGTTGGCAATGATCGGATGGAAACGGTGAAAATCGTCGAGCTGCCGGCGGACTATTTCACGCTCGGCTTCATTCAATGTCGCCAAATCCATCTCATATCCGAACGTCCCGGCCAACGCGACATTGCCGCGGGTTTCCAGCGGCGTCATCCGCCCGGTCTGATGATTCGGGCAAGCCGATACATGCGCGCCGAGCGACGAAGCCGGATAGAACAACGACGTTCCGGCCTGGATTTTCAGCCGTTCAATCGCATCGGTGTTGTCGCTGGTCCAGATCTGCGGCGCATAGTAAAGCATACCGGCGTCGAACCGTCCGCCGCCGCCGGAACAGCCTTCGATCAGCAGTTCCGGAAAGGCTTCCAGCAGCCGGCGGTGAAGTTCGTAGACGCCGAGCACGTAACGGTGCCCGAGTTCTTTCTGACGTTCCGGCGGCAGCGACGGCGAATACATTTCGGCCGGCTGCCGGTTCATATCCCATTTGACATATTCGATATTGGCCGAAGCCAGAATTCGGCTGATCGCCGCAAAGAGATAATCGACCACCGCCGGTTCCGCCATATTCAACACCAGTTGATGACGTCCCAGCGACCGGACCCGGCCCGGCGCGGTGAGCACCCACTCCGGATGGAGACGGAACAGTTCGCTGTTCTCCGAAATCATCTCCGGCTCGAACCACAGTCCGAACTTGATGCCGAGCGCATTGATCCTGCCGACCAATTCCCCCAGCTCGCCGATTTTCGCCGCATTGACGAACCAGTCGCCCAGCGACGAACGGTCATCGTCACGCTTGCCGAACCAGCCGTCGTCCAGCACCATCATTTCAATGCCGAGTTCGGCGGCGGCAGCGGCGATATTCAGCAATTTTTCCGCATTGAAGTCGAAGTAGGTCGCTTCCCAGTTGTTGACCAGCACCGGCCGCTTCCGGCCGCTCCACTGACGACGGCACAAATTGCGGCGCAAAACATCATGGAAATGATGCGACAGTTTGCTCAAGCCGCCGTCCGAATAGGCGAGCAGCGCCTCCGGCGCCTGAAATTCGCCGCCCGGCGGCAATTCCCATTCAAAATCCTCCGGATGGATGCCGGCGCAGGAGCGGGAACGGTTGAACTGGTCGAGTTCCACTTCACAGAGGAAACTGCCGCTGTACACCAGGCAGACACCCCAGGCTTCGCCGCTTTCTTCGGTCGCGGTCCGGTCGGCCAGCATGAAAGCCGGATTGTGCTGGTGGCTGCTCGAAGTCCGGCGGCTGCCAACCGACTGGGTTCCCTGCCGCAAAGCGGCGCGCGTCACATGACGTTCCCGCGCATAGGAACCGTCGAGCGTGATCAGGTCCAACGGCCGGTTCGGCAGCGCCAGGCAGCAGCTCATCACTTTTTCCAGATAAACCGGCCGGGGCGAACGGTTGACCACCCGGACGCTGCGGGCGATGACGTCGCAGCAGGCGAATACCGAATAACTCAAAATAAATTCCACCTGGCTGACTGCGTCGATCAGAACGATTTCCAGCGTTTCCGCCGGCGATTCCGGCGTCGCAAACGAAGCAGGCAAGCCCGGCAACGGCTTTTTGCCGGAATAAATCCGATGGGAAACGTACTTCAGATCGGTGCTGTTGACGCCGTCGGCGGTCCGGACGATCGCCGCCGCCGTTCGATAATCCCCGACCGCATGGGTGGAATATTCCTGCGCCATGTGATCCCGGGAAAGCAACGGCGTTCCGCCGTCCGGATAAGGACAGAAAGAACGGAACAACCGGAATCCGAGCGCGGCCGCTTCGGCGCCATCGCTGATTCTGCCGCCGAAATGGAGCTGCTCCAGATAACCGTACTCATCCACCCGGAAGGCGTAAGTCGTCTGATTGGTGTCCAGCTTGAACACCTGGTGGTCGGGGTAATAAATAATGCTCATTGCTTTACCTTATGTCGTTCATCATGAAATCGCATAATATAATCGCCATCAGGGCGATTTCAACTTCGGGAAGCGGGAACGACCGGCGGGAAACGATTCGACCGGTCAAAAAAAGCGCCGGACTGCTGTTCCGGCGCCTGACGCTTCCCATTTACCGCTTCCGATCAAACCCGAACCGGCCTGCCCCCGGCAGCCGACTCGTAGAAGGCATCCAGAAGTTTCATCACCGTCACGCCATCCTGCGGATCGACCAGGAACGGCACTCCTTTGACCAGCGCGTCCAGAAAGGAATAACAGGCATCATGACAGTCCGGAATCGGCGGATGCAGCTTGGCGTCGAACGGCATCCCGCCGATGTCCCGGTAACATTCCACCTCGAAGTCATAATTGTCGCCGACGTTATACTGATACAGTCCGCCGTTGGTCCCCAGCAGCCGGGTGGAAATTTCATTCATCTGCCGGATATGGCCGGCCCAGGAAGCGGCCACTTCCAATGTCGCGCCGTTTTTAAACCGGACAAAACCGCAGGCCAGGTCTTCGACATCGAACTGCTTGCCGCTGCCGGCCGCCAGCGGCGCCCCGATCCTGTTGTAAGTCGTTCCCATCACCCATTCCGGTTCCGGGTATCCCATCAGCCACAATGCCAGATCGAGCCGGTGCACCCCGAGATCGATCATCGGCCCGCCGCCGGACTGCGCCTTTTTGCCGAACCAGCCGCCGAAGCCGGGAAAACGGTGGCGGCGCAGCCAGACGGTCCGCCCGTAATAGATTTCCCCGAGTTCGCCGCGCTCCAGCAATTCCTTCATCGCCACCGACTGCGGCGCGAACCGGAACCGGAAATCGATGCCGAGCCGTTTGCCGGTCCGGGTCGCCGTGTCAAGCATCTGCTGCGCTTCCGCGGCGGACAGCGCCATCGGTTTCTCGCAGAACACATGGCAGCCGGCCTCCAGCGCGGCGACGGTAAAATGTTTGTGCAGATAATTCGGCACGGCCACGCAGGCGACGTCCAATTTTTCCCTGGCCAGCATCTCTTCGGCGTCGACATAAGCGCCGGCGATCCCGTATTCCGCTTTGACCCGTTCCATCAACGGCACGTCGATATCGGAAATCGCCACCACTTCACCGGCCGGATGGTTCCAAAAGGCGGCGATATGCCGCCGCCCCATGCCAAGCCCGATAATTCCGATCCGCAATTTCTCCATATTTCAACGCGCCCTTCCCAACTGTTCCCGCGGCGGCACTTTTTCACAGCGCAGCTCCTGCGGCGGCAAAACCGGCGCCGCCCACCGCGCCGCATTGCCCAGCACCCGCAGAATATCGGCGTGAAAATAAGTCGGATATTCTTCGTGCCCGGGCGCAAAATAGAAAATTCTGCCCAGCCCGCGCTGGAAAGCCACGCCGCTGCGAAATACTTCGCCGCCTTCAAACCAGGAATTGAAAATCAAATGCCCGTCATCCGGAATATCGAACCGTTCGCCGTACATCTCCTCCCGTTCGAGTTCGATACAGCGGCCGATGCCGGCGGCAATCGGGTGGGACGGATCGACGGTCCACAACCGTTCGCGTTCGCCGGCCACCCGGCAGATCAGCGTACAGCTGGTTCCCATCAGGGCGCGGAAAATTTTGGACATATGGCTGGAATGCAAGGCCACCAGCCCCATGCCGCCGAGCACCCGCCGCTGGATTTTCTCCACCAGCGCATCGGCCACTTCCGCATGGAAACGATGTCCCCACCAGAACAGCACATCGGTTGACGCCAGCAGCGCGTCCGGCAATCCCTGTTCCGGCTCATCCAGGGAAGCCAGGCGGATTTCCAGATCTTCCGCGGCGATGCCGTCGGCAATCGCCCGATGCATCCCCGCCGGATAAATCGCTTTGACCGGCAAATCGTTTTTCTCATGCCGGAATTCATTCCAGATGGTAACTTTGATCTTCTGCATAGTTCAGCCTTCTGCAGGAACGGCGCCTCCCGCCCCGTCGAAGAGCACGAAGGCGCCATTCCGTTTTTTTCACGGTCAGTCGTCGAGCATCCCGTCTTCCAGACCGAGCGGCAGCGGCGCCGGCCGCTCACAGGTGGTGGCCAGCTCCACTTTTTTGCCCAGTTTGCTCGATTTATCGAAGGAGAGCATGATCTCGAGCACGTGGTTGGCCAGTGCGCCGTTCGCCCGGTGCGGCCGGCCGCTCTTCAAAGCATTCGCCATATCGGCAGCGCCGATGCTGCGGCTGTTTTCGGTGTAACCGAACGGCAGCGGCACCTCCTGCCAATTTTCATAACCGGGCCGGAACAGCCGGACCGGGCCGCCGAAGGTATTCGGATCCGGCACCTGCAGGGAACCCTCGGTGCCGTAGATTTCGATCGGCGCGTGGCCGTGGTGATAGACGTCGAAGCTGGCGACCATCGTAATCACCGCGCCGGACTGAAATTCGATGACGCCGGTCAAGTGCGTGGTGACATTCACCGGATACTTATCGTACGGCTTATACTTGTCCTGGTACTGTTCGGCGACTTCCGCGCCGAAAGTACGGAAATCGAAGCCTTTGGTGGTGACGGCGGTGACGCTCCTGGCCGGTCCGAGCATATTGACCAGCGCCGTCACATAATAGGGTCCCAAATCCAGCATCGGCCCGGCACCGTAATCGTAGAAGAACGGCGCCTGCCCCCACTTCTCCGGACCGCGGCCCATGACGATTGCGGTACCGGACAGCGGTTTGCCGATCCAGCCGTCGTCGATCATCTTGCGGGCGGTCTGCTGGCCGCCGCCGAGGAAAGTGTCCGGAGCGCAGCCGACCCGCAACTGCTTCTTCGCCGCCAACGCCATCACCTTTGCCGCGTCGTCGGCATCGACACCGAACGGCTTCTCCGAATAGGCGTGTTTGCCGGCTTTCAGCGTATCCATAGCGATTTCGGAATGGACCTGCGGCGGCGTCAAATTGAGGACGATTTCGATCTCGGGGATGGCGAACAGCTCGTCATTGGTCATATTCGGCACGCCGTGCGCTTCGAATTTCGCCAGGGAACGCTCCGGGATGATGTCGGAACAGGCGATCACCTCGATGTTTTTGAACCGTTTGGAAGCATTGAAATAGGTCTCGCTGATCATGCCGCAGCCGACAATACCGATTTTAGTCGTTTTCATGAGTCTGCTCTTTTCTGCTGGATTATTTGTTGCCGGCGGCCAAACCGTTTTCCGTCATATACCGATAGCTCTGCTCAAGAGCGGTGAACATGTCGATGTTGCAATAATCCAGCTCGACGGTGATGGTTTCCACCTGCTCCGGCATGGCGGCGATCAACTGCTTGATCGGCAGTTCGCCGGTGCCGAGCGGCAACAGGTTGACTTCGCGGTCGAGAATGCCGTTGACCATCTTTTTACCGTCGACCTTCTGCTTGACGGTGCCGTCTTTCATGTGCAGCAGGATGGTGTCCCTGGCGAACAGTTTCAACATTTCGACCGGATCTTCGGCGCCGAGGTTGGTCGACCAGAAACAATCGATCTGGTATTTGACTTTCGGGCAGAGTTCCCGGTAAATTTCATATTTGAGCTTGCCGTCGATACGCTGGAATTCAAAATCGTGGTTGTGCTGGAACAGCGTGAAGCCGTTGCGCTCCAACACCTCCTGCATGCGGTTGGTCTGTTCGGCCGTCGCTTTGATCGCATCAAGGTCCTTGAATTCGTCCGGACCGTAACCGCAGACGATCTTATTGAGTCCGAGGATGCTGGCGATTTCCATCGTTTCTCCCAGATTGCCGCTGCGCGCCCACGGCGAATGCGAAGAGTACATTTTCAAGCCGAGATCTTCGATCATCTTCTTGAATTCCGAAGGCCGCAAATCCCAGAATCCGGCCGGCTCCACCCCCTTGTAGCCGACTTTGGCCACCCATTTGAGAACGCTGACAAAATCTTTGCTGGCAGCGTCGCGAAGCGAATACAACTGTACGGACAACGGTTTCAACATGATGTTTTTCCTTCTTTTAATACATTCGATGAATATACGAAAAATCCGCTGACTCCTTAAGATATCCTGCATTAAAAAAAAACTCAATTGACCAAAAGTATTATTTATTGACCTGAGTTCAGGAATTTTGCCAAAATCTTCCGCCGGCCGGGTAAGCCGGATTTAATATTTTCATAATAAGAATTTTGCAGGCAAAGCGGCTCCACCGGCCGTTTTCACGGACGCTTACGGGCGCTTATGACCAAAGGTCAAGTTCTCTTTCCGTCCCTTCCCCTTCAATCGGCCAATTCACGGAAGGAGAGCGGCCGGAAGGTTTTCTTGGCCGCCGCTCTGGCTTCGGCATCCACCGCCAGATATTTCCAGCGGTTGAAAGCAAAATCATGCAGTTCGAAATTTTCCAGCCACCGGTATTTCAACTGATAGGAGAGCGGCAGCGTTTCGAAAATCCACGGGTTTTGTCCGGCCAGGTAACGCACCATCGTTTCATAACGCTCCGTACGCTCCGGACCATCCGGCAGTTTCAAAATGGCTTCAAACTGCCGGTCGAACTCCGGATCGCGGAAAAAAGTCCGGTTGCTGCCGCCGGCATTGGGCGAATAAAACAGCTGCAGAAAGTTTTCGGCATCCGGGTAGTCACCGATCCAGGAGAGCCGGAACAACTGCATCTGCCCCTGGCGCAGCTTCTGGAAAAAACGCGGACTGTTGTTCAGATTGGCGGTGATCCGGATGCCGATTTTGGCCATATCCGACACCATCATTTCCCCCATCTGGCGGTGCAGCGCACTGTTGCCGTTCTGGTCGAACGACAGCGTCAGCGGTTCGCCGGTCGCCGGATCAACGCCGCCGGGATAACCGGCCAACTGCAAATAATGTCTGGCCTTCTCCAGGTCGTACTGCTGATACGGATTCTGCCAGTCCGGATCGCAACCGGCAACGCCGGGCGGAACCGGACCCTGGGTCGGCAGCATCTGATAATTGGAATACTCCACCCGGCCGGCGATATTGTAAGCGGCGGCAATGGCCCGGCGCAGCCAGAGATTTTTGCCGAGCACCGGATCGGTGAAATTGAAGCCGACGTACTGAATTTCGAATTCCGGCGCCCGCAGCAGTTCGACGCCGCGCGCGACCAGCGCCGGCGCCAATTGCCGGCCGCCGCCGACCACGATGTCGAAATTGTCCTTGTCCAGTTTGCTCATGTCCAGATTGCCCTGCAGAAACAGCAGCCAGGCGGTCAACGGCTGTTTGATGTTGTAGACGACAATCCGGTCGCTCAGCGGCAGCGCTTTCTCCCGGTCGGCCGGGTCGGCGGCCAGCGGATAATACTCCAGCCGGTAGTCCGGATTGCGGTCCAGCACCAGCCGGTAGTCCCGCAGCCAGTCCTGCAGCCGGAACGGCCCGGAGCCGACCGGATGCTCGGCAAATTTTTCGCCGTAAAATTCGACCGCCCGGCGCGACACCACCGCGGCATAAGGAATGGCCAGATTGTAGAGGAAACGCGGGTCCGGCTGATCGAGATGAATGACGAAACGCCGGTCGTCGAGGATCTCCAGGCCGGGAATGCCGGCGTCGTAGGCGGAAAAATCGTCCGCCGCCTGGTTGAGCGTTTTTTCCCGGAACGCATCGATGCCGGTAATTTTACCGCGGAACATCCAGAAAACCGGGCTGTAGGTCCGCCCGTCGGCGATGCGCAGCAACGAATAAACGACATCACCGCTGGTGATTTTCCGCGCCGCCGGGCCGGCAGCGCCGAAACAGGGGTCGGCAGTGAAATACAAATCGTCCCGCAAAGTGAAGGTACAACTGGTCAAATCCGCATTCCATTGCGGCATCTCCTGCAGCATCGACGGAATCAGCCGGTACGGACGCGCCGTGTAATCGTATTGCAACAGCGTATCGTAGATCGCCGCAACCATATTGCGGCTCGCCAGATCTTCAGCCAACGCCGGGTCAAGCGTTTTGACCCGGCCGCCGTTGGCCAGATAAATCGTCTGCGGCGGGTCGGCATCGTCGGACGGCGAACAACCGGCCAGCGCGGCCGACAGCAACAGCGCAATCGACAGCCGGCGCCACAAACGGCTGCAACCGGAGATCACCGACGGCATTTCCACCTCATCCCGATTTTCAGCCGGCCAACTGCCGGAAACGCGGCATCGCCGCGTCCCACTGCGATTTTTCCGACTCCACCGGCTGAACGGTATCCAGCGCGAAGGAACATTTGACCATTTCGCGGCCGGCTTCCAGATCCGGCAGCACGCCGGTCGCCATCGCCTGGGCGATGATATTGCCGGTCGCCGTCGCTTCCACCGGCCCGCCGACCACCGGAATGCCGAGCGCACTGGCAGTCGACCGGAGCAACCGCCGGTCCTTGACGCCGCCGCCGATGATGTTCAAGCAGCCGTATTCGACGCCGATCAACTGCTGCAGCGTTTCCAGCTTGGCGCGGAAACAGAGCGCCAGCGAGTCGTAAATGCACCGCAGCAGCGCGGCATCATCGGGCAGATCGCCCTGGCCGGTTCGACGGCAAAATGCAGCAATCTGAGCCGGCATGTCGCCCGGCGTCAGAAACGAACTGTCGTTGGGATTGATCAGGAAACGCCAGCCCGGCGCGGCGGCGGCCATCGCTTCCATTTCGGCAAACGAAATTTTCCGGCCGCTTTCATTCCAGACCCGGCGCACCTCCTGAAACAGCCAACTGCCCATGATATTGGTCAGGAAACGAATTCGGCCGGCCAGCCCGCCTTCATTGGTGAAGGCCGCCGCTTCCGCTTCAGCGCTCAGAATCGGCGCCGGCACTTCGGCGCCCAGCAAAGCCCAGGTGCCGCAACTGATATAGGCCCACGGCCGGTCGACCGGCGCCGGCACCGCCGCCACCGCGCTGGCAGTGTCGTGCGAACCGACCTTGACCAGCCGGATCGGGCCGCAATGGCAACGCTGCTGCAATGCTTCACTCAAAGTTCCGTTGTCGGAGCCGGGCGGCACCACCGGCGGGAAAAGGGCACGGGGCAAGCCGAGCAGGTCCAGCAGCTCGTAATCCCAGTCGCAAGTCCGCGGATTCAGCAGGTTGCTGGTCGAAGCGTCGGTATACTCGCAAGTCGGGTTGCCGCCGAGCAGATACCCCAGGGCGTCCGGAACCGGCAGCAGAAAACTGTCGACGAAATCCTCCGGGTGCTGCCGGTGGTGGGCAAGGAGTTGGTAGAGCGTGTTGATCGGCATGAACTGCATGCCGGTGCGCCGGTACAACTGGCTCCGGCCGATCTTCCGGAACACCTCCGGCGGAATTGCACCGGTGCGCGGATCACGGTAATTGTAGGGCAGCCGCACCAACTCCCGGGTGCCGCGCTTGAAGAGACAGTAATCGACCCCCCAGGTGTCGATGCCGATCGCCGCCAGGTTCGGACAGGCCGCCGCCGCCTTTCGAATGCCGGTCTCCAATTCGGCACTCAGCGCCGGCAAATCCCAATAGAGCGCCCCGTCGCGCTCCAACGGTCCATTGGCAAAGCGGTGCACCTCGGTCAAGCTCAATTTCCCGGCATGGATCGTGCCGATCATTGCCCGGCCGCTTGACGCGCCCAGATCGAAAGCGAGATAATTGGTCGTCATAATAGTGCCTCTCTGTGATGGTTTGCCCTGAAACAACGTTCACACTCCCTGTCGCCGTCCCGCCGCCGCGGGGCTCCGGCAGGCTGCTCCGCTCAATTGCGGTCGCCGAGCCGGTCGTAGGCGAAACGGATCAACTGCTCCGTCTCCTCCCAGCCGATGCAGCCGTCGGTGATCGAGATATTCGGCAGCGGTTTTTCGTCGGCGACGATCTTCTGCGCCCCCGGCTCCAGATAGCTTTCCAGCATCGTGCCGACAATCGCCCTTTCACCGGCGGCGACCTGTTCGACGACATCATGGAAAGCGATGTGCTGCCGGTCGTATTTTTTGCCGGAATTGGCATGGCTGCAGTCGATCACGATGTTCGGCCTCAAATTATTGCGGCGCATCGCCACGGTCAGGAAAGCGATGTATTCGGCCATGTAATTCGGGTGTTCGCCGCCGCGCAGCACGATGTGCCCGTACGGGTTGCCTTTGGTCCGGAAAACACCGACATGCCCATCCTCGGTAACGCCGATGAAACTGTGCGGCGACCGCGCCGTGCTGATGGCGTCCAGTGCCGTCTGGAAACTGCCGTCGGTGGCGTTCTTGAACCCGACCGGCATCGACAGGCCGCTGGCCAACTGGCGGTGGGTCTGCGATTCGGTGGTGCGGGCGCCGATCGCCGCCCAACTGACCGCGTCGGCAATATATTGCGCCAGGATCGGGTCGAGCATTTCGGTCGCAACCGGCAGACCGAGATCGACAATCTTCAGCAGCAATTTTCTGGCCTGAAAGATGCCTTTTTCAATATTGTACGATTTATTGATGTCCGGGTCGTAAATCAACCCCTTCCAGCCGACGGTGGTTCGCGGCTTTTCGAAATAAGCGCGCATCAAAATGAAAATGCGGTCTTTGACCTCTTCGCTCAGCTTCCGGAGCCGCTGGGCATATTCGATCGCCGCTTCCGGCGCATGAATCGAACAGGGGCCGACGATCACCATGTGCCGGTGATCGGCGCCGTCGAGGATATTCATGACGCTCTGCCGGGCCTCCACCACTTTCATCACCGCCTCCAGCGACAGCGGCAGTTCCGAACGGACGCTGCCGGGCGGCGACAACAAGCTGCGGCTCGCGATATTGACATTATTGCTTTTCAACATGACTACAGGTACTTTTTCAATTCTTCGATTTGATGATCCGGTAAATATTCCGCCGTTTCCGGCGCTTTATAAAGTAAATAACAATATACCAGTCAAAACGTTCATTTTCAATCCGTCATTACCTGGAAAAAGGGTGTTTTTCCCCGATTCCGCTTTTGCATTGGAAGGTTGTCAGGTTATATTTTCCGATAAGCGGCCCAAACAGAAGGAATGAACCATTATGAAGATCGCGAAAAAATTTGCCTGTTATATCGGCAGTTTGCTGGTGCTGCTGGCGATCATTCTCTGGTGGTACATCCAGCATCAGATCGTTCCGTTCTGGCGTTTTCTGACGGCGCAGTCGGAGAAGGCCCCGGTCGATACCTTCTGGCTGTTCGTCCACCAGGAAGAGCTGTTCAACGGCATCGTCTTCGGCCTGCTGTCGGTAATCACGATCGCCTACATCGTCGGGGTGTTCTTCTATTTTCAGCGGCATATCATCCGGCCGTTGGTCAAAATGGTGGCGTTTTCCGACCGGCTCGGCCAGGGAGAGTTTCCGGCCAAGCTGGAAGTGGAGAGCGACAGCGACGAAATCAGCGACCTGGAGCGTTCGCTCAATTTCCAGCGCGACCGGCTGCACAATTCGATCAATAAACTCAAAGTCAGCCATGAACGGGAACGGCTGGCCCGCGAGAAAGCGGAAAGCTCCAACACGATGAAGTCGAATTTCATCGCCCGGCTGGCGCCGGAACTGCGCAGTCCGCTCAATTCCATCATCGGGTTCAATGAAATCATCCGCAACGACATCTCCAAAGGCTGTTACGACCGGCGGCTGGCGATGCTGGTCGATGCGCTCGGACACAGTGCGGAAATGCTCGACCGCCAGATCTCCCGGCTGCTGGACATCAGTTTGTTGAGCAGCGGCAGCGACGAAGTGAACATTACCGAATTCGGCACCGCCGAATTCATGAATGAGCTGTTGGAATACAACGCCTTCTGCATCAACAACGACGATCTGGAATTGATCAATCATTTCACCGCCGATATGCCGGCGGTGCTGGCCACCGACCGTTCGATTCTCGCCATCGTGCTGGGAGTGCTGATCCGGACGCTGGCCCAGGTGGCCGGTCCCGGCGAAGTGATCTCCTGCAGTTGTATCCGCGACGGCGACGAAATCATCTTTTCCGTCCGCGACAACCGGCGCAGCAACAGCCGGGAGCAACTGGCGATGCTCTACAATCTCGGCGCCAATCTGGCGGCGCTGCCGGGGCATCTGCCGCCGGACACCATCAGTTTCAGTCTGTTGTTCGTCGCCCGCAAGGCGGCGTTGATCGGCGGCAAGATGGCGGCGGAGAGCAACGAGGCCTCCCAATCGGAATTCAAGCTGACTTTTCCGGTCTGGGAAATACTGCCCGACCGTGGCGACGACAGCGAAGGAACGCCGCGCATCGCCAGCAATTTACGTCACTCCAATTCGCTGCAGGACCGGCTCGACCAGGCGGACGCGGAGGAAATCCGGCCGGCGCTGAAGATACTGCTGGCGGAGAATGACCGGGACAACGCGCTGGTGATCAAAACATTGCTGGAGGACGACGGCCATCAGCTCGACGTGATCAACGACGGGATGGATCTGGAGTCGACGCTGCTGGAAACGGATTACGATCTGGTGATAATCTCGCTGACGCTGCCGCAGATCAACGTCGTCGGCGCAATCAAACGAATCTGCCGCGAGCCGGAATTCAAACGGATACCGGTGGTGGTCATCGCCGGCTTCCTGACCGAACCGGAACGGGAACAGATGCTGGAGTTCGGCGTCAAGCGCTGCCTGGTCAAACCGTTGAATTTCGCCCGCCTGCGTAAAATGGTTTTCCGGGTGGCGGAGCGCCCGGCCGGTCTTTCACAGTAACCTTGCGTTCGCCGGGAAACGGCCCGGCCGGAAAAATGATTTAAAAACTGTTTCTTTTCTTTTCCTTTTTGATGAAAAGAGGCTATATTCCTGATTCGGACGGCTGTTGCCGGCAAAAGCGGCAGCACAGAGTGGGATGGGAAACGGGATGGAAACGGTCAACAAAATCTTATGGCGGATTCTTTTAATTTAAAACGGATTGATGTGGTCGGCTGGCAATTTATTCTGCTGACCATGCTCGGCAACCTGGCAATCACCAATTTTCTCTACGCCTGGCATCCGGCCATGACGCCGGCGGGCGTCAGCGTAGGCGTATTATTTTTCGTGCTGGCGCTGTGGCTGGGCATCCAACTGCCGGTACGGCAACTGGAACGGGAAAACCGGCATGTTTATCTGTACATCGGCCTGGGTTTTGAGTTGTTCGGCATCGGCCTGACCTGGTGCGGCCTGCTGGCCGCCGAGGAATGGCGTATGTTCGGCTGGATCGGCGCGGAAGTGTTTTACGCGTTGAGCCTGGCCGCCCTTTTGAGCGGCTTTTACCGCGGCTGGCCGCTCGGCTACCGTTACCGGTATATCTTCCGCCAATTGACCTGGCTGCTGCTCGGCGGCTGTATGATTTTCACACTGTTCAGCCTGGCCGCCCTTTATCTCGGCCAGAATGGTTTCACCGGCGGCAAAATACGCTACGGCATCATCGGGGCCCAATTGCTGCTGCTGGCGGCGGAATGGCTGATGAGCCGTCTGCTGTCCTCCCGGACCCAGGCGACGGAAATGGAAAGAGATGCCGCCCGGCCCTGGATATTGGAACAGCTGGTGCTGATCCTGCTGGCGGCCGGCACGCCGTTTTTCGCGCTGTTGTTCTGGCACGACTGGCAATGGCTGCAGCCGGGAGCGATCTTCTTCCTGCTGGGCACCTGGGCCGGGGCGCTGTGGATAAAAATCAGCGCCGGCCCGGTGCTGAATGTCGGCCGCTGGCCGCTGGCGGTGCTCGGAACGGTCGGCATACTGCTGCTGATGCTGATCTGGCCGGAAACCTTTGCCGGCGCCGCCTGGCTCGGCGGGTTGAGCATGCTGCTCGGCATTTTTTACGCGCTGGGACTGCTGGCATTGGCGCCGGACGGCCTGAAGCGGGTGCCGTGGCCGCAGCGGGTGACCCGCAGCGCCCGGTTGATCGGCTGCACGACGCTCGGCTGCCTCGGCGGCTTGTGGGGCAGACGGCTGGAATTGGCGCCGGAGCTGCTGCCGGCGGGATTTGCCGTCTGGGCCATTTTTCTGCTGACGCTGTTGTGGCACCGGCCGGATATTTTTCTGCGTTCGGTCATCCTGCTATTGAGCAATACTCTTTACCGGATCAGGCTGCTGGGGATCGACCGGCTGCCGGAACACGGCCCTGCTCTGTTGATCGCCAACCACGTCTCCGTCGTCGATGCACTGCTGGTGATGTGCTGTACGCCGCGACGGGTTTATTTCCTCGTCCACCACTCCTTCTACAATTTGCCGGGGCTGCACTGGTTTCTGGTGCGCTGCGGCGCGCTGGAGGTGCCGTCCGCCCGTCATCCGAAAAAGATGTGCCGCCTGTTTCAAAGGGTGCAGCAGTTGCTGACCGCCGGCGAACTGGTCTGCCTGTTTCCGGAAGGCGGCATCACCCGGAACGGCATCATGCAGAATTTCCGGAAAGGCACCCGGGAAATGCTGCCGGACGAGCGCATTCCGGTCATTCCGCTGCGGTTGGGAATGCAATGGGGCAGCATGTTCGCTTTTTTCAACGGCAAGCTGCGTTTCATCCGCCCGCACGAGCTGCCGATTCCCGCTTCGATCACGGTCGGCGAACCGCTCGACCCGAACTTGTCGGCGTACGAGATCCGGCAACGCATTTCGGAGCTTGGCGCGGATACCGAGACATTGCCGCGCCAAAATGAAATGCCGATCCATACCCATTTCGCCCGGCAGGCCAAACGGCGCCCCTGGCATGCTTCCTTCAAGGATTACGGAGCGCCGGCAATCGGCAATTTTTCGTTGCTGGTGCGGGCCCTGCTGTTGAGCCGGGAAATTCGCCGCCTGGCCGGAGACAGCGACTATGTCGGCGTCATGCTGCCGAACTGCACGGCGGCGGCGACGACGCTGCTGGCGGTCATGTATGCCGACAAAACCCCGGCGGTACTGAATTTCACGGCCGGTGCGGCGGCCCGCCGGGAAGCGCTGGCGCGCGGCAACATCCGACTGGTGCTGACCAGCCGAAAGTTCCTGGCGAAACTGGCCCTGAAACCGGAACCGGAAATGGTCTGCCTGGAGGAAATCGCTTCCGGCATCGGCCGCCGGGCCAAATGCGCGGTCATCCTGGCGGCGGCTCTGCTGCCGACCCAATGTCTGATGAAAAAATTCGCGCCGAAATCGGCGGCGCGGCTGTTCAAACCGGCGGTACTGCTTTTTTCCAGCGGTTCGACCGGCGTCCCCAAAGGCGTCATGCTGTCGCATCACAACATCAACTGCGACTTTTTCTCCTTCTGGCGGGTGATCGGCTGGCGGAACAGCGACAAACTGATCGGCAATCTGCCGTTGTTTCACTCGTTCGGGCTGACGGTTTGCTTCTGGGTGTCGGCGATGTCCGGCTGTCAAGTGGTGTACCTGCCCAATCCGCTCGACGGCGTCACGGTCGGCAAATTGCTGGAGGAAGAAAAAATTACTCTGATGATGGCAACTCCGACTTTTCTGCAGACTTACATGCGGCGCTGTTCGCGGGAGCAGTTCCGTTCGCTGCGGCTGGTCATCACCGGCGGTGAAAAACTCCGGCTTGATATCGCCGACAAATTCAAAGCCGCCACCGGTCTGAGCATCGTCGAAGGGTACGGCTGCACGGAATTGTCGCCGATTGTCTCGATCAACCTGGCCAGTTCGATTTTCACGCTGGGCAAATGCGCCGGCAAATACGGCAGCATCGGGGTGCCGCTGCCCGGCATTGCGGTAAAAATCGTCGATCCGGACAGCGGGGAACCGGTGCCGGAAAATCATTCCGGGCTGCTGCTGGTCAAGGGCGGCAACGTGATGATCGGTTATCTGAACGATCCGGAAGCGACCGCGCAGGTCATTCACAACGGCTGGTACAACACCGGCGATATCGCCCGGATGGACTTCGACGGCTACCTGACGATCACCGGCCGGCTCTCCCGGTTCAGCAAAATTTCCGGCGAAATGGTGCCGCACGAGCTGCTGGAAATCCAGATCAACGAATTGCTGGAAACGGAGGAACGCTGCATCGCGGTCTGCGGCATTCCGGATTCCAGACGCGGCGAACGGCTGTTGCTGTTTCATTCGCTGCCGTCGCTCGACGTCGATCACATCACCGCCCTGCTGCGTGAACACGGGGTGCCCAATTTGTGGATTCCGAAAAAGGACGATTTCATTCCGATCGATCATATTCCATTGCTCGGCAACGGCAAACTCGATCTGCAGCAGATCAAGGTGCTGGCCGCCCAAGTGCCGGTGCAGTAAAAATATCGCCGCCCCGGGCAGGTCCGGAGAAAGCGGCTTCGCCGGCGGCCGGGCAATTTGGCAAAAGCGGCCGATGAGACTATATTAATTGATTCCGATGATAAAATTGAAGGAAAGAAACGATGAAAAAACGTTTGCGGAAAAAATTGCAAGTCGGGGAATTTTTTGTGCCGGCTTTTACCCTGGAAGCGACGCTGAAGGAGCTGGATGACGCGGAAATGGATCAGTTGTACGATCGTTTCATCGAACTGCTGCAGGCGCAGGAGCTGAGATGTTACGGCGGCTGGTGTGATGAACATCTTTATATGACGATCTCCACCGGGCCGGTCGGCCATGACAATGAAGAACGGCGGCTGCGTTTCCTGGAATCGCTCGGCTCGCTCCAAGAAATTGTCAGTTTCAATGCCAGTGAACTGGGATAAGACCGAAAAGCTGCGGGCGCCGGCCGGCAATTGGCAACAGCGCTGCCGCCGGCAACTGGAACGCTGGCTGTTCGCTTCCTTCAATGAAATTCTGATCCGGCAGACGACGTTGGAATTGAATCATTTCGGCAATGGCAAGCTGGATGGTTTGCGCGTCGTGGCGCTCAGTGACCTGCATGCCCGGGATTGGCATGTCGGCGAAGGTTTTCTGGCGTCATTGATCGAAGCGGTCAACCGGCGGCAACCGGACCTGATCTTTCTGCTGGGCGACTACGTCGACCGTCATGGCGACGAAGCAATTTCCCCGGAGGAAATTGCCGCCTGGCTGGGCAAATTCAAAGCCCGCTACGGAATCTTGGCCGTGCTGGGCAACCATGATATTCATTGTGGCAAACTCCGGCTGATGCAGGCATTGAGCGCGAACGGCATCGACGTATTGAGCGATTCCAGCCGGACCTTATCGATTGGAGACCATAAATTGCAGATTGCCGGAGCCGCCGAATTGTGGACCGAAGCGACAGTGCCGGGTCATATGCTTCACCGCTTGAATCCGGCGGTGCCGACCATCGTTTTGACCCATGCGCCGGACTTGTTCAAAAGCCTGCCGCCGTGGATTGCATTGACTCTGGCCGGCCATACCCATGCCGGGCAGGTGCGCTTGCCGTGGTTGAAACGTTTTGTCATTCCTTCTCAAATTCCGGAACGTTACGATTACGGGATTTTCCGGGATCGGGAAAAAACACTGGTGGTAAGCGCCGGAATCGGAACCAGTCGTTTGCCGTTGCGAATCAATTGCCCGCCGGAAATTCTGGAATTGACTTTAAAAAATAAAAAAAGCTAACGCAACGGGTCGCACCCGGACGCGGTCCAGCGGGCGGATTCCGCTGGGCGCACAGATCCAATGTGCGAAGCTAATTCCGAGAAGCGCCGGTATCTCCGGCGCTTACCTCAAGCCCACCGGGCGAACGACGACCGTCAACGGCGGTACTCAAGATTTCAGCGGCTGGCTGAAATCGCGAAGCGTGTGGGCGGGAATGTCGTTGAACCTAATAAAAAAAGCTAACGCAACGGGTCGCACCCGGACGCGGTCCAGCGGGCGGATTCCGCTGGGCGCACAGATCCAATGTGCGAAGCTAATTCCAAGAAGCGCCGGTATCTCCGGCGCTTACCTCAAGCCCACCGGGCGAACGACGACCGTCAACGGCGGTATTCAAGATTTCAGCGGCTGGCTGAAATCGCGAAGCGTGTGGGCGGGAATGTCGTTGCTCCAAATAAAAAAATAATCGCACTTAGTACGATTATTTTTTTATTTCTACAATCAGTCTTCGATACTTACGCGGTCCCATTCCGCCGCCATCCGCTTCGAACAGTCAGTCGTAATCGAATCGGCACCGCGCTCCACCAGAATTTTGGCGGTCTTGGTATCGTTGATCGTCCAGAAGTGCATTTCGAAACCGGCATCTTTTACTTTGGCAATATAGTCGGCATCGACACAGAGATTTTCCGCATAGCAGTCGGCTCCCGTAACATCGAGCTCCTTCAACATCGAAATCAATTTTTCAGCCGACGGCTCCGGCTTGCCATCCTTGTCATAGATGCCCAGCAAGAACAACGTGCGGTTGTCCGGCAACACCTGACGGACGCGTTTCAGCTCGTCGCCGCTGAAAGAGATGAAAGTAATCTGATCCAAACGGGTGCCGGAGCCCTCGAATGCCCGGGTAAACGCCTCGGCGAAACCATCGCCGACACTCTTGATCTCGACAAAAATATGACCGTCCGGCGGCAGGGTCGCCAATACTTCCCGCAAACTCGGAATGCGGCACTGATACCACTCCGGACCTTTCCAACTCCCGGCATCCAGTTCGCGCAGCTCGGCAAACGTCCAATCACTGATTTTGCCCGGCACGCCGGTCGTACGCTTGGTATCGCCGTCATGATCGCAAACCATCACGCCGTCTTTGGTCAAATAAACGTCGGTTTCCACCCCCCAGGCCGCATTGTTGCGCCAGGCCAGTTCATAAGCTTCCACCGTGTTCTCCGGTGCCGTGATCGATTCACCGCGGTGAGCGACAAATTTGACCGGGCGTTCGCTGCGCGGCACATAACCGCATTTGCAGTTGCCGGACGCACAGCCGGCCGCCGCCAACAACATGGCCGCACCGACGAAGGAGAACAGTGTTGCTTTCTTCATGAGATTTTCCCTTGTTTAAACGTTTCAACACTTCCGGACAGCGCTGAAAACCTTTTCACGCTGTCCAACAGAAATAATCTATTATGATACCGACGGCGTCAATTTTCAAGTCACGGAACGCCGAAATCCGCCAATATTTACTCCTCCCGGAGTCCGTTGCGGTAAATCGACTGCACCAACCCGAGCGAAGCCATCCCGGCCATCGTAAAGGAACCGCCATAGCTGATGAACGGCAGCGGAATGCCGGTCACCGGCGTCAGACCGATGCTCATCCCCATATTGATGAAGCCGTGCGTGATGAAAACCATCGCAACCCCAACCCCAATATAGCGGCCAAAAGGATCCGGCGTCAGATAAGCAGTCCGCAGGATGCTGTAAATCAACAATAACTGGGCCGCAATCAGCGCCATGACACCGGCAAAGCCGATCTCTTCGGCCACCACCGAAAAAATAAAATCGTTGTTGGATACCGTACGCGGCAGGAAGCCGAGCACATTCTGCGTCCCCCGCCCGACGCCTTTGCCCCACAGCCCGCCGGAACCGACCGCCAGCCGGGATTGATGCTGGTTATAGCCGTAATTGGTGGGGTCCCGCTCCGGGTCGAGAAAAATCAGAATCCGCTCGCGCTGATATTTCTTCAACTCCGGCAGAATCGGCTTGATGCTCAACATCTCATTGGCAACCACGCCGCCGACCAGCACCACCAGCGTGACGACGATCGCGATGATGGTGCGCCAACGCAATTCGGAAACAAACACCATGCCGGCAGCCACCGGCACCAATACCGCCGCAGTTCCGATATCCTCCTTGGCGATCAATAGAAAAGGCACGGCGAAAACCACCCCGAACAACAGAAAATGCGTGAATTTATTGATATGAAAAAGATGATTGCTCAGCAATGCCGCCAGTGCGACAATCACCACCGGCTTGGCAAATTCCGACGGCTGCAGCCGCAAACCGAGCGGCTTGATTTCAAACCAGTTGACCGCGCCGTTGACCTCGACGCCAAACAGCAGCACCACCATCAGCGCCCCCAGCGCCAGCAGATAGCCCAGCCAGGAAATCGGCAGCCACTGCCGGTAATTGATCCCGGCAGCCATTACCCAGAGACTGGTCCCCATGACGATCCAGCGGATCTGGCGCTGAAAAAAAGAGTTGCCGGATTGCTGGTCGGTCGACCAGATGAACGTCAATCCCACGCCGAGCAGGAACAGCATGGCCGCAATCTGCAGCCAATCATAGCCGGCCAGATATCCCCGGACCGCCGGCCACAGTGCGCCCTCCTGAGGCGCCTCGGCTTGTATCGTGCGAATTTTCATGCCAACCCATAAATCAAAAAAGGCCCGGCGCAGACAATTTTGCGCTCCGGGCCCTGCTCATTCTGACCACCCCACCGGTTCGCCGGCTCAACGCCAGAACGTCTGTTCCCGTTTCGGACCGACCGAGATGATCGCCACTTCCGCCTCGACCAGTTCGGCCATCCGGTCCAAATACTTCCGGGCATTTTCCGGCAAATCGTCCCAACTGCGCGCCTCGGTGGTGCTCTCCTTCCAGCCCGGCATCGATTCATAACGCGGTTTCACCCGGGCCAGCATATCGGCCGCCACCGGCATATCGGCAGTGACCGTCCCATCGATCTCGTAGGAGGTACAGATTTTCAACTCCTCCAGACCGTCGAGGACATCCAGTTTGGTGATCGCCAGCTTATCAACCCCGTTGATCATGCAGGAGTAACTCGACGCCACCGCATCGAACCAGCCGCAACGCCGCGGCCGGCCGGTCGTCGCCCCGAATTCACCGCCGGCATTGCGCAGCTCGTCGCCGGTCGCGTCCAGCAATTCGGTCGGAAACGGCCCTTCCCCGACCCGGGTGGTGTAGGCTTTCATAACCCCCCAGACGGTGCCGACGTGCTTCGGCGCGATCCCGGCCCCGGTACAGGCTCCGCCGGTGGTCGTATTGCTGCTGGTGACGAACGGATAGGTGCCGTGGTCGATATCCAGCAGCGCCCCCTGGGCGCCTTCGCAGAGAATTTTCTTCCCGGCCTTGATCGACCGGTTGACGCTGACGACCGTATCCCTGACAAACGGCGCCAGATAGATCGCCGCCTCCCTGACCTTCGCCCATTCGGCGTCAATATCCAGCGTCGTCGCTCCGGCTTCCCGGAACAACCGATTGTATTTCTCGGCCTGGCCGCGGAACAGCGTTTCCAGATTGGCCAGATTCTGCAACTGGGCGCCCCGGATGCCGGTCCGTCCCGCCTTGTCGGCGTAAGCCGGCCCGATGCCGCGTTTTGTCGTGCCGATCTTATGGTTTTCGCCCAAAGCCGCTTCCTCCAACGCGTCGGCCGCCTGGTGGTAAGCGAAAATCAAATGCGCCTTGTTGCTCAACTCGATGGTCGAAATATCCAGCCCGCGCGCCGCCAGCGCCTGCATTTCCTGCATCAAACCGACCGGATCGACGACCAGGCCGTTGCCGATAATGCAGGAAACGCCGGGACGGAAGATTCCGGACGGCACCAGATGCAGCACATATTTCTCCGTACCGATCTCGACCGTATGCCCGGCATTGTTGCCACCTTGAAAACGCACGACCATATCGACGTCCCGCGTCAGCACATCGATCAGTTTTCCTTTTCCCTCATCTCCCCACTGGGTGCCCACCAGAATATCTACAGGCATTGCTAATTTCCTTAATCTCAACTGGTTTTATTCCAAAAACGAACATCTGAAACAAAGTGTTAAGATAGCATTTCAAACCACAAAAAGCAAACTGCCGGAAGAATAAATCTCTGATCTCCCCCACCAGCGGCGGCCGGATCATTTTTCCAGCCGGAGGATTGCGGGCACGCCGGTGACGGTGAGATGCGGAATGGTGATCAGGCCGTCGGCATCGGCGGCAGCCGAACCGGACCGGGAGCCGAACGTCCAGCGCACCGTCTCGGCCGGAACAACGCGGAACTGCTGAAGCCGCCACGGCGAAAATTCCCGCCAGAAACAAGACGGCAAGAGAGAGAATTCATTTCACGGTTGATACCTTTCTTGAAAGAATCATATTCCCGGCGGCAGTTTCGCGCGCGGGAAAAATCGCAGACGCCCGCATTGCGGGCGATCGATGTAAAAATTGTCGGCGGCGTCTTATGATTTCTTCATGACGCTGTCGCGGACGATGATCTTGCCGCGCCGTACCACCATCAACCCGTCCTCCTCGTCGCCGGAAATGGCGCCGAGCAGCAACTTGTACGCTTCCATGCCGACTTCCCGGCCGGAAAATTGGAAGGTGGTCAGCGGCACCGGCGCGCTCGCCGCATCGGCGATGTTGTCGCAACCGAACAAGTTGACGTCTTCCGGAATCCGGATGTTGCGCTCCTCCAACGCCTGCATGACGCCGAGCGCCTGCAAGTCGGTCAGACAGAAAATCGTGTCGCAATCCAGTTTGCCGCCGCGCCGGTCGAGATACCCGTTCATCCGGCAGTAAGCGCTTTCACGGTCGGACTGCGGATTTTCCAGCAGCTCCACGTCGAAGCAATCCCGGAAAACCTGCAAGGCCCGCAGCCGCGGATTCTCCCAATTCAGATTCAAGCCGATGATCAGCAACTTCTTCACACCGTTGTGCTGCAGATAACGGTATCCCATCAGAAATTCAAGTTCGAGATTCTCCACCACCCAGTATTTGTCGGCAAAACGCAGATCGTATTCGGAAATGACCACATACGGCCTGGCGTTGCCGGCCAACGGGGCGACAAGCGCGTCGAACGTCTCCTGGACTTCCAATTCGTAGTAGCGGAAAATGATCGCGCCGTCGAACCCGGACAAATCGAAATCCTCCGACAGGTCGTAGACCATCACGTTGCCGCCGAACATATGGGAGGCCTGATAAATCCCGTTGATGCGCCGCAAATTGAGCTGCCAGTGGCGGGCATCGCCCTCCAGCGTCATTTTGGCGACATCCGGCATGACCACCGCCACCTTGAGATCGGTGTTTTCCGGTTTGTGCTGCGGATGCTCCAGCGGCACGCTGCCGACGACGAAAGTTCCCAGCCCGGCGCGCTTCTTCAACAGGCCGTCGCGGCTCAGCATTTCGATGGCTTTGCGCAGTGTCGTGATCGAAACGCCGTATTGGACGATCAGTTCCTGTTCGACCGGAATTTTGGAATGAAGCGGATAAATGTCCTGGGCAATCTTTTCCTTCAAGTCAAGATATACTTGCATGTAGCGCAAAGATTTGTCACGCAATTCCATAAATCCGCTTCCTTTCGAGCGTTCCAGGGTTAAATTCGCCAGATTTTCTCGATAAGATAGCATGATTTTCGGCTCAATACCAGTTTTGATAGCTTTCAATTTACGATTCAACAGTATGAAACAATTCGTCCGCCATTGACTCGTCTACCCTATTTCAGGCGGAAACTCTCTCGGCAAATTTTGCCTATTTTGAAACTTTTAACGCTGGATGGCACGAAACTCCATCGGCTGCAAAATTATGGTTTCAGTGCGTCCCCGATCGTCGAAGATGAACGTACGCTCTCTCATGCAATCAGTGTTCAACAGATAAATCGCTTCCGGCCACACCGCATAGGCAATATATTGCGGCGCATTGTCACCTCGTTCGGCTTCGCGTACCCGAATATCTCCGGCCTGCCGATCGGCCAGCGCGACAAGAATTTGTTTATAACTGGAAGCAAGAGATTCTTTTCCGGCATATTCCCAGGTCAACAGCACATAGATTTCTCCATCGCCAATCTTTTCCCGTACCAAGAAAGGACGCTCCCCGGCGGCAATGACTGTTTCAACGCCTTCGCCGGCGACAACTTCGGCAATCGGCTCCTGCGCCAACGTTGCGTCAATTGCCATCTCATCGCTTTTGAGCAAACCGCTGCCGATCTCCCGACCGACCACCTTGAGGTCGCACAACGCCGCAAGATCACCGCCGCCGACCAGATCTTCCACCGTATAGTTTTTGTATTCCCGATCCAGACGGGTGGAGAAATGCGGCATGCTGATAAACAAAGTTCCGCCATTTTCCACATAGCTTCGGAGTATTTTCATGATTTTCGGCGTCATTGAATTCCAGCCGCCATAAAAGAGAAACGAATAACGATCAATGTCGCCAGGCCGGGTTTCGTCATCAATATTGACAACATCGCACTGCCCATATGGCGAACCGCCGATCCAACTGTTGCGATATTCGCCGAGCGCATCCGACGGCACCGGGAAAATCGTCTGCTGTACGGCGACATCGGTACGTTCGGGGTCGCCGTAAAGCCAGTTGGGATTCTGTTTCGCCTGTGCGTGCTGGCTGAACGCGGCAAACCAATCGATATAAAGACCGACGAAAGAGCCGCAATTGCCGAGCACGGAAGCCATTCGGGTTTCCGGCGTGCCGCCGGAGCGCGGATTGCTTTTGACGAAATCGTAGAAATCGGTCATTTCTTTTTTATAATTTTTAACCGGCTCATCATCGCTGTTGTAGTCACGATGCGGATATGCCGCCTTCGGGTCCAACGGTTGTGTGTATTCCCCGGCCTGCGTGGACTGTGAACCGGATTCCAGAATGATGATCCGGCTGCCCATGAGATACTGCAGGTAAAGCCCGACTCTCAGCATGTGGTACTTCTGCGGCGCCAGATAAGGGACATTGCAGCTCTGCCATTCGGCGGCAAGCCAGCCGCCCCAGAACTCCGGCTGCCATTTGCGCGCCGCACCGCGCATTTCGGCCGACGACCAGGCCAGATTCTGGGCGCCGAGCGCATATAATTCGCACAGCATGAAGTCGACGCCGCCGGCCAGTTCGTAATTGGCCAGAGTGGAGCCGGAAGTGGAAAAAATATACGGATAAACGTCATGGTAACGTTCCACGCCGCGCCGGATATAATCATTGATGAAAAAATCACAGCATACCGCCAGGTCGCCGCTCTGGTTGACCCCCTGCGGCAGGCAATGCTCATCCTGATAAAGGTAGCTGGCATATTCCCCGATGTTGTTGTTGAGCCAGAAATAATTTTTGCCGGCCTCAGTGTATTCCAGATTTTTTTCCGGAGCGCAGGTCTGATAAATCGTCATCATGTGGATGCCCTTCTCCGCCGCAGCGGCGACGCTTGCGACCGGAGGATTGAACCAGGGCACGATGAGATTGGTGCCGGCCTCTTCGATGAGGAGTTCTATTTCCTTTTCCGGCTGGTGCTTATATGTGACAAAGGATGGCGGATTGGCATTTTCGCGTTTGTCTTCGCTGTAACGGTAAACGCAAAGCCCAACCAGAATTTCGTCATCCGGCAGCGGAACCGCCGTGGTCTTTTCATGCGGGGTGACCGCAACCGTCTTTTCCAACCAGCCGCCATCGGTCAGTTTCGCCCGGCAGGTAACGGAGAATGGTCGGCTGCCGTTCAAACGGCGGCGGGCAGTCGGGGACTCGGAAACCAGCGTCCGGCCGGGAAATTCATAATGATAAGTCTCAACTTCATCGCCGAGGTCGTTCAGCGCGATGATGCAGTTGCGGTTCATCTTGTCGACAAAGGAATGACCGTCCAGCCGCGGGCCGGTCCAAATTTCCACCGCCGTCGGAGCGTTTTGGCTCCAATTGCGGATGCCGCCGGGAATAACCAGCCTCAGCGGATCGGCCGGATTGCGTTGGGCCGGAAGCGGAAAGTCCAGTTGGAATACACGATTTCCGCTCAGGCAGCCGTAATCGTCCCATTTCGGCGCGGTAACCGTAAGGTATTCCGCCTGTGAATCTGCCAGCCGGATGGCATTTTCGTCCCGGCCATTGACCGTCCAGGCCTGATTGACCAGAAAATACACTGAAAGGAAGCCTTTTTCATAATCCTGGTCGCGAACGGCATGATCCGGCAACCGCACTTCAATTTTCCGGTTTAAAACCAGTTCATCAGTCGAATAGAGTATAACCTCGGCCCGGGCCGTAACTGTGCAAACGAACAGACCAAACCACAAAAGGACGCTCTGCCGCCATCTGCTAAAGAATATTCTGGTTCCCATCGGATCTCTTTCCATCAAATAAATTTTCACTGTCACGGATAAAAAAGCACTGGTGAACATGGTCAAATATTTCAGCCGCCCAGGCCCCTTTTCCGAAGCCGATACCGGAAAAGCCCCAGAAAGCATTTGGCGCCTGCGGGAACTTTTCCGGGTTGGAATAAATTTGAATAATAATCGCCTATATTCCGGGAATAATTAAAACAAACCTAACCAATAACTGTCAGTTGGCATTCAGTTGCCATTCCGTTTCGGTGGTCTGAGTCGGGCGGCGAGCTTCAACGTGACCATCGCTCCAACCGAAATTATCACGCAGGCTCGGATGTCCATAAGTAACGCAGGTGGCAGTATTCTTCTCATCAGAACCCAGCGAAATCTGCCAGCCATTATAATCCACCCAGGAACTGTTCGCACTGCATTGCTGATTGTGAGCTTCCCACAGATCTTTCAGAATGACAAATTGTCCTTTCGCTCTCGACATCTTCTTCAAATCGGTACCGCTCCCGGTATATGCGGTCGTAGCATAACTGCGGGGCGGCAGCTGATAGCTGCCCGGATCTTCCCACTCATCACTGCGGGCAATCGAATCAGCCGGGCACTGGAAAATCGCCAGCCCTTTCTTGTCTTTGCAATTTGCCAGATACGTGTCCGAGCCGGGGCCGAGATAGGGCGCAATCAGATAGTCCCAAGTCAGTCCCGGATAGTTCCCGGTATTCCAGTAATCGAGAAAACGCGGCACCATATAGTCGTCCTCGTCAACCGAGTACATCTGGAAGCCCAGGCACAGTTGTTTCACATTGGAAACGCATTTGATGTTCAGGGCCGCAGCTTTTGCCTTGCTGAGCGCCGGCAGCAACATACTGGCCAGAATGGCGATGATCGCAATCACGACCAACAATTCAATCAGCGTGAAATTTTTCTTGCTCATTTTTTTTCCTTTCTTACAAGAATTTGGGGGGTGCCATATCCAAAGATATTATTGATAGTGATAAACTTGATATCTTCATAAAAGATTATAGCAAAAATCTGTAAAAAAGTCAATCCCCCCATCAAAGAAAATTAAAAAATTATTTTCCCGTTTTATCATAATTTCTGATGATAAGAAAGTCATAAAAAAACGTGCAGGCATATCTCCCCGCCGGCGCATCGCAACTTCAAGCCGCCCGGAAATATATTCAGGCGTATTCCACTTTCCATGCTGGAAAGAAATTAATCCCGGAAGCAAAGGGGGCTGGAAGGCGATTGGCGACTGCCGGCTCGGGGCGCCGCCGCATGAAAGCGGCGCGATGGAATTTTGGGGAGCCGGGCACCGAAACACCCGGCAGCCACCCGCTTTTCGGCAATTCCGCCAAACTGAAACGCCGGCAAAAAGCCCGCATTGGCCGGAAAGCTTCCGCGGCGATCATAAACTTAATTCCTTCCGGCCAAAAATCAGGGCTGATCATTTCCAGCGCCAGAAATAAGTATGGTCTCCGGCTCAATACCAATCGTCCATCCAATATTCATCCGAAGTCACCGTTACCCGGTGCGATGCGACATGGGAATCCATATAAAGATTATTGCCGGAGGAGCCATGACCGTAACTGTCGTTCAGATTGTTCTCGTTATCCTCAATGTTCCATTTCGTATAATTCAAATAGAAACCGTCGGCCGTCCCCTGCCGGTTCCAGTTATTCCAACTGTCGCGAATGCCGATCGTCTGTGACGGGGCTTTGAAACCGGAAAGTTTACGCGGCCCAAATCCCCAGATCTCATCCCACGGGAAACAATATAAACTGCAGGCGTACGAACGGAGCGGCCGGGTATCCACCCGAGCCGCGCCGTCGGCCGGGCATTGCAGAATTTTCAGACCATTCCCGGCTTCAATGGCAATGATTGCATCCACATTGTCCTGGGAACCGAGGTAGGGAAAAAATCGATAACTCCAATCGGCATACCAGGATTCTTTCGTGTTGTAACCGTGCGGCAGAGAATCGTCATAATCACCGGCATACAGTACCATGGCCAAACCGATTTGCTTCAAATTGTTACGGCAACCGGCGTCTTGTGCTTTGGCTTTGGCCTTGGCCAGCGCCGGCAGCAGCATTGAAGCAAGGATGGCGATGATCGCAATCACAACCAACAACTCGATCAGTGTAAAACGGCATCTTTTCATTTTCTTTTCTTCCTTTTTCTTACAAAAGTTTGGAGTGTTTCCCGACAGCCAAATTTATTTTATTGTTCCAACGGCAGAAAGCCGTGATGATAATCGCGATAGCAGGAATAATTGAGATATCCCAGCTCCCGGGCTTTTTCGGTCATCGCCCGGCGCTGCGCCTCCGGCTTCTCGGTGTCGGCCGGAACCGCCCACAGCGCCAGCACCCGGAACGGCCGCCTGGCCTGTTCCCGCTTAAAATCGTCGCGAACCTGGCGCATAAAGGTGACAGCCGGATGGTCGGCGGCAAAAAAAGCCGGATTGCAGTTCTCCCAGCAAACCATATCGACATATTTCGCCGCCACCGGCAGTGTCTTTTCCACCGTCCAATTGGAGATCATAATCAACTCCGGATAAGCCTTGCGGATTTTGGCGAGCAGCTCATCCATGCCGCGCAACTGCTCCTGCCGGAGCGATTCCGGCAAATCCGGATGTTCGACATCGGCCAGCGTATCCATAAAGACACCGTCGCAGCCGTAATCAATCACTTCGCTTTGCATCAGCTCAACCACCAGGTCCTGCCAGGCCGGATCGGCCAGATCCATCGCCAGGTTGTCGCCGAAGGGCTGGAACGGCTTGCCGTCCAGTTTGAGAATTTTGGTCAGATCCGCCCGGTCGCGGTAGCGGTGCCAGGAAGCCACCTCCATACAGCTCAGGTAACCGATGACGGTCCGGCCGAGCCGCTTCCAGCCGGCAATCTGTTCTTTCGCCTTGGCGCCGAGCGCCTGCGGATCGATGATGATCATGTCGTATTCGCCCAACTGCCGGAATGCCTCCTCTCCGTCGACCGGCCCGTAATAGAGCACGTAGTTCCGCACTTCCCGTTCCGGTTCCGCCGCCGTGCCGCACAGCGCGGCCAATCCGCAGAGAACCAGCACCATCCAATCACGCAGACACTTCATCATTCGTTCTCCCGCTTTCATCGCTTAAAAATGAACTGCTTTGAATTCCGCCGGCTCCAGGGTCAGCGGCTGTTCTTCGCCATGCAAATGCAGGACGAAACTGCGCGGTCCGACACAATCCAGATTGAGCAGATAAACCCGGTCGTCATACACCGCGTAGCTCAAGTAATCGAGCGTGTCGCCTTCCGCCGAGAGATAGACTTCCCCCTTGCATCGGCCGGCCAGATCGCCGAGGACGGCCCGATAACCGTCGGCCAGCGACTCTTTGCCCGGATATCCCCAACTCAGCAGCAGCCACACTTCCCCCTTGCCGTGTTTCTGCTTGACCAGAAACGGCTTGCCGTCCACCATGCCAACCACCTCGACGGCGTCGCCGAGTTCCACTGCGGCAATCGGTTCGTCTTTCAGCGTCAAGCCGTCGGCCGGTCCGCCGGCAACCCGGCCGGACACCGGTTGCCGACCGGTGACCCTGGCCGACAACAGCGGATTCAGGTCGCCGCCGTAGATCAGGTCTTTGACGGCGTAGTTCGTATATTCCCGGTCGAACCGGGTGGACAGGTGCGGCAGTGACAGAAACAGCGTACCGCCGTTGTCGACATAATCGTTCAGCACCTGGAAGATCGCCGGCGTCATGCTGTTCCAGCCGGAATAGGCAATGAACCGGTAACGCTCCAGATCGGACAGCCGGGTCAAATCCTCAATGCCGACGACGTCGGCCTGGCCGTACGGACTGCCGGCCAGCCAGTAATTCGGATAAGGCGCCAACGCGTTTTCAGCCAGCGGGAAGAGTACCTGCTGCGCGGCCAGGTTGGTCCGTTCCGGATCGCCGTATTTCCAATTCGGGTCCTTCTCCGCGGTCAGATACTGCGCCCAGGCCACAAACCAGTCGACATAAATTCCGACATAACTGTCGCAATTGCCGAGCGCGACGGCGATGTCGGTCCGCGGCGTGCCGGACGCCCGGCGGCCTTCCCGCTTGACGAAATCGTAAAATTCCTTCATCGTCTCCCGGTAACGGCGCGGCGGTTCCTCGTCGTAGGCATAATTCCGTTTCCCGGATTCGGCGGTATAGAAGCCGGCCTGCGTCGTCTGGCTGCCGGATTCCAGCACGATGATCGAGGTTCCCATCAGATACTGTTGATATAATCCGGCCTGCAGCAGCCGGTATTTCTGATCCGACTGGTACGGCACCGGAAAGGTCTGCCACTCTTCGGCCAGCCAGCCGGCCCAGAATTCCGGCTGCCATTTGCGGGCCGCGCCGCGCATTTCACCGGTCGAATAGGCCAGGTTTTGAGCGCCGACTGCATACAGTTCGCCGGAGATGAAATCGATGCCGCCTTCCAGTTCATAATTGGCCAGCGTCGAACCGGAAGTCGAGAAAATATACGGATAGCTCCGGTAATAGCGTTGGGTCCCCTCGCCGATGAACCGGTCGGTGAAATAATCGCGGCACTCTTTGAGGTCGCCCTCCTGCGGAATCCCGCAGGCGTTCGCCGAAGAAATTTCCTGATAAAGGTAGCCGGCATATTCACCGATATTGTTGGTGAGAAAGTATTTGTTCCGGCCGGCTTCGATCAGTTGCCGGACGGCCTCAGGCTCCCGGTATTGATAGATCGTCATCGTATAAATGCCCTGGTCGGCCAATTCCCGGACCAATTCGAGTTCCTCCTCGAACGGCAGATTCGGCACCTTCGGCCAGAATACCGCCAGATTGCCGAGACCGTCCTTGACAAATTCCCGAATATAAAACTGACTGTAATGCTTCTCCTCCAGACGGGGGGCCTCCCAGTTATAGCTCTTGTCGGTCGCGTCCCACTGTTCCTGGGTCTTGTCCGCATCCGGCGTCGCATCGTAGAAACACAAGCCGACCAACACCTGACCGTCCTCCAACGGCGGCGCCACCGTCGTTTCCTGCGGCACGACCTGCGTGGTCACGCTGTTCCGGCTGCCATCCTTCATGACCGCCGTCATTTTCACTTCGAACGGTTCAGTCCGGTCCAGCCGCTGTTTGAAGCTCGGGGTTGCCGTGGTCACCGGCGCCAGGCCGGGTATTTCCCAAATATATTCCGCCACTTCCGCTTCCGGAACCGCCGCCGTCAACCGATAGGTCCGGTTCATGCGGTCCACCCGGGCCGTCAACAGAATCCGCGTCCCCTGCCAGATCGACAGATCGAACCGCCCCTGCGGCGCTTCCCAGGAAACAATCCCGTTCTGGATGAGCAATTCCAGCGGCCGCGACCGGTCATACGACTCCGGCAGCGGAAATTCCAACACGAATTCTTCGCCGGAAGCGATGCGCCCGTAATTGTAAGCATTCGGCATCTCCCGCGGCAACGCCGGATAGGTTTTCACTCCGTCGCTCAGCGCCAGACCGGCTTCCGGAAACATTGTCCAGCCGCACTGCGGATTCTCGACGACGAAGTGCAACGCCACCTTGCCGTCGGCCAGGGCCTGCTCGGTAATCGCTTCCGGCGGCACCGTCAGCCGCAGCGGTTCGGCCAGCGGAATATCCTGCCGGTCGCAAATCGGCACCATCGCCTGAGCCACCCGAAGGCCTGAAATCAACAAGGTTATCGTCATCAATCTCTTAACTGCTCCAATCATCTGGCTTTTTCTCCTTGTCACGTTTCAAAGATATTATTGATAGTGATAATTTAGTTATCTTCATAAAAGATTATAGCAAAATATTGAGAAAAAGTCAATCCCCCCCGCTAAGAAAATTGAAAATTATTTTCCCCCATCTTCCGCCATTTCGGGATCCCCCCAAAACGGTTTTACAACGCCGGCCGGCCGGACCGCCGGCAGCCTGCTCAGCTTTCGCTGGCAAGAGGATTTCCGGAACAAGAAAAAACGAATTTACATCGTGCGCGGCCTTTTCGACCCGTTACCCGGGAGCCGGGCAATCGCCGGCTTTCCCAAATACATACGGCAAAACTTAAATGGTGAGAGTACCGGCGACCGTTTCGCCATTCCGGCCGATAATATCGATGCCGAAATCACGTTATGTCGCCGGTCAATGATCGGGAATCGCCGGGCGGCTGACGATAAATACCGGAATGCCGGCGTTTCTTGAAGATGGTTTCACTCCGGTGGGACCGTAGCGGACGCTTTTTTATTTTTTGAGGTTTTCCGCCGCAATCAGGAACTTGATCTCCTCCGGCCATAAATCCGGGTTGATCGTCTCCAGCACCAGCGGAATTTCATCAATACGCGGGTCCTGCATGATCAACTCGAAAGCCCGCTTGCCCAGCACGCCATGCCCGAGGCTGTCATGCCGGTCCAGGTGACTGCCGAGCTTGCCCTTGGCATCGTTGAGGTGCATACCGCACAACAACTCAAAGCCGATCAGCCGGTCGAATTCAGCCATGACTTTTTCATATCCGTCTTCGGTGGACAGATCGTAACCGGCGGCGAAAGCATGGCAGGTGTCCAGACAGACGCCGACCCGTCCGGGCCGGTCGATCAATTCGATCAGGCGGGCCAGCTGTTCGAAAGCGAAACCGACATTGGTTCCCTGCCCGGCGGTGTTTTCAATCACCGCCTTGACGCCGTCGACTTCCGCCACGGCAATCCGCACCGATTCGGCGATCCGTTTCAGACAATCCTCCAGCGGGATTTCATGCAGGTAGCTCCCCGGATGGAAATTCAGATACAGCAAACCCAACTGCCGGCAACGCTGCATCTCATCGACAAATGCCCGGCGGGATTGCTCCAATTTTCCGTCATCCGGCTGGCCGAGGTTGATCAAATAGCCATCGTGCGGCAGAATGCTCTGCGGCGAAAAATGATGCAGGCGGCAATTCTCCCGGAAAGCGGCGATTGATTCTTCCTTCAACGGCGGCGACTGCCACTGCCGCTGGTTCTTGGTGAACATTGCAAAGCCTCTGGCGCCGATGGCCGCCGCGTTCAACGGCGCATTCTCGACGCCGCCGGCGATGCTGACATGCGCTCCGACATATTTCATCTTTCACCTCCACAATCGGTTCAATGTTCTTTTAGCCGTAATCAATGTATCATCAAATCGCCCGAATGGCAAAGACCCGCGGCCAAAACGAAAGACAAATCACCGAATTCGTTTATTCAATACTTGAAAATTAAATTCAATAGGATTATTTTTTATTTATGATTGTTGTCATGACGATCAGAGCTGTTTTTTCCGATATCTGAAATTCAGTGTTTTCGACAATGTACACGAAACCTCGCCAGGGTTGTTACAGCACATCCGGTCGAAAAGGAAAAGCCGGCAAGTTTTGTCTAGGACTTGCTGGGCGTTCTCTTTTCGTGGATGTGTGGGTTTTCTGGCGAGGGCCTCGTGTAAGACGACAGGGAACGCCCTCTTTCCATAAGGAGTGTTCCTTTTTAAACAGGTGAAGGTGCGCCTTATGGAGCTAGAACAGTTCATTTTGAAAACCCTGCTGGAGCTGCAGCGCAATTATCCCGGCAAAGTCCAGCTTGTCAGTTACCCGCGTTGCAGCATTGTGGAAGGCAGTACCGTCTTTCTCATAGAATTGCCTAATTTGCACTGTCCGGCGCTGGAGGTTCGTTTAAGCTGCCAGGGCGGCTTGTGGAAGTTCAGTATGAGCGCGCCGCTGGTCCATCCCTTCAAAGACCGGCGGCAGCTGCTGGCCCGTCTCGCCCGACAGACCTGGCCGGCCGATGATTATACGCTGGCAATCGGCAGCGGTCTGGAAGTCACGCTGCAGAGCACTTTCGCCGCCTCGGCGCTGAATTGCGAGCTGCAGCCGGCGATGGTGAACTTCATCGCCGCAGCCGACCGGCTGAACAACTGCCTCAATCAGGAAAATTGACGAAAAAAACATTCCGCCGCTTGCCGCAACTGCTTTAGCAGGATATATTATGTACTTCCTGTCCCCGGAGAGCGGGACGGGCAAGGTTTCATTTACAACAACAAAACCAGAAGGTGCCTTCCGGGAAAACGAGAAATCCGGGAAAGGTGCCGCAACCGGAACAAGGAGTCTTTCATGGCTAAAATCACGATCAAGGACCTGTTGGAAGCGGGCTGTCACTTCGGACACCAGACCAAACGCTGGAATCCGAAAATGAAACATTATGTCTACGGAGCCAAGAACGGTATTTCGATCATTGACCTGACCAAAACGATGCATCAGATCAGCGATGCCTGCAATTTCCTGCAGCATGTCGTCATGGACGGCGGCGATATTCTGGTTGTCGGCACCAAGCGCCAGGCGCAGCAGATTACCCGCGAGATCGCCGAAGCGACCGGAATGTATTACGTCGCCGAACGCTGGATGGGCGGCACGCTGACCAATATCGTCACCATTCGCAAGAGCATCAACAAAATGCACGAGCTGGACAAAGTGCTTGAAGGCGACGCCGCCAAATCGATGAAGAAAAAAGAGCTGTCCAAAAGCGCCCGGCTGGCGGAGCGCCTGCACCGCGACCTCGACGGCATCGCGTCGATGAAGCGTCTGCCGGCGGCGATGATCATCATCGACGTCTGCCATGACAACATCGCTGTCCGCGAAGCCAACAAACTGAATATCCCGGTCGTCGCCATCGTCGATACCAATGGCGATCCGGAACCGATCAATTATCCGGTCGTCGCCAACGACGACGCGGTCAAATCGATCAAGATCATCACCGATCTGTTTGTCGACGCGATCAAGGTCGCCAAGGAAGTCTACCAGAAGCGGGTCGTCGAAGAGCGTGCCGCCAAGGAAGCCGAGAAGAAGAAAGAAGCCGACGAGAAGGCGGAAAAAGCGGCCGCCGAAAAGACGGAACGTCCGGCCCGCCGTCCGCGCCGCAAAGCCGACGACGAAGCGGCCGCCGAAAAGGAAGCGGCGCAGCCGGTGGTGGAAAGCGCTGCCGAATAATGCCGGCAGGCAAGTCGATTACTGAAATTAACTCTTTGAAGCAAGGAAGTGAATGCTATGGCGATTACTGCTGAAATGGTGAAAGAACTCCGGGACAAGACCGGCGCCGGAATGATGGATTGCAAGAAAGCGTTGAGCGAAGCCGGCGGCGATATGGAAAAAGCGGTCGAAGTATTGCGCAAATCCGGCGTGGCCAAGGCGGAGAAGAAATCCGGCCGGGCGACCAAGGAAGGCAAAATCATTACCAGGATCACCGGCGGCAAAGGCGCGATGGTTGAAGTGCTGTGCGAAACCGATTTCGTCGCCACCAATGAGAAGTTCATCAACTTCATCAACGGCATTGTCGAACGGACGCTGGAACTCGACGGCGATGGCTGTGTCACCGAAAAGGCGCAGGCGGCCGAACAGGAAAATATGGTCGCCATGATTGCGACCATCGGTGAAAACATGCAGTTGCGCCGGGCGGCCAGGTGGGTCACCAACGGCAAATTGGCCTCTTATTTGCACATGGGCGGCCGGATCGGCGTCATGGTCGATGTCGAAGGCGAAACCGATGAAGCGTTTCTCAACGACCTGTGCATGCACATCGCGGCCTTCAAGCCGGATTACATCTGTCCGAACTGCATCGATGCCGACGTCATCGCCAAGGAGCGTGAAATCGCCGCCGCCCAGTTGACCGGCAAACCGGCCAACATCATCGACAAGATCGTCGACGGCAAGCTGAACAAGTGGTACAGCGAAGTCTGTCTGCTGCGTCAGCCCTGGATCAAGGACGACAAAACCTGCCTTGCCAAATTGAAACCCAATTTGAAGGTCAACCGTTTCCTGCGCTGGGAAGTCGGCGAGGAACTCTGAGCATTTCCCGTCCCGGGAATGATTCATCAAGCAGAAGTCGGGCAACTGTCTTCTGCTTTTCTTTTTTAATTGAACCGACAAGGAAAATGCTTCAATGACTTTCGAAGAACTTTACCGGATCGCCCGAACGACATTGCGGCCGCGTCAATTGTCGAGAAGCAGCAGCGCCGGTTCCGTCGCGGCGGCGCTGCTGGCCGGGGACGGCAACGTCTATACCGGTGTCTGCATCGACACTCCCTGTTCGATGGGCTTCTGTGCCGAGCACGCCGCAATTGCCGCCATGGTCACCGCCGGCGAAAGCCGGATCGTCAGGCTATGCGCGGTCATGGAGGATGGAACGCCGGGGGCGCCGTGCGGCCGCTGCCGGGAGTTCATCTGCCAGATCGACGATGAAAATTTCCGCTGTGAAGTCCTGTTGCCGGACTGGACGACGATTACCGTCGATGAACTGCTGCCGCGGCGCTGGAACTGAAAAACCGCCGCCGGCAACCGACTTTTTCCGGAAAAAACTGGCTTTTTGCCCGTCGCGGCGGTATATTATTACTTAACTTGTGATTCAGGAACTTATGGCATGAAAACTTTTGATGAGTTATTTGTTGAATTGAAGAACAAAGCGGCGGCGGCCGACCCGAATTCCGGTACCGTGAAGGAATTGGCCAAAGGCAAACATTTCATCGGCAAAAAAGTGGTGGAAGAAGCCGGTGAAGTGTGGATGGCGGCGGAATACGAAGGACGCGAAAAAACGGCGGAGGAAATTTCCCAGTTGCTCTACCATCTGCAGGTGATGATGATCGCCAACGAGCTGGAATTGGAAGACGTCTATCGCTATCTCTAAACATGCCCCGGCGTCAGCCTGCCGGGCGGAAAGGATTTTTTATTATGCTCCAACTGGCGATTCCCAACAAAGGCGCGCTGTCGGAAGATGCGGTGCTGCTGTTGAAAGAAGCAGGTTATAAATGTACCCGTTACGGCCGGGAATTGATCGTCTCCGACCGTGCCAATGAAATCGACTTCGTCTTTTTACGGCCGCGCGACATCGCCATTTACGTCGGCAACGGCATTCTGCCGCTCGGCATCACCGGGCGCGATCTGGCGATCGACAGCAATGCCGAGGTGGCCGAATTACAGGCGTTGAACTTCGGCAAATCGTCCTTCCGCTATGCGATTCCCCAGGAAAAAGAACTCCGGCCGGAAGAGTTCGGCGCGCTGCGGATCGCCACATCCTACGCCGAAGTGGTCCGCAAGGATCTCGCCAGACGCGGCATCCGGAATCCGACGATCGTCAAGCTGGACGGCGCAGTGGAAATCTCCGTTCAACTCGGCGTCGCCGACGTCATCGCCGATGTCGTCGAATCTGGACGGACGCTGCAGGAAGCCGGTTTGAAAGTGGTCGGTGAACCGCTGCTGCAGTCGGAAGCCATCCTGATCGGCCGCAACCGGAACGTGGCGGAACAGCCGGAAGTCAGGCGGCTGCTGGCCAGGCTGCGCGGCATCCTGCTGGCCAGGACTTACGCGATGGTCGAATACGACATTCCGCGCCAGCAGTTGGAAGCCGCCTGCGCGATCACGCCCGGCATCGAATCGCCGACTATTTCGCCGTTGAGCAATCCGGACTGGGTCGCCGTCAAAGCGATGATTCTGCAGCGGGAAGTCAATCACATCATGGATGAGCTTTACGACATCGGCGCCCGCGGCATCATCGTCAACGACATCCGCTCCTGCCGGATTTGAACCGGGGGGAAACGGCGATGAGTAAAGTTCTGGATCGGGCCCGCGAGGTTTTCGATATTGAAATCACCGGCCTGGAAACGGTCAAAGCCAATCTCGGCGATTCGTTCGAACAACTGGTCGCCAAGTGCTACGCCACGCTCGAACAGGGCGGCAAACTGGTGGTTACCGGCGTCGGCAAAAGCGGCTACATCGGCAAAAAAATGGCGGCAACCCTGGCCAGTCTGGGTTCGCCGTCGGTTTTCATGCATCCGGTCGAAGCGCTGCACGGCGATCTCGGCATCATGCAGCGGCACGATCTGCTGATCGCACTCAGCTACAGCGGCGAAACCGAAGAGCTGCTCAATGTGCTGGTACCGGCCAAACGGCTGGGAATCGAGCTGGTGGCGATTACCGGATTTGCCACTTCCCGGCTGGCCAAAATGAGCGAATTGACCGTCGAAATGGCGGTTCCGCAGGAGGCCTGTCCCTTCAATCTGGCTCCGACGACGACGACGACGGCACTGCTGGCGCTCGGCGACGCGCTGGCGCTGGTGCTGCTGCAGGAACGCGGCTTCACCAAAGCCGATTACGGCCGGCTGCACCCCGGCGGCGCCATCGGCCGGGCGGTGACGATGCGCACTGCCGATATCATGCGTACCGGCGAGCGCTTTGCCGTCGTCAAACCGGGCAGCAAAGTGCGGGAAGCACTGCTGGCGATGAGTTCCGCCCGCTGCGGCTGCGCGATCATCGCCGATGACGACGGCACCCTGCAGGGCATTTTCACCGATGGCGATTTTCGCCGGGCGGCGGAGAAGGACCTGGCCGTTTTGACCCGGACGATGGCGGAAGTGATGACACCCAAACCATTCCACGTCCGGCAGGATGCCCTGGCCGTCGAAGCGGTGAAAATGGTCGAAGACCGTCATATCAATGCGATCGTCGTCGTCGACGACGCCCAAAAGGTGGTCGGCCTGATCGATATCCAGGATTTACCCGGCTTGAAACTGTTGTAAAAAATCAGATCCGGAGGAAAACGATGGCGGCGGCACCAACTCTATGGCAGAAATTCGTGACCGGTTATCTGGCGGTTCTGACGCTGCTGATGCCGCTGAAATTCGGTTCACTGGTCGGGTTGCCGCAGGCGCCGGGCTACTATCCGGCGGAGTGGTTCCCCTGGTTGATCATCACCTGGCCGGTGATGCTGTTCCCGATGCTGGCGGCCGGCGGCCTGGCGCTGTCGGTGGCGGCGTTTCCGTACCGTTTCGCCTGGCACGCCCCGTTGAGCAAATCGCTGTTCTGGTGGCTGGCGGCGTTTCTCTCTGCATTTCTGGGCCTGATTGGAGCCTCCACCGCCGATTACGGCTGGATTGAGCTGGTTCACCTGGGAGGGCTGGCCGCCTATGCGCTGAGCGTCTGCCGGCTGCTGATCGCATTGCCGTCGACGGCAACGTTTTTATTGTACACGGCGGCGGTCGGTTCGTTGCTGAGCGTCCTGAGCGGTGCGGAACAATTTTTCTTCGGCTTCGACCGTCAGGCGGAATATCTGGAACAGCAATTGGCTGCCGGCGCCCGGATCGCGGCGGATCTTCAGGTCAAAATGCTGGATCGGCGCATCTACGGCAACTTCACGGTCTGCAACACGCTGGCCGGTTACCTGCTGCTGACCGGGCCGCTGCTGTGGTGGGCCACCTGGCGCTTTTTCCGCCGCTTTGATCCGCCGAAAGTGACGTTGGGCATTTTCATGCCGATCGTCACGGCGCTGCTGCTGCTATGTTACTTCGGCACCAAAAGCCGCGCCTCATTTCTGGCACTGCTGATCACCCTGGTGCTCGGCGCCGTCCTGTTTTCACGCCGGCAAGTCGTCCGTTACGGCGCAATACTGCTGACGATCGCGACAGTGCTCGGCGGCGCGTGGTACATCCACCACTACGGACGCGGTTTCGACTCCATGCTGGTGCGTTTCGATTACTCGATTCAAGCCTTCAAAATGATGTGCCGGCAGCCGTTGACCGGCACCGGCTGGGGAGATTTCTTCTACGACTACATGGCCGGCAAACTCATCGAGTCCGACGAAGCGCCGCATACGCCGCATAATTTGATCATGGCGTTCGGCAGCCAATGCGGACTTCTGAGTTTCCTGGCCGTTCTCGGCGCCGTTCTCTATCCATTGCTCAAGGGGGCAATCGAGCTGAAACGCCGTCAAAAAGCCGGCAGGCTGCCGTTTCTGCCGGCAGCATTGTGGTTCGGCTTGGTCGCCTTCTATTTCCACGCGTTGGTCGACACCCATCTGCAAATTCCCGGCCTGATGGGGACCGTACTGCTGTTGAACTTTTATTTGATGTGGCTGCTGCAACCGGAAGAAAACGTTCCGATACCGGCTCTTTCTCTACGAATATCCGCTAATGTATTACTGCTGTTGACGGCGGCGGTCGTTTTCGGCGGCGGCTGGCGGCTGTTGCGGGCGGATTTCCGGATGAGCCGGCTGGATGAACTCTGTCAGGCGGACAGCCAGGGCGGCTCCGCCCACCGCTTCGTCACCGCCGCGGAAATCAAAGCGGCGGCCGGGCGGGCCGTCGAAGCGCAACCCGGCTCCCCCTTCCCGTATCTGGCGGCGGCGGATTATTTCGTGAAGCGCCGTCAACTGTCCGAAGCGAAAGAATACTTCGAGAAAGCGCTGCCGTTGTCGCCGGAGCGGGCCGCCACCTACCAGCGGCTGGCCTTCATAGCCCTCGAACAACGGCGTTACGACGAAGCCGAGGCGCTGGCGTCCGAGGCCATCCGGCGCTTTCCGCACAAAGAAGAATATCACCAATTGCTCGACGAGATCAGGACCAGAAAATCAAAAAGCCCGGTTCAGGACTAATTCCACCGGGTGCGCGGAGCAATATAAGTCAAGTGCCGTCGTTGCTTTGGATCTCCGGCGGCATTTCAACTGCAAGCGCTTGGGCTCACAGCATCCGGATGCCGCAATTACTTTCCATCTTCTCGGCATTTTACGAGATCACCGCCAACATTTGACGAAAACAGTCGGGCCGGAAACGCTTATTTTTCCTCCCGTGCCTCCCGTAAGATAATGCACCGTCTTTCAAAAAGCGTCCGCTAGCCGTCTGTCGTGTGGCGTCCAGTTTTTTTTGGGGGGATGTCGAAACAAAAAGACCCCCTTATGCATGCCGGGTGCGACCGTAATGCCAAAGGGGGTAAGATAAAGATCCGGCGTCGTGCTACTCTCCCACACTCGTATGTGCAGTACCATCGCCGCAGAAGCCCTTAACTACCGTGTTCGGGAAGGGAACGTGTGTTTCAACTTCGCTATGGGCGCCGGAATAAAAAATCAATTTAAGAAGAGTCTGAATGAAGCGAGCAACTCATATAAACAACTGAGTCTTGCAACTTTTTCGGCATAGCTCCCCTTTTTTTTGAAAGGGAAACGATGAAGAAAAAGGTGGTTAAGCCTCACGGCTGATTAGTACTGCTAAGCTGAACTCATTGCTGAGCTTACACCTGCAGCCTATCGAGGTTGTAGTCTTCAACCTGCCTTCAGTCTAAAAGAAGGGATATCTTGTCTTCGGGCGGGCTTGGCGCTTAGATGCTTTCAGCGCTTATCCGTTCCCAACATAGCTACCCGACAGTGCCGCTGACGCGACAATCGGAACACCAGAGGTTAGTCATTCCCGGTCCTCTCGTACTAAGGAATGCTCCCGTCAAATATCCTGCGCCTGCGGAGGATAAGGACCGAACTGTCTTACGACGTTCTGAACCCAACTCGCGTACCACTTTAATCGGCGAACAGCCGAACCCTTGGGACCTTCTACAGCCCCAGGATGTGATGAGTCGACATCGAGGTGCCAAACAGCGGCGTCGCTATGGACGCTTGGCCGCTATCAGCCTGTTATCCCCAGAGTACCTTTTATCCGTTAAGCAACGACGATTCCACATTCCATCGCTGGATCACTAGGCCCTGCTTTCGCAACTGTTCGACCTGTCGGTCTTACAGTAAAGCACACTTCTACCCTTACGCTCTGCACACGATTGCCAACCGTGTTGAGTGTACCTTCGGGCTCCTCCGTTATGATTTAGGAGGAAACCGCCCCAGTCAAACTGACCCTCTGACACTGTTCCCTGACCGGCTTCACGGTTCGGGGTTAGATATTCAATTACAACAGGGTGGTATTTCACCTGTGGCTCCACCGGTACTGGCGTAGCGGCTTCACAGCCTCCCACCTATGCTACACAATCATAACCAAATACCAATATCAGATTACAGTAAAGGTTCATGGGGTCTTTCCGTCCTTCCGCAGGTATCCGGCATTTTCACCGGAATTACAACTTCGCCGAGATCCACGTTGAGACAGTGCTGGCATCGTTACACGATTCGTGCAGGTCGGAACTTACCCGACAAGGAATTTCGCTACCTTAGGACCGTTATAGTTACGGCCGACATTCACCAGGGCTTCAGTTTGAAGCTTCGCTTGCGCTAACCTCTCCCCTTGACCTTTTGGCATTGGTCACGTGTCACTCCCTATACATCCTCTTACGAGTTAGCAGAGAGCTGTGTTTTTGTTAAACAGTCGCACCAGCCTCTTTGTTGCAACCGTCGCAGGCTTGGGGAGCAAGTCCCTACACCATGACGGCACCCCTTATTCCGAAGTTACGGGGTCAATTTGCCGAGTTCCTTAACGTGGTTTCTCTCGCGCACCTTAGGCTTCTCGCCTCACCTACCTGTGTCGGTTTACGGTACGGATACCTGATCATCAAACGCTTAGAAGTTTTTCTCGTCAGCGTAGCATCGATAAATTCGTCGAAACTTGCGTTCCAACTACCTTACACCTCTGGGGCATATGTGATACGCATTTGACTGTATCACGCCTTAATGGCTTCGACCAACACTTTCAATCGTTGGCTCATCTAGCATACTGCGTCGCTCCATCACTACGATCAGATAGTACAGGAATATTAACCTGTTGTCCATCGACTACGCCTTTCGGCCTCGCCTTAGGGTCCGACTAACCCTGGGCGGACGAACCTTCCCCAGGAATCCTTAGGTTTTCGGTGACCGGAATTCTCATCCGGTTTTTCGCTACTCATGCCTGCATGGTCACTTGTATAAAGTCCACCTCCGATCTCTCATCGGCTTCTACCCATATACAACGCTCTTCTACCACTGTAACAATTGTTACAATCCGCGGCTTCGGTTTTAAGCTTCAGTCCCGATCATCTTCGGCGCAGAATCACTCGACCAGTGAGCTATTACGCACTCTTTAAATGATGGCTGCCTCTAAGCCAACATCCTGGCTGTTTATGCAACTCCACATCCTTCAACCACTAAGCTTAAATTTGGGACCTTAACCGGCGGTCTGGGCTGTCTCCCTTTCGACAATGA